>JBDHQL010000052.1:0-7947 GCA_039807035.1 Chthoniobacterales bacterium
ATTATTGCCGCTGAGGGTCTGGGTGCCGGTGCCTTGTTTAACTAAGGAAACGGTGCCGTTGCCATCGCTGATGACACCGCCATAGCTGGTTTCGGAGGCGTTTTCACCCAGAATTTCCAAAGTCACATTGGGGGTGTTGGTAGGGGCTCCGTTGAGAATGGTGCTGCCGGAAACCCCGGTCAGGCTGCGTACGGAGACGGTGTAGTTGGTGCCACCGGTTTCGTTAAAATTGGTGGAGGAAAGGTAGAGCGGCCTAGAAGTCAAATCCAGATGACCCAAGTTGATGGTCTGATCTCCGCGAACTATTTGGATGCCGCCGGAATTGACCGTTGTGTTCCCGGCTATATTGAGGTTAACCCGTCCGGTGCTAAGGCCCAAAAATAAGGAATACCCTGTGTTGCCCGTATCTACCACCAAATTGGTGCTGTTGAGGGTAAAAACGTAATTCGTACTTATGGATTGGAGATAGACTGCCCGGTTCGTAATGGAAAGAGTTCCGGTTACTGTCATGGTGTCGCTGTTACTTGATGTCCCACCCGAAAATTGGAACCGATTGGCTGTCGCGTTTCCTCCCAATGTCAAATTATTCACCGTACGATCCCCAGCCGTACGGAATGTCGCGGCACCTCCAGTATAAGTCATCTTGATATCCACATTGTCGCCGCTCCCTGGCGTTCCCGCCGGACTCCAAGGGGCGTTGGTCCAAAACACGGTGGTGTTGGTATTGGGCAACGTCGCCGTATAATCCGTCGCCATCAAGCTTGCAGGCAGTGCGAGCGCGAGGAGCGCGAGGGTTGCGAGAACGAGACGCAGCGAGGAGTGGGTAGGCGTGTTCATAGTGGTTGAGAGTTGTAGCTTGCGGTAAATTACACGCATGGGAAAAATAGGCAAGGTTTTTTTTGATTTTTTTGGGATTTTTCGAGGGAGAGAAATAGGACAGCTTGGGCGGTTGGAATAGACGGTTTTGGGGGAGGTAGTTGAGGCAATAAGAGCTTGCTTGTGGGTTTAATATTCTTGCTTGATTCCCCACCAGGGGATGGTAGCACCGGTGCCGGGCGCGGGGGCCACGATATCACTCCCTTTAAAAGCCATCACATGCCCGTCGAGCATGAGGTAATTGCCCTGATCGGAGTGGCGCTTGGCCAGAAGGTTAACAATCCAACTGTAGAGCAGGCGATTTTGGGAGATCGGTGGAATCGCGCTCAAAGCGTCAGGGATATCCAGCGAATCGGCAATGATGATGGTTCGGGAAGGTATCGTGACCTCACTCAGTAGCCGCTCTACCCGGACGGCACCGCTCCTGGCATTCCCAAATTGCTGGTGGTTCCATCCATAGCCGACCGCCTGCCGCCTGTTGTTGCTCTCGGGGTACTTATTGAACGGCTTGGACGGGCAGAGTTGCCAGGGATAGGGCTCGGTGCGATTAAAATCGGTTTCCGGAATGCCCATATAGGGATTGAGTGCATCAAACCAATAACGTGCCGGGGTACCGCCCATCGAGGCATAGGGAAGTTTTCCATTGTTGTCAGTGGTATATTGGAGAAGCCCCGCCCCGATCGCACGGAGGCGTCCGACGCAAACGGCGTTCCGACCTCGTTCGATGACGACCTGCAGAGCAGGAAAAAGCAAAGCCGTGAGCACCACAATAATTCCAAGGACAATCAGCATCTCCATGAGGGAGAAGGCACGGTGTTTGGCGGAGCTTTGGGGAGTCATGAGTAAAAATTGGCTCTTCGTGGAAAAACGCGGGGTATAGGTGGAAACTTTAAGGTGCATACATGTGGTACTCTTTTGTCTATTATTTCTTGTAAGTTGTAAAGGTTTTTTTTGGTATTTATTCGAGGGGAAAGAGCCGTTAGAAAGGGAGAAGGTAGTACGGGGGTATTTGGGGATGAAGAGAGAGCCGAGGTGGTCGGTTATTTTGGGGCAGAATCGCGCCAGATAATGCGGCAGGGGAAAACGTATTCTTCGTTGTGCAGGGAAAGGGTGGCGGGCTTGCGAAGTTTTTCTTGGATGATGCGAATAGCCGCCTTGCACATTTCCACCGTGGGCTGTTCTACCGTGGTGAGCGGCACCACGCCATGGGCAGAGAGAGCAAGGTTATCGAATCCACTCAAAGCCACATCCGTCGGGATGCGCAGATGCTTTCGGCAACAGACGCTCATGGCACCGATGGCAAAGGCATCGTTCGAGCAAACAAGCATGTCGGGTGGCACGCGGGCAGCCAGGAGGCTCATGGTCAGGTCGTGCCCTCCCTGGGCGTCCTGAAAGGAGGGCTCATGCGAAGGGACGGTGATAATGATGGCGTCCACTCTGTCATGGTTTTCGGAAAACCCGAAGTCGGTGGCTCCCGCGTGATATTCCCTCACCGTCGCCCCGGCGGCGGTGACCGCATCAAAAAATCCCTGCCGTCGTTCCTGCAATTGCCAACTTGGATTAGCTTTGTCCGTGTCTTTCACCAGCAGCGCGAGCCGTCGGCGTCCGGCGGCGATCATGGTCTCCGTGATTTCGCGGATGGCCACACAGGCCTCATAACGTATCCATGGGCATCCGGGCAGAGAGATGCCATTGCCCACCACGTGAATCCCGGCGCGAGTCAAGCGCTCCGTGGGAAATTCTACCTGCTGCGCACCCGTGGCGATGACGGCCAGTGGGCGGCTGTCGAGAATGCCCTCCACCACGCGGTCTATGTCATCATGGTGCCAATAGGCGTCTATCACATCAAAATTGAATCCGGCTTCATTGGCCAGGCGTCCGGTTTCGTAGGTGCGCAGAGTATTGGGTTCCGAAAAGCCGCCAAAGTTCAGGATCGTGATCGAAGTGGTGCGGCCTGTGCGCAAAATTTGGGCTGTCTTGTTGGGGCGGTAGCCCATTTCCAAAGCCTTGGCACGGATTTTCTGACACACCTCGTTGCTCAGCCGACTCCGGCGCGCAGAGCGGGCGTTGCCCACTGCCAAACATACCGCAGCCTGACTCACCCCCAGGGCCTGCGCAATATCCGCCTGCGTACAACGACTCTCCATACCTATTGAAAACGCCAAGGATGCCAGTGCTGTCAAGGCAACGTTTTTCCCTCGTGCATCCGCGATACCACGGATTGCCAATCATTAGCTTCGTGGAGGAGAAGTGAGAACAGGAACAAGGGGAAAAAACATGGAATCTTTCAGAGAAAAAATCCAAGAAAAATATCCCAGAAGAGAATGGGTGTCTCGCCCGTTATCCAAAAAAACCACTGCCTAAATTGTGCGAAAGCGTGGCTTGGGTGTGGTGTTGACTCTTCGACACGGGAGAGACGCTCATGCCCTCTGGTTGGATACCCCGATTTTCTTCCAAATTCTGATGATGGGGTGTTACCAAAAAAAACCAAAAATAATCTTCCTTATGCATCCAATCGAGCTATGCTTGGTGTCTTACATCCCTCGACTCCTCATCAAAACTCTCACCAACTCTACGCTTCTCCTCATCTTGAAATCGCTATTTAACTCCATATTCGTACTTTGGATTGCACTCACGGGGCTTGCCACCTCGGTCCAAGCCGCCAACCAAGTGACCCTAGCTCGGGGCGGGCAGGCACAGTTGCCGATCGTAGTCTCCCCAGACGCGAGCCAGACCATAAAACACTTCGCAACCGAGCTGAAAGGTTACCTCGACAAGATGACAGGGGCGGACAGAAACAGCTTCGAGGTGATGATCGAGGGGAAACCGGCGCGCGGGATTTTTCTTGGAACGCGGGAGCAATTTCCCGACATCCTCCCCGCGCCGACGAAGGGCGAGGCACCGACATGGATAGATCGCTACCGCATCCTGACCAAAGGCGGCTCGCTTTACCTCATCGGAGAAACCGACACGGCCATTCGAAACGCGGCCTTCGACCTCCTGGAATCGTTGGGCTACCGCCATTATTTTCCCGATTCGGTCTGGGAAATCATTCCGGAAAAGCGTGACATTAGCGTTTCCGTCGACCGCACGGGCGAGCCGGGGTTTGCCACGCGCTACATTTTTTACGGAGCCGCAGACGACCCACGTCTCGCCGGTCTTTTTAACGCGACGGATGCAGCCAAGCAATTTACCCGCTGGCAACGTCGCAACCGGGCCAATTCCATCCTCCCGCTGCAAACCGGACATAATTGGGGGAGGATCGCGTCCCGTCACGCGCAGGAATTTGACGCGCATCCCGAGTGGGTCACCGGCACGCAAGGCGAGAACTGGGCCAAGCCTGCCGAGAAAGATTGGAAGCTCCGCCTCGACAACGAGGAAGTTCGGAAAATTTTCCGTCAGGACGCCGCAGATACCTTTGCTAACAAACCCGAGGTCGCGTCCTATTCCATCGAGCCCAGCGACGGTGGCGGCTGGCCCGATCGTTCCACGCTGGGGTCACCCTCCGACCAGATGGTTGCTCTCGCCAACGACCTCGTCGCCTCGCTTAAAGACACCTACCCCGACAAAAAAGTCGCCTTCTACGCCTACAACCAGCACAGCCCGCCACCGTCGAAAAAGTTGGACGGCAACACCGTCGTCAGCGTGGCCACGTCCTTCATCAAAGGCGACTTCTCCGTGGATCAACTCCTGCAGCAGTGGAGGGCCAAGGGCGCCGAACTCGGCATCCGGGATTATCTCAACGTCTTTATCGGAAGCTGGGACCTCCCCGGCAGTGACAAATACAACGGATTTTCCCCGGAAAAAGCGCGGGAATCCATCCGCAAATACCATCAGGCCGGTGCCCGCTATTGGGTCGCCGAGTTGGATCGCGCCTGGGGCATCATCGGCCTTGGCACGCTCACAGCCATGCGCACCCTGTGGGACCCGGTCAAGGGACCGACCGTGGAGGAAATAAAAAACGACTTTCTCACCAATAGCTTCGGCTCCGTCGCGGATTCGGTGCGGAAGTATTTCGATGTCATAGAACCGAAGAAAAAGCCCGTGGCTTCCGCCACGTTGGTTAACCGCATGTATCCTCCCCTCGTCGAGGCGCTCAAAGCCAATAAAGACCCCGCCGTCGAGGCGCGCCTGCTTCAGCTCCTCGCCTATACGCGCTTTGTGGATCTCATGTCCCGCTTCCAGGCCGCCAGGGGTTCCGCCCGCAGTGAAGCCTACCGCAGACTTGCCGAATGGGCCGTGCGCTACCGCGACTTCTCGACATTTAATGTCTCCGGAATTCTCACCCAAATCCCGCAGGAGGAAAATGATCTCCTCCCCATAGCCGATGAAGCCATTGCCCGGGTTGAAAGCCTGTCACCGCTGACTGCTGCCGAATTTTTACAACTCGCCGCCAAGGACTCCACACCGTAGCCTTACCCCGCGCTGCATCCCAAACACCAACACTTTATGACACAAGCACGCCTCCTTCTCCTCGCTCTTGCAGCCAGCCTACCGCTTTCCACTTTGTCCGCTGATCCGAAGCCAGTGGTTCTGACCAAAAACGGCAAAGCCCGGATGCCCATTGTTCTTGCCCCGCAGTCCAGCGAAGAAATTCTCAAGCTGGCCAACGAACTCCATAGTTACCTGGAGCGCATCACCGGCGCAAAATTTGAAGTGACCGCCAAGCAGCAGACCCCGGCCATCATTCTCGGCACCCGTGCCCAACTCCCCGGCATCCTGGACGAGCCGGTCAAAACCGAGGCTCCCACATGGGGCGAACGCTACCGCCTCGTCACCAAGAATCGCTCGCTTTACCTCGTCGGTGAAACCGAGCGCGCCGTGCAGAATGCCGTGTTCGATCTACTCCACACCATCGGCTACCGGCAGTTTTTTCCGCATCCCGCATGGGAAATCGTCCCGAACATTCCCGACCTGACCATCGCCGTGGACAGGGTCGAAGAACCCGGCTTCGCCGCGCGCTATATGTTCTATGGCAGCGAAACCGACAAAAAACTCATCAAGATTTTCGGCATCAATAAAATCAACAGCAACTACACCCAGTGGCGGCGCAAGAATCGAGGACAGTCTGTCACGGTGAACTCCGGCCATGTCTGGCATCGCATGGCGGCACGCCACGCGGGAGAATTTGCCGCACACCCCGAATGGATTTCCGGCAAGCAGGAGAAGCCGTGGACCGAGCCAACGAACACCGACTGGAAGTTCCGGGTGGAAAACGAAGACCTGCGCAAAGTTCTCCGCAAGGACATCCGGGACGCCTTCGATGACCGTCCGGAGGTTTTGACCTATTCCATTGACCCGACCGATGGGGCCGGCTGGCCGGAGAACTCGCCCATTGGCACCCCATCCGACCAGATGGTCTATTTGGCCAATGACCTCCTCGCGTCCATCAAAGACAAATACCCCGACAAAAAGGTCGCCTTCTACGCCTACAACCTGCACAGCCCGCCGCCCACGCTCCAGCTCGATGGCAACACCATCGTCAACGTGGCCACCGGCTTCATCCGCGGCGGCTACACCGTCCCCCAACTCATGCGCGAATGGAAAGCCAAGGGTGCCGAACTCGGCATCCGCGATTATACCAATGTCTTCTTCGGTAGTTGGGATCTCCCCGGCAACCAGACCTACCTCGGATTCTCGCCCGACAAAGCCCACGACAAAATCGCCGAGTACTACAAGGATGGTGCCCGCTATTGGATTTCCGAATCCGATGCGGCCTGGGGCGCCATGGGGCTGGGAACCTACATCACCTTCCGCACCCTGTGGTCTCCGACCAATGGCCCTACCACCGAAGAACTCAAAAACGACTTCCTCACCAAGAGCTTCGGCCCCGTGGCTGAAACCGTACGGCAGTTTTTCGATGTCATTGATCCAAAAAATAAACCGCTTCTTTCCTCCGACCTCATTGGCCGCATGTACGACCCGCTCCTCGCCGCGCTGAAGAAGAATCAGGATCCGGCCGTTCGAGTCCGCCTCCTCCAACTTCTCTCCTACACCCGTTTTTCCGAGCTGATGTATGAATTTCGCAACGCCCCCGTCGGCCCCGAACGCAACGAAGCCTTCCGCGCCCTTGGCGAATGGGCTCTGCGTTACCGTCAGGATCAAATGTTCTACTCCCTCGGCGTCTTCACCCGCATTGGAATTTACGTCAACAAACGAACCGGCGAACTAAGCGACGTTGCCCCCATCGCCGAAAAGCTGCTCGCCCAGCACGAGGCATTCCAACCGTTGCCCGAAGATGCTTTCATCAAACTCGCCACCACCCGGGCCAAAGAATCCCTGCGCATGGAATTTACGCCGGTGGTGTTTTCCTCCGAACTCGTCCGCCCGGAATTCCCCGCCAACCCCGCGCAGGAAACCTACGAATTGACCGGACTGCAAACCCTTCTGTGGCTGGCCGAGAAGCCCGACAGCGAGCTTGAACTTACCATGCGTTCCTTCGGCAAACGCCCTCCCGGCGCACCGCCCATCAACATCAAAATCACCCATGTGGACGATGTGCTGGATCTGCCCGCGGACACGAAGGAAATCGCTGCCGATGGCGAATGGCACACCGTCAAACTCCGCCCCAATATGGCCGGGTTGCACAAAGTCGAAATTCTTGATCCGACCAGTTATCTCGAAATGAAATGGCCTTCCGGAACGCCGCTGGTATTTCCTTTCAGACAGGTTCTGCACGGCATGCCCCGTGCGAAAGAAGTCCCCTACAGCGGCTGGATTTACATTCCCGCCAAGGCGGGCCGCATCGCGGGTTATTCCGAGGCTCCGGCAGGCAATATCCTCGATGACGCCGGAAAAGTTCTTCACGACTTTGCCAAGGGAAAAAGCCCGAATTATTTCGACGTGAAAATCCAGCCATCCGACGAGCCGCGTGTTTTCAAACTCGAAGGAATGAAGGGCAAAATCATGCTCATGACCACCCCGCCCTACATGGCCCGAAGCCCCGAGGAGATGCTTGTACCCAAGACCGAGTGAGCACTCGGTGCGCGGCGCTGCCGTATAGCGCCAATAAAAAATGACACCGAAGAAGATTAGTCGTTGCGCCAAGATTCATGACACCCGACGGTGGCA
>JBDHQL010000053.1:0-7834 GCA_039807035.1 Chthoniobacterales bacterium
ATAACGCCACAGAGCGCAATACGAAAAATGGGCGGCATGTTTTCGTAATCGGCAAGAAAGGTCGCAATCACCATCACCGAGGCAAGAATGGCAAGTTGCGAGGGTTGAAAATTAAAAAAGCCTAAATTCAACCAACTTCGCGCCCCATAAACTTCCTCTCCTACAAAATGCGTGGCCAACAAGCCCGCCAATCCTGCCAAATACAAGGGTAGTGCCCCGCGCCGAATCCACCGGTAATCGGTGAGCGACACCACCAGAAAAAGCCCAAACCCCACAAGCAACCATATCAACTGACGGTTCCAAAACGAATGTTCTCGCATCCATGTCGCACTGTAGATGGCAAAGATGCCGAAAATCCCGAGCAAGACGGTGAGGATGAGTAGAGGCCAATGAAGAGCGGCAAGTTTACGTGGGATGGACATCATTTTCCAAAAAGTCAGGCGGCAAGGCGTGGCACCGCCGCCAAGAGTTTTTTCGTATAGTCATGTTGCGGGTCCGCATAAATCACGTCCGCCGGTGCCGACTCAACAATGCGTCCATGGTGCATGACCACCACATGGTCGCTGACGTGCTCCACTACCGCGAGATCATGCGCAATGAATAAATACGCAATGCCAAGTTGTTCCTGAATATCCTGCAGCAAATTCACAATCTGCGCTTGGACACTCACATCAAGCGCACTCACCGGCTCATCACAAACAATGAAGCGCGGCTTCACCGCAAGAGCGCGGGCAATACCAATGCGCTGACGTTGCCCTCCGCTAAATTCGTGCGGATAACGCCCCATGGACTCCGCAGGAAGCCCCACCTGACGCAGCAGCTCCACAACGCGCTCACGTCGCTCGCCCTTGGTCATTTTTGGAAAATGAATTTCCAACGGCTCCGCAAGAATCGCGTGGATGGTCATGCGCGGATTCAACGATCCAAAAGGGTCTTGAAAAATCATCTGCATGTCTTTGCGCAGGGGGCGAAACTTTCGTTCGCTCATGGGCAAAATATCTTCGCCTTCGTAAAGCACCTGACCGGACGTTGCCGGTGTGAGTTTAAGAATCGTGCGTCCTACGGTAGTTTTTCCACTGCCACTTTCGCCCACAAGTCCCACGGTTTTTCCGGCCTCAATGTCAAAACTCACCCCATCCACCGCCTTAATCTCGCCCACAGGTCGCCGAAATACGCCGCCAAGCACGGGAAACCATGTGTGAAGATTGCGAATGGAAAGCAAGGGCACTCTCGCACTGTGCCCGTGTCGCGCCTCAATCGCAAGCACGCGCCTGCTCTTCGTTAAAAATCCGTCACTCCAAGTTCATTAGGGATCAATTTTTCCCAGCGGAATGACACCAAGATCCAGAGGCTCTAAGTTATCGGGAGTGACCTCAAAAGGAATGTCCGCGCCGGCAAATTCCGGAGCATCGTAGGGAAGCCCGAGGCGATGGGTCTTTCTTATCTCAGCACTGGAAGGCAAATGAAGCGTATAAGCACCCACGGAAACACCTCGAAACACGCGTTTTTCATAATCCCAATCCGTAGAGACGCGCTTTCCGTTCTTCCATAGCTCAGGGATAATGAAAAACTCGCCCAAACCGGACGGGGGCTGAACCGTGAAACGGACATCACGGGCACGCTGAAAAGGAAGCGTCACTTTTTCGGAAGCACCGACCTCGAAAGCGTCATTCCACGTGGTGAAGCCGGGGATACGAATTTCCATGCGATAAGTGCCGCGCTGAATCTGAGGCAGGACGATTTCCCGTGCGGCGGGTAGGGAAAATTTGACAGGCATCCAAAATCCGAGGCGTTGGTTTTCGCCATCCTGCGCTCCCCAGAGGACGATTTCCATGGTCTGCCCCATCCACTCCGCATCCGGTCGGGGCAGATCCAAAAGGAGTACTTGCCGCATGGTTTCAACATTCGCCGGATGAAGGTCGTTGGTCGGGGGCGGTGCGGGTAGGAGAATACGGAACCACGGTTGTGAGAGATTGGCCATTTCCACACTTCGCAGGGCAACACCTTCGACGGTGCCATCGAGGAAATAGTCACGCGACAACTCGGCGACGCCCTCAGTGGAAGTAGTGACTTCGGAGCCAGGTGATCCTTCCTTTTTTTGCACCGTCCACGACACCTTGCGGTTAGCATAGGGCTGGCCGTTGATAGTAAGCTGATAGCGCACCGGACCAAGTTTGGCGGGTATTTCAACTTTCTCACCACGTTCTGCCAAGGCAGTTGCCGCCTCCGTAGCCACGGTGGCGGATGGATGTTCAAGAAGGCGACGCAAGGCACTTCGTATGGCAGGGTGACGCTTTGGGCGAAAAACCCGCACAAGTTCCTGAGCCGCCTCCACGGGAAGCGATGCCGTAGCCTGCGAGCATAAAAAATCGAGGGCCAAGGCCTGCCCTTTTTCATCCACTCTCTCGGCCATCAGCTCCTCCAGATTGTCCCCGCCACTCCCGTATTCAATTCCCCATCCCTCGGCAGAACCATCCGTATTTGGATCCTCAACGATGGGCACGAACTTCACCAAGACGCGATAGTAATCACGCCGACTATCGGGCGAAACCCAAGAGGCCAGCACGGTGAGCAGACGCACCCGCTCATCTCCCGACAGCATGGCCATAAGCCCCAACAAACCAGTCATTCCTTGGTGCTTGTAATAGTCATGAGGCGGCAGGCTCTGGAAGGCGAGTCCGCCAGCGACCACGGCCACAGGATCGGAAACCAGCGAAGAAAGCACCCGGGCCGTACCACGCATCGGCCCCTCCGCTCTGGTCCCCAAACTAGCCCCCACGGCCTCGGCCCAACGTTGATCTTGCAGGAGGGCCATGAGAATGGCCCGCGATTGAGGCGCGTAAAAACGCTCACTGCCGGTGCCGCACCAATGCCCCCAGCGAAAAGCCAGCACACGTTCTGTAAACGGACCTCCTTGGCCAGTGAGCATTTCGGTAAGAAGCTTCCAGTAATCCGCTTCATGCGCCTGAAAATCTATTTTCGCCTCACCTTTCAAGGCGGAGGCAGAAAGTTTTTCAAACGGTGCATTCACTTCTTGATAGCGGCGCAAGGCGGCGATCAGCTCGTCTTGGAAGCCCTCCGGCAAAGGCGGCAGCGGCGTTTCCTCCGAGGAAAACACGGCTTTTACCGGCAACGGCTGCAACCGAAACCATGCTTCCGCCAAAGCAATAAACGTGCTCCCTTTTGTATAGCTGTCTTCCATCCGCCCAAAACGCTCAATCAAAGACGGCAACTCCTCCGAAGTGGCGGTGGCGCAATCCTGTTTAAACGTCCGCGCTTCCTGCCAGACACGCTGCCGATCATCATCCGCCCGAAGCTCTGCACCCCCAAGAAGGAGGAAGCCGATCAACCCGAAAAGCCAATATGGGGAGACAGACATTCCCTCGACGGTACCCTTTCCCAATCGCACCGTCAAACACCCCGGAGCTAATTCCCTTGGCGATGGCTGGCGCGAACGTCGGGGCATGAGGTTCCGTAGATTTTTTCAGCAGCCTCCCGATGATTCCGAGATACCGTAGCAACGCGAGCAATCATAACTTTGAGTTTAGGCACCAAGCAGGAAGATAAAAAGTAGGACGGACGGGACTTACGGGACGGACATCTTCGGTGCAGAGGCGGAAATCTTCCACTCAAGTTTCAAACTCAAGTCTCCGCCTTCCTCTTCCCCCTCATCCAATCCAGGCGGCGAGGAGGCGGGCGAACTCTTCTTCGGTGGTGGCGGCCATGAGGGCGGAGCGACGTTTTGCATCGCCGCAAGTGCGGGCTAAAGCTCCCACCGCTCGCAAGTATTCAGCGGAACGCGCTGCGGGAATAGCGAAGGCAAAAAATAAGGAGAGCGACGCGCCTGTTTCTCCGAAAACCGGCGTGGACAGCCGCAAAGCAGACAAGGCCAAATCCAAAATCCCTGCTCCACGCCCATGCACAAGGCAAACCGCTCCACCATGACCCTCTCCTAATTCCACGACTTGATTAGGTCCGATGACCTTCCAAAAATCCTCCCATGAGCCCACGCGGGGATCACCTCGCAAAATTTCCGCCACCGCCCGCACGGCCTCCTCCCGCGTGGCCACTTCTACGCCCAATCGAACGGTTGCTGCGCTTAAACACCGGCAGTTCATACATTGCTCCCGCTCCATTTAAGCTTCTCGCGCAGGACATCGCTAAAAGTGCGATCCGGCAGCGTCGCCAAACGAAATGTTTCGCCCGAGCGCGAAATTCGCAAGACATCACCCACTTCAAAATCATGCGTCTTTTGTCCATCCACATTCACCGTCACTCCCTCCCACCCCCCGGCAAGGCGCAGCTCCAAGCGTGCAGAATCCGAAATCACCGTCGAACGATTTGTCAAAACATGAGGGCAAATTGGCGTTAAAACAAAACACGCGCTCTCGGGCATCAGCAGCGGCCCCCCTGCGGACATTGAATAAGCTGTCGAGCCGGTAGGCGTGGAAACAATGAGGCCATCCGCATTGTAAACGCATAGCTCCTCCCCGTTCACCCACACCTCCACTTTGATGAGTTGGGAATGTTGCCCGCGGCTAATCACAGCATCGTTAAGACCTTGAAAGTTTCCCACGATTTCACCGCGACGTTCCAACTCCACCTGCAGCAATGTGCGCACGCTTAATTGAAAATCACCTGCGGCAATGCTCTCCACCGCTCGCGGCCAATCCTCACTACTCACACCGGTGAGAAAACCAAGCGAACCAAGATTGATTCCAAAAACAGGAGGTACAGACCCGCGCAAACGATGCAAGGCACGCAAAATGGTTCCATCCCCTCCGAGTACGAGAAGCAAATCACAGCGGGAAGCCAAGGCCGGCTCGTCCAACCCCTCCTTCTCCATGCCACACGCCGATGCAATTTGCCGCTCTAAAAGCACTTCAACACCGCATTGCATCAACGCCTCCCGAATGGCCAGCGTCAAAGGCGCGGCTTGAGGCTTATCTACTCGTGCAAGAATTCCTACTTTCATGGCGTCAGCAAACACAAGAACTCGCGATTACCATCAGCACCCGTAATGGGAGAAGGCACCACCCCTCCCCATGCCCAGCCTCGTTCGTTCGCAAAATGACGGATTTTTTCCACCGCACGCTCGTGCAATTTTTCATCACGCACAACGCCGCCGCGTCCCACTTCGGAACGCGATAATTCAAACTGCGGCTTAATAAGGGCCACGATCATCCCGCCGTCAGTAAGAAGACTTGCCACCGGCGGCAAGACCAAAGTCAGAGAAATAAAACTTACATCCGCCACCGCAAAGCGTGGTTTTTCGGGAAAATCCTCCAGCTGCACATGGCGCGCATTGCAATGTTCCATCACCACCACCCGAGCATCCTCCCGCAAACTCCACGCCAATTGCCCATGGCCCACATCGAGTGCATAGACTTTTGCAGCGCCATGCTGCAACAAACAGTCCGTAAATCCCCCCGTCGAAGCACCCACATCGAGACAAATCCAACCGGACGGTTCTATTCCAAAATGCGTCAGTGCCACCTCCAATTTATACCCGCCCCGCCCCACATAACGCTCCCGCTCTCGAACTTCGAGCGGCATATCTTCCGCACAAGTTTGCGACGCTTTTTCCATCCGCGTGCCGCCGGAAAACACCGCGCCCGCCATGATAAGTCGTTGAGCTTTTTCGCGGGAGGGACACAGCCCACGTTGCACCAACAACACATCCAACCGCACCTTGGGCATCGTCGCCCTCAAATACCGCCCGACATGCCGTTTTCCGCAAGCCGACGCTCCAGCTGCCGGATACGGGCCTCCGCCATTTCCAATTGCTGACGTCGCTCCACCAAGAGCAATTCAAGCTCGCGAATACGCTGCTGCAAATTCTGCCGTATCGTCCGGCGCCCGGGCTCACGCAGGGCAATGTCTTCGGTCGGCGGCGGTTGACCTTGAAAAAATCCGCTCTCACGCAAAGGCATTTCTTTACCCGTGCAACAATTGATGAGCGTCGTCTCCGCATTCACCTCGCCCAGCCGCAAAAACTCCTGCACCGCCTCTTCCGTCGTTGGTCCGTAAAAGGATTCATCCCCAAGTTGGATGAGATAATCCATGTGCAGCTCCTGCAACATCGGTGCTTTGATCCACTCCACCTGATCATCACTCACAAGGTCGAGAGGCGACACCTGCGCCGCACGCGTCCATTCTTTCAGCTTCGCAAAATCAACCGGCCCGAAAATCTGATCATCCTCGTGCTTCCGCAAATACCACTTTTTTGAATATTCCATGGTGTTGAGAAAAAATTATGCCTCCTCCTCGATTTAATAGCGAGTAAATCTTTATCAAAATTATTTTCGTCACCCTATCTCTTAACACCCAAAAACCCGAACCCTCGAAGCCGACAAGTTTGGATGCACCAAGGTTGTCGGTAATTGTCGCCCGAATGGCTCCTTCATTTAGGCGGTATGATAAATCATGCGCCGTGAGCTGCGGCGTGCAGGGAACCGGAATTGCCCCTAAACGAATCAACGCCAACATCGCCATCCACCACTCCGGCCGTCGCGTGAGCATGAGGAGAACCGGCTGTCCGGCTTCAACCCCGGAATGGTGCATCGCCCCTGCCGCACGAATGCTCAATTCACGCAATTCTGCGAAGGTAAAACAACGTTCGTTGGTGCCATCCTCGCTTACCCACCATAAGGCATTAGAGTCCGGACTTTTTGTAGCCCATCCATCGAATATATCCGTGGCGAAATTGAAATACTCAGGAACCGATACCATGTCCGTCTCCTCTCAGGGCGAGCATCAAACTCATTTGAAAAAAACGAGTTGGAAAACTCGTTCTGCGTTTTTTGAGATCATGGCTTGAATTCATCAGGAACTTGATGTATTAGTTTGGCTAATGGTGCATGGTTTGTGCTGTCTCCGCAAGGATGGATGCAAAAAATTGACCACACCATTTTGGAAAATCATTCATGAAATCATTTGCTAAACTGACACCCGAAGAAGCCGCCCAACTTATTAACAATGGAGAAACCATGGGGGTCAGCGGTTTTACACCCGCCGGCTCGCCGAAAGCCGTAACCGTCGCCATCGCCGCCCATGCGGAAGCCGAGCACGCCGCAGGACGCCCTTACAAAGTGAATGTGATTTCCGGCGCTTCGACCGGACGCTCTACGGATGGGGTTTTGGCCAAGGCCAAGGCGGTGGGTTTTCGCACGCCGTATCAGTCCGATTCGGAAATGCGCAAAAGCATTAACGCAGGGGAAACGCAGTTCTTTGATATGCACCTTTCCAAATCCCCGCAGGATGTGCGTTACGGATTTCTTGGGCCGATGAAGCTCGCCGTCATTGAAGCGTGCGACGTGAGTGACAACGGTGAAATTGTCCTCACTTCCGCTGTCGGGGCGTCTCCCACATTTTGCCACGCCGCAGAAAAAATCGTTATTGAGCTCAATCGCTATCACCCGCAGTTTCTTCGCGGAGTACATGATATTTACGAGCCTGGGAATCCGCCCAACCGCGAGATTATTTCCATCCTCAAGCCGTCCGATCGCATTGGCTCTCCGGTCGTCAAAGTGGACCCCGCCAAAATTGTCGGCATTGTGGAAACGAATACCCCAGACGAAACCGGTTCCTTCTCCGCCGTTGGTCCGATGACAGCGCAAATCGGCCAAAACGTTGCGGATTTTATGGCGCGAGAAATCCGGCGCGGACTCATCCCGCCAACCTTCCTCCCGGTGCAGTCGGGCGTGGGCGATACAGCCAACGCCGTTCTCATGGCCATGGCAAAACATCCCGATATTCCCGCCTTTGAAATGTACACCGAGGTGATTCAAGACGCCGTGATTGCCCTCATGCGTCAGGATCGCGTTAAATTTGT
>JBDHQL010000054.1:0-7802 GCA_039807035.1 Chthoniobacterales bacterium
TTCCACGATATTAGTGCCGAGGAGGATTTGTCCTTCCATGCTGTCCGTGCCGGCAATATCTCCCGCAGGATTAAGCTCGGTAAGTTGGTTTGTTTCATCCCAGAGCCACGGATCGCTATTGGTCGTATAGGAAATGCTCAGCATGTTTTCGTCGGCGAAGCCGGAATCAAAATCGTTCACGATGAATCCTCCGCCATAATTGGTACCATTAGTCATGAAAGTTTGAGTGGTCGTTCGATCCACGGCGTTAAATGCCGCATGGAGGAGCGGAGGGTCATTGGTTTGGTCATACCATGCGACGGTGCCTGTTCCCAAATCGCCCCCGCCTACGGTGACCCCAATTTTTCCAAATTCATCGGATTTCGTGTAAAGTTTCGGATAGGCAATCGTGTTGGTGATGGGGGTGCTGAGTTTAAAAAGCGCAATATCCCACCCTTGCGACTGGCCGACAGCCGCATCGCTTAAAGGTGCCGGTGCATTGGTCCAGAGGGGATGTTGAATGCGCGAGTTCATGTCCACGGCATAAGAATCGCCGCTCCAATAGAAACTTAGATTTGTGACCGTCGGCCCCCAATTGTGACCTGCCGTGAGAACCCATTCGCTGTTGAGAAGGGTTGCGGTGCCAATGGAATCTCCAAGAGGCTGGTGAATATTGAGAATGCCCACAGCTTCAAAAACGGGGTAGTTCAAAAAATCTGTCGCTAAAGCATGACTAGCCGCAAAGCCATTGGTTCCTGCATAGGTGAAGTCGTTGGCAATTTCAATCGCGTGCGTCGAGGAAATGGTGATGGCTTCCGCACTTAAAAATACAGCGAGAAAACAGGAGCATGTTTTCTTGAATGTAGCGTAAAGATGCGAGGTTGGAGTTTTCATGGGTTTATCAGTAAATCCAAAGCCTTGGGGCAATCACGCGAAAAAAAGAAATTGGAACCATACTTTGGTAGGAGAGACGCTGCAGCAGTGGCAGTCTTCTGCCGCTTTTTTGGGGGTTAGCGCGTCAGCAGAGTGACGCGGCTACATCGGGCGTGATTTTGTTTATCCGCGTGGGAATGGAGATTTGACCTTCCTTCTCTCAGGAATAAAGTTTGTGATGTGCGCTCGATAAAATTCTGTCGCCCTTCCAGAGATTCGAGGCGTGGATTATTGGAGGCTAACCATAAGGAATTCAGTCCAATTCAACATTTGCCACCCGGCTACTTTGCTTTGGTGATGGCGACGGGAATTGTTTCTATGGCTCTCGATAGTCAAGGACAAAGGCTCCCCGCTCAAACGCTATTCTTTATTAATATAGCAGCCTATAGCATTTTATGGGTGCTTTTTCTATGGCGCTTTCTTGAGTTTCGCGCTTCTTTTATGGGCGATTTATTACATCATGATCGCGCTGCAGGGTTTTTAACTATAGTTGCGGCTACTTGTGTTCTCGGTGTTCAATTTTATTTGCTCTCCCCGTGGACGTTTGGGGCTGTGCTTCTATGGTTCGGCGGTGGTGCCTTATGGATAATTTTGAATTATACTTTTTTCTCCATCGTTATATTACATGAACCGAAGCCATCTTTAGATAGAGGAATCAATAGTGAGTGGCTTTTAGCGGTCGTCGCCATAGAGTCTTTGGCTGTCTTGGGAGTACATATGGCTCCGGAATTATCTATCAAAGGTATTGTATTATTCAGTGCTTTGGTTGCCATGCTTGCCGGTGCCATGATTTATCTGTGCCTCATCACTCTCATCTTTTATCGCTGGATGTTTTTCCCTATAAAACCTGAGAAATTAACCCCAGATTATTGGATTAATATGGGTGCTTTAGCGATAACGGCGTTGGCCGGAAGCATGCTTCTTTTAGCCTATAAAGAAGAGCCTCAATTTCAGAGCTTAACTTCTTTTATTGCAGGAGTGACCCTGACGGCTTGGGCGTTTGGGCTTTGGTGGATTCCGCTTTTGGTGATCGCCAGTGTGTGGAAGTTCGAATGGGGACAATTTTCATGGAATTATGATCCTCATTATTGGGCGATGGTCTTCCCTCTTGGTATGTTTTCTTACGCCACGGATATGCTGGAAAAATCGCTAGGACTCAACTTTCTTGCTCCCCTCGGAAAAATCTTTGCGGCTATCGCGTTTCTGACGTGGGCGTGGGGATTTGGAGGGCTTCTTTTAAGTTTGCTGCGAAACACGAGAATGTCGGCGCAGCCGTGAGAGGCACGAGGCTCAAGCGGACCTGTTGCCGTCTTATCAGGATTGATAAATAGACTTTGCGGCGACGGGTGCGGGGGTGGCAAAACATTCTCGAAAGGCCTTTCCAAGGCTAATGACATCGCTGCCCACGCAGGAAAAAACATAGCCCCGCGCCATTTGGTCGGCAGGAGTACCACCGGCACCGACGTTGAAAAGGTATTTGTCATGGCGATGTGCGGCATCTTCCACACGTTTCCGAGCTTTCAATACGGCGGGGTGATTGATGTCGCCGGCGATTCCGAGACGATGAGAAAAATCGCCCGGGCCGAAGAGGAGAAAATCATACCCGGGAACGGCGGCAATTTCGTCAATGACTTCTACAGCCTCGGGAGATTCAATTTGCAAAATGAGATACTTCTCACGATTGCTCGCCTCCAAATAATCCGCCATGGGAATTTGGCAATACGCACCATCCGCATTGCCGCCATCGAGTGGACGTTTTCCGAGAGGATGACAGCGGCACATTTCTACAACATGCCGTGCTTCTTCGGCACTTGTGACGTGAGGAATCATGAGGCCCGCAGCGTCAGCTTCGAGAGGTTTGACGTACTCGCTATAGGCACCCTTGCTCACGCGAACGATGACGTCCATGTCGTGAACCTTTGCGGCGCGAACACAATGGGTGATCATCGTCCAGTCATTGGGGATGTGTTCATTGCAAAGCCAAACGGCGGAGGCGCCGGCCAGACCCGCAAGTTCCACGACATCGGGATTGGTGATGTTGATTTTTAGGCAACGAGCTTGTTGTCCTTCCCGAATTTCCCGCAAAGCGCGACTTGGTCTCATGGTGTGATGGGTAGTTTGGAGTGGTTGTTGAGGAGCATTGCTGGTTTTGCCTTCGGCGGAAATGGGAAAATTAAGGAGAAGTGGCACTGTCAAATACGCCCAAGGCCACCGGCACATTTCGCTCTGTGCCATCCGAAGGAACATTGAGAATGCGAGAGACTCCATCTACCCGTGCGCCCAGTGCCGACGATCCGCCCCCGTCCACATTCAACGCATTCCATGCGCCAAGGTGAGCGATGAAATCCGTCAATTCTTCAAGATTCATTCCCGCGCTTATTTTTGAGCGTCCATCCACCACGATGAGAAGAACTTTGTCACCCGTGGCATTGACGGCCAAGGCGCTTCGAGGATGACGCGTTTTCCAAAAGCTGTTGGTGCCGTGTTGACGTTTGCCCTCGTGAATAAGAATGGGACTTCCGGCACCGGCATCGGTGATGTCCTGCCATTCTACGTTCGCAGGAAGATCGGTTAATCGCCACCCTACCTCGATTGTTTCACCTTGCTTCACGTGACGAAAAAAAGGAATGGCGGACTCCGCTGCGGCAAGTACAAATTGTCCTTTGGCGATGGGAAAAGATTTTCCATCGTCACGAATTTCCGCAACGCGCCCGACTAATGTAGCGTCCTCATTTTGATTTTTCGCAGGTCGGAAAGACGCAGTTTCTAGCAATATCTCGCGCGTTTTTCGTTCCTTGAGAAATGGTGCATCATGTCCCGGACTTCGCGCCCAAAAGTCGGTGTAGAGTACAATTTCATCCCCGCTGAGAGCAGAGCGATTGATGGCTGTTAGCGGGTGCTTTTGCAAATTGTGGCGAATAAACCCTGTCCAATTTGGCGCGGCGAACACGAAGCGTTTATCTGCCGTGTAAAGAAAACTCGGGTAATGCGGAGATGGTTCGCGAAGAAGTTTTTGATCAATCATCAACAAGCCAAATGGCATTTGTGAGGAGGCGATTTCAAAAAATGGAATGTTCATGGCAGCCAAAGCGCCCGCATCCTTGAGGTATTGCGAGATGGTAGAACGTGCAACGAAATGCCCGGGTTTCTTGCTTAAAAATCGTGAGCCGGAAAGCATACGGAGTGACACATTGGGTTGCTGTAAATCTACGGCGATGATTTGGGTTTGAAATGGACTCCCCCATTTTGTGCCGCTTGCCGAAATCCATGTGACACCGGAAGAAAGTTGCTTGGACTCAATTTTTTCTTGCTCAAAAAATCCCGTTGGTTCCGCCCACGTTGCACATTGCACAAAGGATACCGTGGCCAGCAGCAACACAAGTGCCAGTGACTTTTTCATACAATTTCTACTGACATTCCGCACGTTGCCATCTCGTAAAGCTCTATCATATCGTTATTGCGCAATCGCACGCAGCCGTGACTGGCGGGAGTGCCGATGAGTGCTTCTTGGTTTGTGCCGTGAATATAAACATAGCGGTCGAGGGTGTTGCTATTTTGCGGATCAAGCCCATCCAAGGTCAAAATGCGCGTCAACACATGGTCTTCCTCGCCTTCGGGGACGGCAAGTTCTCCCGTATTTTGACGAGCCTTAAAAATGGTCCACGCCGGTGCGTCATCCCCAATTTTTTCGCGGATAATAAATCGTCCCGTGGGTGTCCGAAAACTTCCCTCCTTAAAGCCAAGACCGAAGCGCGATGTTGAGACGGGAAACGTGGCGATTTCGGAGGTGCCTTCCATCACGCGCAAGGTCTGCGTTTCTACGTCCACAACGATCCGGCGTGCTGTGTGCGCGTTCTTGGTGTTCTTGATATGCACGATGTGAGGATGATAGGATGCTCGGCTGTTTATGAGTAGGAATTATCATGTGGCAATCGCGGGCGCAACAGGCGCGGTGGGTGTTGAAATGCTTCGCGTGCTGGAGCGGCGTAAATTGCCCGTTGGCAAACTAACCCTGCTAGCATCTTCGCGTTCCGTGGGTAAAAAGCTCTCTTTTCGCGGCGAAGAAATTGCCGTCCAAGAGCTGACGCATGATGCTTTTGAGGGTGTGGACTTTGCGCTGTTTAGCGCGGGTGGGGGAATTTCCAAAGAATTTGCTCCTTCGGCGGTGAAAGCGGGTGCCGTGGTGATTGACAATTCTTCGGCATTTCGCAACGACCCGCAGGTGCCACTTGTCATTCCCGAAATCAATCCCGAAGCCGCCAAGGCGCACCAAGGCATCATTGCCAATCCTAACTGTACCACCGCCATTACTCTCATGGGGCTTTGGCCGCTGCACCAAGCGTTTGGCGTCAAACGCCTTTGGGCTTCCAGCTACCAAGCGGTTTCCGGCTCGGGCGCGAAAGCCATTGAGGAATTGAAATTGCAAGTGGAAGCGCTCGCACGTGGCGAGGAAGCACCGCGCACTGTTTATCCATGGCAAATTGCTTTTAACGTCATTCCGCAAGTAGATGTCTTTCTCGATTCCGGCTACACCCGCGAGGAAATGAAAATGGAAAATGAGGGGCGAAAAATTATGAATCTCCCGCATCTTCGTGCTTCCGTCACATGCGTGCGCGTGCCGGTTTACCGCGCTCATAGTGTTGCCATCAGCGCAGAGTTTGAACGTCCGGTTTCCCTTGCTGCCGCTCGTGCCGCTTTGGAAAAGGCACCTGGGTTACGCGTGGTGGATGAACCCACACGGCATGGCTATCCAGTGCCGCTGCACGTGGCGGGGCAGGATGATTGCGAAGTGGGGCGTCTGCGGCTCGATTGTGCGCTGGATAATGGTCTGTGCTTTTGGATTTGTGGCGACCAACTTCTCAAAGGTGCGGCTCTTAATGCGGTGCAAATCGCAGAATTATTAGCGGGGGTCTGACTGTGAAACTGATTTTGGAATCGGAGAATCTCGAGGATTATCTCGGAGAAATTCCGCCTGTCATTGTATTTAACACTCCCTTGGTACGCGAAGAAATCTACCGCATCGAAGCTGCGGCGTCTTCACCGCGTGAGCGTGCGCGGCGTGCTTTTGAATTGGCGCGGGACGGAGTTCATCATTCGTTTGATACCGGCCATCCCGAGGTCACGATTACAGCCGAGGAGGCATTGCAAAAACGCGAGGGCATTTGTTTTGCTAAAGCGCATTTATTGGCATCGCTCTTGCGTGGCATGGGGATTCCAGCCGGATTTTGCTATCAGCGAGTTTTGCGTAAGGGAACAATCGAGTCAGGCTATGCTTTGCATGGATTAAATGCGGTGTACTTGGAAGGTGTCGGATGGTTTCGATTGGATCCGCGTGGCAATAAACCCGGTGTGGATGCGCAGTTTCCTACGGATGAAGAACGCTTGGCTTATCCCATTCGCGAGGAGTTGGGTGAGGTAGATTATCCCCATGTTTTCACCGCTCCACTTCCTTCCGTGATTGCCGCCATGCAGGATTCCAAAAATTGCGGCGAGCTGTTTTACAAACGGCCGGAGGCGATTTAGGCCCGGCAATCTCCCACGATGAAACCGTGGATTCTCGCTGCACGTCCGCGCACGCTGGGCGCGGCGGTTGTTCCTGTTGCTGCGGGTGCGGCACTGGCATTTTCGGAAGATTCGTTGAACGTTCTGATCACCGCACTGGCGATGCTTTGTGCGGTGTTTATTCAAATCGCAACGAACTATTTTAACGACGCGATTGACCATGCGAAAGGGGCGGATACGGCGGAGCGTCTTGGGCCTGCTCGTGCGACGAATTCGGGGTGGCTTTCACGTCGTACGATGATGTTCAGTGGCGCGGCGTGTCTTATCCTTGCGATGATTTTCGCTGTTCCTTTGCTTCTGCATGGAGGTTGGCCAATTCTCGTTTTGGGTGTCGTAAGTCTTCTTCTCGCCTACGCCTACACCGGCGGCCCATTTCCTCTCGCTTATCTTGGACTTGGGGAAATTTTCGTCGTGCTGTTTTTCGGAATCGCAGCTGTGGCGGGCACCTTTTACCTCAATACATTGACAATCGCGCGAGCAGCCTTGCTTGCCGGTTTGCAAATTGGGCTTCACGCCAGCGTGCTGCTTGCGGTGAATAATTTGCGTGATCTCAACGGCGATCGCGTTGCCCGCAAACGCACATTAGCGGCGCGGTTTGGGTTAATGTTCGCCCGACGCGAAACGGCTTCGCTTGCGCTTGCGCCTTTGTTCCTCGGCGTCCTGTGGATGCCACTTGGCTATATTTGGGCGTTTTTGCTCCCGCTCACCACCTTGCCTCTCGCATGGTGGCTCGCTCGTGCTTGTCTGTCGGCCTCGCCTGACCGCGCCGTCAATCAACTTCTCGCTCAAGCCGCTGCCCTGCATTTGGTTTTTGGTCTACTCCTCATTCTTGGTTTCCTCCTGCCGTGAAAATTCGGAAGTATCATTACATCCTTCAACCTAGTGGCAACCGCTTTCGTGCTGCACGCACGACACGCGAGGGTGCTTTACTTGAAGTGACGTTTGAGGATGGTGCTGTTGGCTATGCGGATTTGCATCCGTGGACGGAATTTGGTCACGCCTCGCTCGCCAAACAACTTGTATCGCTCCGTGTCTTTGCACCCACGCCTTTTGCGGCTCTTGCTTTACGGCATGCGCGGGTGGACGCAGAAGCGCGGCGGGCACAGATTTCCTTGTTCGACGGACTCGCGCCTCTGCGAAGTCATGCGCTTTTCACCGATTGGATTCATGCACCGCGTTCCATGGTTGAATCGTGCCTCGATGAAGGCTACGAGGCCATAAAGCTCAAAATCGGACATCATCCCGAACGTGAAGCTGAAGTACTAAATGCGTGGGCGGATTTGCCAGTGCGATGGCGTTTGGATGCGAATGCAGCGTTTGCTTCCGGA
>JBDHQL010000055.1:0-7791 GCA_039807035.1 Chthoniobacterales bacterium
CGTTTTTTCGCCCAACTACAGCGTCGGTGTGAACACCTTGTTTTGGCTTACGCGCAAAGCCGCAGAAATTCTCGGCCCGAGTTTCGATCTCGAAGTCGTCGAAATGCACCATCGGCTCAAAAAAGATGCTCCCTCCGGCACGGCTCGACACCTTGCAGAAATTCTCGCCGAAGTAAGAAATCTGGATTACGTCGAAGCCTTTCGTCATGGTCGCGCAGGAATTGTAGGCGAACGAACGCAAGATGAGATTGGCATTCACGCCCTGCGCGGGGGTGATGTTGTCGGCGACCATACGGTTATTTATGCCGCACCCGGCGAACGTCTCGAACTGACGCATAAAGCTTCCAGTCGCGACACCTTTGCGCGTGGCGCACTCCGTGCGGCGCAATGGGCGGTGAGTCGTCCGCCCGGACTTTACGATATGCAAGATGTGTTGGGGCTTAAATCCGGTGCTCTCTAACATACTACGACAATGACCAAAGAGCACACCGGTCTCACGCGGCATTAAAACACACTGACTATGATTTTCGGGGTTCACTTCTTGACGCTTGCGGGCGAGGCTCCTAGCTTTTCAAGGTTTATGCCGCCTCTCCGCGCTATCTGTGGATTATTTTTCTCTGCCTGCTTTCTTCTCGCAGTGTCGTCCTCTCTTGCCCAAACCCCCAAACCTCCGGTTGATGGACATGCAGAAGCTGCAGCACTCCTGCAGCAAGCTCGCGATTACGAGGCATCCGGCGACACAAAACGCGCCTCTTCCATTTACCGCGACATCGTCAAACGGTATAGCATCTCATCCTCTGCTCCGGCGGCGCAATTTCGCCTTGCGGAATTGATCGAACAGTCCGGCAATAAAAATAAAGCCTTCGATGCTTACGCAAAGCTTATCGAAAATTATCCACAATCCCGTGAATTTGAGCGTGCCGCAACAGCTCAATTGGCCATCGCCGATGACTTCATGCACCGCCGTCGCTACGAGCGTGCGGAAGAAATGTACAAGAGCATTCTTGCCAGTGCGCCTTATGCGAAGTTTGCGCCCGCAGCCCAATTCAAACTCGGTCAAAGCCTCGAAAATCGTAAGGAATACGACAAGGCCGTTGCCGCCTATCAGGTAATTGTGGATCGTTACAGCACCAGCGACTACGCGGATGATGCTCTTTACCAAATTGGCTTTGTGCAATTAAGCGAAGCGCGTTCGCGCTCCAAAGACCTCTCGGCAGCCATTGATGCCAAAAACACATTTGACGAATTCCTCATGGAATATCCCAACAGCGAAAAGGCGGCGCAAGCACGCGAGAATCTTGCTCTGATGAGCGGACGCGAAACAACCGACATTCTTTCGATCGCCAAATTTTACGATCGCAGCAACAACTACCGCGCTGCCGTTATTTACTATTCCGATCTCGTGCGACGTCAGCCCGGTTCGGAGGATGCCAAGCTGGCTAATGAGCGCATTGAAGAAATTCGTGCCACAGTAGGCGACGAGGAATTGCGCTCCAGTCCCGAGCGTGAAGAAACCGGCGATCGTGCCGCCATGCGGCGACGTATGGCCAATCAAGTCGAAACATCAGCCCTCAGCAATTACGCAGGCCCTCCCACGGCGGCTGTGGCTCCCAAGGAGGAACTTCCACCGCCTCGTCCGCAGCTCCGCACCTCCACGCGTGATGTTCGTCCCCTTGATGCGGGTTCCGGCCTCATGCCTCCCGCACTCCCCTCCGTAGAACCCGAACTTCCCATCGAATGACACGCCTCATGGTCATCCCCGCGCTGTGTGCCGCCTTGCTTCTCGGTGGTTGCTACACGCTGGGTGAAACAAAGCCGAGCATGATGAAGCCAATTGAAACCCTCTCCATTCCGGTTTCAAAAAACACAACCCTCGAGCCCAATGTCGAGGCGATGTTAGCGGATTCCATCATCAAACAAATCCAGAGCGACGGAACTTACGCGGTGAATTCCAATGACCGTGCGGATGCGATTGTTTATACCACGCTTAAAGAAATTGAACGCAAGCCCAGTCGCTCCGTGCGCGGCAACATCATTGCCACCAGCGAATATCTCCTCGTTGTCACGATTGACTACCGTGTCGTCGAACAATCCTCGGGCCGTGTATTGATGTCGGGAACGGTCAACGGACGAACCAGCTTTTTCACAACACCCGATCTTCAAACTGCCGAGGCCCAGGCCATGCCATTGGCATTCAACGACGCTGCCGTTCGGTTAACCAGTCGGCTTAGCGAAGGATTTTAATCCCTTGCTTACTCTCGTTCCCACACCCATCGGGAATCTTGAGGACATCACCCTACGGGCCTTACGCACCTTACGTGAAGCGGATGTCGTGGCGGCGGAAGACACGCGTCACGCCGGTATTCTGCTCAAGCATCACGGCATCCATCGTCCGTTACTTAGTCTTCATGAACATAACGAAGCGGCGCGTGCCGAGGAAATTGTCGCCCGCTTAGCCGCAGGAGAAAACATTGCTTTGCTAACCGATGCGGGAACGCCCGGCATTTCCGATCCGGGCTACCGCACCGTACACCTCTGCATTGAGCGCGGCCTTGCCCTTACGGTGCTTCCCGGCCCCTCCGCCCTGCTTCCGGCTTTGGTGGGGTCCGGATTGCCTTTGCATGAATTTTATTTTGGAGGATTTCTTCCCGTAAAATCCGGGCGTCGCCACACCACGCTTAAAGCTGCCCTTGCTCGCCGCGAAACAAGTCTCTTTTTTGAGTCGGCGCATCGCATCGCCAAATCGCTCGCTGTCCTCGCCGAGTTAGCTCCCGATCGCCCTGTTTGTGTCGCTCGCGAGTTGAGCAAAAAGTTTGAGGAGTATTGGCGCGGCACAGCCAAAGAATTAAGTGCCCGAGCGCAAGAAAAGTCTCCGCGTGGAGAAATCTGCCTTTTAATGGCGGGGACAAGCGGCGCGATTTATCCGGTAAAGCGGATTTTTTTTCCAAGTGAATTCATAGGAATGCGGCCACGTCGAAACGATGTTGGGCGAGCGTAAGGAGGGAAAACGGAGGACGCTTCTTTCGCCTCGTGGAGAGCCTCAAGATGTTCCGCAATGACGTGCAGACTTGCCCCATCGCGGGCATCGCGTTTTACATCCACCCGCACGAGGCCGGAGGGCACCTGCGCTTGCAAAGCACGCTCCAAAGTACCCACATCCACAAGTTCCCCGCGAATCTTCACCAAATCATCCGCCCGCCCTATCATCCTCAACATCCCTCCCTGCAGCTCACACCGATCTTGAGTTTGTAACCAACCGTTCACCTTCGGATTTTCCCAGCGCACACCATCTTCACCCTCAAAGAGCATCCATCCCGTAAGCAAGGACGGCCCACGCAATGACAGGATGTTCGCCGCATCAAGACGTACTTCGATATGCGGGAGGAGCGGCAGCCAAGGAGAAGTGTCCACGTTAATTCGAGCGGTTGCCACCTGCGAAGCCGCCTCGGTAAGTCCATAGCTTGGCAACAAAGGCCATCCAAGTTTTGCGGCCTGTGCCTGCAATGATTCTTCCAAAGCCCCTCCACCCACAACCACGGCCCGCAAGGAAGGCGGTGCCAGAAAAGAACCTCGCACAAGATCATGCACCTGGGTTGGAACAAGCGATGTAAGCGTAGCTTTATAGTTTGTCACCAACCGTACAAACTCTGCTGCATCCCAGAAATTTAGAGCCTCCCACCGCGCTCCGGCAACAGCCGCTCGAACCACAATTCCAAGTCCTCCCACATGAAAAAGCGGCAAAGGATTGAACCAAACATCCTTCGCTGTCGCCTCAAGATGCCCATTCACCGCCGCTGCCGAAGCCTCAAGGGCGGTTTTTGAGAGAGCGATAATTTTTATGCTTCCGCCCGTCCCCGAGGATGTGATCCAAAAATGATCCGCAAGTTCCGGAAACTCCGCCGTCATAATACGCTCCCGCCACGTGGGCGCCATGCGCGGATTCAACCGTAGGCCACCCCTTTCCCACAGCGCATCCTCACGACGAAAAAGTTCCTTTCCTTTGGGCATAGCTCAAAATTAACACACCCTCTCAAGCAAGTACGCCAATTCTAATTTTTCCCTTCGAGAAAGTGAATACGGTTCTTTTATTAACCCCTTCGTATCCATTCAATCAGGGGAAATTACGGGCCGAGATGCCCTGAGGCTAAATTGTGGTTGGAGCTTGACAAGTAAAGAACGCCTCTTTTAGATTAAAGCTCGCGTGCCAGTTAATTCACCACGGCAAATGGCCATGGCACCCGTGCGAAGCCGGACTGATTTCTACCATGCCCCAACGGATTTCCATGCGCGACATTGCGGCCAAGGCCAAGGTGAGCGTTATGACAGTATCGCTTGCGCTGCGTGAATCGCCGAGGGTTTCTTCGAGTACTCGCCAGCGTATTTTAACACTTGCCACGAAAATGGGTTACCAACCCGATCCGGCACTTCAGGCTCTCGTGGCTTACCGGCATCGCCGTGCAGGCTCCTCCTTCCTTGGCACAATCGCCTACCTCAATAACTATGACACTCCGTCCATTGTCAGCACTATTAATTTGCACCGCCATCTTTTTCAAGGGGCTCAGCGACGCGGTAAGGATCTGGGGTTTAAAGTCGAGGAATTTTGGCTTAAAGAACCCGGACTCAATCCCGAGCGCATTTCCAACATCCTCACCGCACGTGGCATTCAAGGACTGCTCATTGGCCCACAGCCCGCGCCTCGCGCTACGTTGAATTTGGACTGGGCACGCTTCGCCACGGTGCAGCTTGGTTTTTCCCTCCGCTCGCCACGTTTCCATACGGTAATTACCGATCAATTCCAAGCCAGTGCACAGGTCATGCGGGAACTTTGCACGCTGGGCTATCAACGCATCGGAATGGCGATTCTGGATGAGCAAGATGCACGTTCGGAGAATCGCTTCAGCGGTGCCTATCTTGCGTTGCAACGCCGCCTCCCGAAGGCACTGCCTCGAATTCCCATCCTCACCGGAAAGGAGATGATTAAGGAAGCGGCGTTCCATACTTGGTTCACCCGCCACAAACCTAATGCCATCATGGGATCCGTGCCGATGCTCGTTTCCTATCTCGAAAAAATGAAGATTCGCATCCCTCAGGATATTGGCTATGCGCTGTCCTTTGCGTTGGAGCAAAAGGGAATCCAGTTCGCCCATTCGGAAGGTCGTCAGCCGGAGGCAGGGGCTTTGGCAGTCGAATACCTCAGCAGCATGCTCCTTCGTAACGAACTCGGCGTGCCTGCCATGCCCGTATCCCTGCTGGTCTCCCCAATCTGGAACCCGGGCGATAGCGTCCGCAAAGTCGGGCCGCCGGTTTTATTCGTTCCTTAATGGTTGGCCCTAGCTTCTTGACGGGGGGCGTCTGGCGCGGATGAAAGACGCCCGACTTCCACGAAATGAATTTGAATGTCGCTGTGCCAAGTTCGCAGGGCAAGCTTTCCATTGGGCAGCGGCTGCGAGTCGGTCCAATCGTGGACAAGCCGGCCGTTGATCCATGTGCGAAGGCGGCCGCCGTCGAGAATATAAACTAAATCATAAGTCTGGCCCGGTTCGCTGAGGATTTTCGATTCGGCGGTCTGGACAAAGCCGGGATCGCGCCGGATGCGGCTCCAGCCGGGTTTATAGCCGCCGACGAGGGTGACAATATAATTTGGCTCCTTATGAAGCTGCGGGTAATCCCCAGTGCGCGATCCAAAAATCAGCGGCACGCCGCCGGCTTGGTTGGCCCGGAGAATCAGGTTAAGGTTGCAGGCGTTGTTTTTCTCCTCGGGGCCGGTGGTTGCGCGGATGCGGACTACCAGACGTTCGGGAACATCAGCCCGCATCCAGACCGTCGTGCCACCGGCTTTTTCCGGATCGCAGGGATTATTTTTAATGTCCAACCCTTGACCGGGAAGGGCGCGTACCAAGGCAGTTTCGGTTTCAACCCACCAGCGATTGACCCACGAAGGATCGGAAAAATCATCTCGCCGCAACCACTCGACTTCCGTGGTTTCCGCTGTGGGCAATGAAAGTATTTCTAGGGTTCCTGATGGTGGAAGCCGATAGGGATCGCTCGCCTCGGCAAAATGACGGAGTTCCGTCAGCGGGATGTTGACGGCTTCCGGATTTTTCGCGCCATCCAGCGTCACCGTAGCGGTTTTTCCTTCCCGCGTAATTTTGACCGCCTGCGGGGTGATTTCTACATCGGCTGGTTTTTCGTCACCTTTCGGGCGGGCGGTCAGAACGGTGATGAAACGGGCTTCACGCACGGGGTCTGTCGTGGCGGCGATGACTTCGCCGGAAATGTTGTCCATGGATTTATTACGGCTTTTGACGGTCTTCTGGACGCTGGGGCCGTAATCTGTGCCGGTGACGGGATTCACCAGCGTGTCAAGTCCGCGCAGGTGCTTCACTTCGACCGGGACACTGCTGAATTGGCGCACGGTCGCCTCGACATCATCAATCGTGTAGCGGGCACGGAGACCGGTAGAATCGTCAGAAGCGACCGGAACGACCTGCGGAACATGTTGCAGCCAGGTGAAGCGGGCGGGTTCCGCGTCCGCCCGCATGGCGAGATCGTCCACGATGACCGCATCGCGTCCGTTGACAAGCGCGTAATGGCGTATCCACCGCTGAAGCCCCGGCGCGCCGCGGTCGGCTGGGATTCCTTTGAGATAGGGGGCATTGCCTTTTTTTTCTTCCGTCTCTGGGGAAACAAGGAAAGCTCCGGTCATATCTCCCGCCCAGAGTGTGGTGTCGGTAGCTGCATCATGCTTCCAAAAAAGAGGGCGAGCAGAGATTGGGTTTTCCGAGAAGAGATTGCGGAAGGACGCACCGTGCCCATTGATGAGAATGCCATTGTGCGAAAATCCGCTTCGCGAGTAAGCATCGCCATAGCTCGCTACGCCGCCCCCGGCGGAGAGCGTGGTGCCAAAAGCCTGCCAGACAAACGCGCCGTCATGCGAATACGAATGACTGTAGCCACCACGCGGACGTGCCATGGTCACAAGGCGAACTGCCTCTTTGGCATGAGCCCAATCGGACGGAGACTTGTTGCTGACAAAAAACCATCCGGGCTCGGTGAAAATTTTTGCGGATGGAAGTGCCGCTTCCGCCGTTGGAGATGACGCGCGGGGTGTGTTGCCCGCATAGGCGGCTATCAAAGGAACGGGGTTTTCATAGATGGCCGTGTCATAACCCGCTGTCGTCATGCCGTTGAGGGTGAGGCGGGCGGACGGACTGCTGTTGAGTGCCACGACACGCTGGAGGGTATAGGCAAGGTTGCCTCTACGATCGAGGCCATTCATGTCTGTGGTGTAGTCTCCAAATCCCTGCCGCCGCATTCCCGGAGGTGCCAACTGGATGAGAAAATTGCCCACTTCGGTGAACCAAGGATACTCCGGGATCCGTAATCCAGGCAGGAGTTTGCTGGCGATGAGAGCGGCGTCAAACATCATTTTGCTCTTGAAAAATGAATAAGCTCCCGCCTCATTCCATCCACCATCCGGACCGTGTCCGGTGCCGACTCCCAGAAGGTAATTCAGAACCACGGGGGTGAGTTCATCAGCCACCGGAAGCTCACCAGCCAGCAGCAGAACGCCCTGCATGGCCAACTGCGAATTTTCGTAGGGATGACTTTGTGTGAATCCGGCGATTCCGCTGACATAGGGATTGCCGTCCAGCGCACGCCAAGAAGCGGACTTGTTGAAAACGATATTAATCCGCCAGCCCATTCCCTCCTGGAACTGCTTCCGTTGCTGCGGCGTGTATTCGTGCCAGCCCAGATCGTAAAGATAAGCAAGGTGGGATATCCATTGGG
>JBDHQL010000056.1:0-7726 GCA_039807035.1 Chthoniobacterales bacterium
ATCTCCATTTTTGACGAGGTCAACAGCACGAGTAATGGAAGAATCTTTTTTGCGCCGGACGCTTTCCACGGCACTCTCCGACATTTCAACTACCTGCGAAGCATGGACGATTTCGAGGCGTGGATCGGCACAACGATGCTTGTCGAGCTCCTCGCGAATGCGCGTCTCGTCACCCACCAGATAAAGTTTCTGGAGATGCGGAAAGTCTCGCAAAGCCTGCACGCTTCCCGCCACACAGTTTTGCGGGGCGTAGTCACCGCCCATGGCGTCGAGCGCAACCCTCATAGGCTTTTAAGGAGGTCAGGCTGCGCCGACCGAGAGAATCTGACGACCTTTGTAATAACCGCAGGAAGGACAAGCGGTGTGTGAAGGCACTTTAGCACCGCATTGGGCACAGGTACCGAGTTTCCCGGCGCGCCAACGATTGGCGGCTTTACGGGTGCGCAAGCGCATTTTAGAAACTTTGCGTTTTGGAACTGGCATATCGAATCAACGTTCAGGTTTAAAATTTTCCAACTGATCCCACGCGGAGTCTGACTTCCGCCTTTTGCCTCCGCCGGAAGCTTCCGGACGTTGGTAGGGACAATGGAGCCCGCTATTTAAATCACAACGTGGGTGGTTTGGCAAAGCCAATAAAATCTCTTCGCGAATCATCGGCGTAAAATCCACAAACTCCCTTCCATCCGCTTCAATCTGCATCGCAAACGAATCTATCTCCGCCGTAAAATCAAAAGGCTGCAAACAAGCGACGCATCGTAATTGGAGAGGCACCGACAAACGCCCCGTGGCAAAAACGCCACCCTCGGAAGTGCCGACTTGCAAATCATAATGCACCGGCCCCGCGGCCTGCGCCTCAATTTCTTGGAGTTCCAAAAATGCCGCGTCTTCCACGCCCTCGACATGTTTTCCCTCGGGCGGAATTTGCCTCAAATGCACTCCGATCATATCAAACTTCCTCCCTCATATTTTTTCCTCAAAGCCTCCTGCACCGGAGCCGTGACCACCCCGGAAACATCACCACCGAGACGCGCCACTTCCTTCACAATGCGACTGCTAATGTAGCTGTAATCCTCCTTGGGCATAAGAAAGATGGTTTCAATATCAGGCGCAAGGCGGCGATTCATCAGTGCCATTTGAAATTCAAATTCAAAATCCGAAACCGCCCGTAATCCTCGAATAATCACCGTGGCCTTTTCACGCTTCACAAAATCCACCAAAAGACCGTCCAACTTTTTGACAAGAAGCCTTTTCTCCTCCGGCAACGAAGATCGAACCAATTCCAATCGCTCCTCAATGGTAAAAAGCGGCCCCTTCCCTTCGCTCGGCGCAGCCGCCACCAGCACCTCATCAAAAAGTGCCAACGCCCGACCAATAACGTCAATATGCCCAAGCGTCACAGGATCAAAACTTCCGGGATAAATGGCGCGTGTCATACTGCTTATTCCCACTCAATCGTTGCCGGCGGTTTGCTGGAAATATCGTAGCAGACGCGATTGACGCCTTTGACTTCGTTAATGATCCGCGTCGAAATGCGACCCAACAATTCATAAGGCAACCGCACCCAATCTGCAGTCATCCCATCGCGACTTTCCACCACACGCAATGCCACGGTGTTTTCAAATGTTCGCTCATCGCCCATCACGCCCACGGAACGAACAGGCAGGAGGACGGCAAAAGATTGCCACACGCGATCATACCAGCCGGAAGTCACCATTTCAGCTTGGACAATTTCATCCGCCGCTTGCAACACACGCACACGCGAGCGGGTGACTTCGCCGAGAATACGCACGGCGAGGCCCGGGCCCGGGAAGGGTTGGCGATGGACAATTTCGCGAGGCAATCCGAGTTGCAGCCCTACCTCACGCACTTCGTCCTTAAACAACTGCCGCAGCGGCTCGACGAGTTGAAACTTCATGCGCTTGGGCAATCCGCCAACATTGTGATGGCTCTTAATCATCGCTGCCGGATTCCCTCCGATGGGCACACTTTCAATCACATCCGGATAAAGTGTTCCCTGCGCAAGAAATCGAAAAGGGTGCCCCTTGCGCCGTGTTGCGAGAGATTTTGCCGCCTTTTCAAAAACCTGAATAAACTCCCGCCCGATAATTTTGCGTTTTCGCTCAGGGTCCGTAACCCCGCGTAATTTCCCAAGGAAACTTGCCGAGGCATCCACCACGCGCAAATCTATGTGGAAGTGCTTTCCAAAAATTTCGCGTACCCACGCACGCTCTCCGGCACGAAGCAGGCCATTGTCCACAAAGATGCACGTGAGCTGCGGGCCAATGGCACGATGCAACAATGCTGCCGCCACGGAAGAATCCACACCCCCGCTCAGCCCCAACACCACCCGATCCTCACCAACCTGCTCACGAATCACCGCGCATGTTCGTTCAATAAAAGACCCGGGCGTCCAATCCGCACGGCAGCCGCAAATGCCCATGACAAAGTTTTCAATTACCTCACTTCCGCGCGGCGTATGTGAAACTTCCGGATGAAATTGAAGCCCATAAAATTTGCGGCGTGTATCAGCAATCGCGGCAGATTTGGAGTTTTCCGTCGCTCCCACCGCCACAAATCCCGCAGGAAGCCGCGTCACTTTATCACCATGACTATTCCACACATCGAGCGTCTTCGGGAGTCCCGCAAAGAGCGGAGATGTACGAGTAATTGTAAATCTCCCCGAGCCGAACTCGCGCTCTTCCGAAGGTTGTACCGCGCCGTCAAGATCTCGTGCCAGCAATTGCATACCATAACAAATTCCAAGAATCGGAAGCCCGAGACGGTAAATTCCACGATCCACACGGGGTGCTCCCTTGGCATAAACACTCGCCGGCCCACCCGATAAAATAATGCCGCGTGCCCCGCTGCGCTTCAACTCCGCTGCGGACGTCGTGTGCGGAAGAATCTCCGAATAGACATGACATTCCCGCACGCGGCGTGCAATGACCTGCGTGTATTGCGAACCAAAATCAAGGATGACGATTTTCGACGCCCCTGCACTGGTGGACGAGGTATGTTTCACTGGTAATCGGAACCGAATGCATCGGAGGTGGGATTACGTGTCACAATCTGGCCCTGACCGCGAACGCCCCGTTCAATTTGTTGAGGTGCGGTCGAAACCGGCTCTCGAACTGCCGCACAGCCGCAAAACACCACAAGGGCGAGCGACAGCAAAGCAAAGTGAAATGTTTTTTTAATCATCATTGGGTTGGTTTAACATCTGGAAAATTAGAGCCCACACCCCGCCGGTGCAAGGTGGAAGCAACGCTAAATCATTCTTCACGATTCACACTATGCTCCTCTCGAAGAAAATTATCCAAATCCTCCGGCAACATACTTTCTACGCGGTGCCTTCGTTGCCCATCGTCAAACTCAAGAGCACACGCATGGAGCGCATGACGCGGCAGCAACAACTCCGCCGCAAGCGAGGGTGTCCATCCCGTTTCAATAAATTCCAAATAAGCACCTTCACGTCCTGCATAAATTTTATCACCAAGGAGGGGATGCCCCGCATGTGCTAGATGAACTCGTATTTGATGCGTTCGCCCCGTTTGAGGCCGTACTCGCACCAAAGCAATATGCCGGCCTTCCCACATAATAACGCGCCGCATCACTTCCACCTCCGTCACGGCCTGCGCCCCACGCCCATCCACGCAACGCTTGAGCCATATTGGTGACTCTCGGATTTCACCCTGACGCATCAAGGGCGCGTCAATGACTGTCCGTTCCCACTCCGGGCATCCCTTCACGATCGCCAAGTATTCTTTGGCAATTTTACCGCTCTGCATGGCCAACCCAAACATCCGAGCCCGCTCCCGCGTGAGTGCCAGTAAAACAAGTCCGCTCGTCTCACGATCCAGCCGCGTGATGATGGAAATTTGCCCCTTATTCGCCAGCTCGTAAGCAAGTAATCCTCGCAGTCCATCCCACAAGGTCGGCACTCCATCAGGTCGCGTTGGATGCGTGAGCAATCCTGCCGGTTTATCCACGACCATCCAATCCTCGCCCTCCGCTACCACCCGAAATCCATCCTGCGCTCGATAGGCTGCCCGCATTTTTTCCGCACTCCTCACGCCTTCGTTCTTCGCGTTCACATTTGTAACATTCCGTTCCGTAGATTTCGCAAGACGGTTATGCCGCTGCGGATTTACGATTGACCAACGCCAACATCAGATCGGTTTTTGAAACCGAGCCAAGGAGTCGGCGTTCTTCATCCTTGGAAACCACCGGCATTCGCTCGCCGGTATGACGCGAAAAAACTTCCAATGCCATGGCAAGCGACGTTTCCGGCTCAACGGTGGGAAATTCTGCACGCACCAAATCACCGGCAATGACAACGGCAGAAAAGTCGGCATCACCGAGAAATTCTTTCACATCGTGCATGGAAACAACCCCGCAAAAACGATGTTGTGCGTTGACGACGTAGAGGTAATTAACGCGATGAGAAACAAAGAGGCGGGCAATTTCCGGAAAGGTTGTTTCGAGTGTCACGCAGGGAGGATCGAGTTTCATAATCTGCGCGACATGCGCCGCAGCAAGCCGTCGCTCGAAGGAAAGATTCGCGGCACTGCTCGTCACTCCCGCATAAACCCCACGCGTGGCAAAAAGACGGGATGTTTGGTAGGCCAGCACGCACGCGGCCATGAGCGGAAGAATGATGTCGTAATTTAACGAAAGTTCAAACGCGAGGATGATAGCCATGAGAGGAGCCTGCGTCGTAGCCGCCAGCAATGCTCCCATACCCACCAATCCAAAGATGGCCGGATGTACACCGAGGTGTGGCCAAAATTGCTGAAGACCTGTGGCAAAAATAAATCCCAAGCTGGCACCCGTAAAAAGCGTCGGCGTAAAAACACCACCGACCGCCCCCGAGCCAAAGGAAACAGCGGTGGCGGCTACTTTGAAAACCAAAATGGATACCAGTGCGGGCACCAGCCATTGGCCGTGAAGAATGGACACGATCACGCTGTAACCATTGCCGCCGACTTGTGGGAACCAAATTGCCATTGTTCCCACGAGCGATCCACCGAGAGCGAGCTTCAAAGGCAGTGGGATTTTCAGGCGTTGAAAGCCCACACACACTGCACGCAGAATCCAAAGAAAGGCAGGTGCCGCAATTCCGGCCATCAGCCCAAGCCCTGCAAAAGCAACCAGCTCACCCCAACCAATTTCATAAAGGCGTGGTAGCGAAACTTGATAAAGCGGATTACTCCCGAGGAGATGACGACTCGCTAAGGTGGCCACCATGGAGGACAAAATCAGCGGCCCGAAAATTTCCATGGAAATGGTTTGGAGGATAATTTCGCTGACAAACAAAGCGCCGGTGATGGGCGCATTGTAGGCGGAGGCAATACCCGCCGCCGCACCACAGGCGACAAAAAGTCGAAGCCTCACCGCCGGGATTTTTCGCCAGCGTCCAAAGAGTGAAGCCAACATCGCGGAGAGTTGCACGAGCGGACCTTCACGACCAATGGAGGCACCGGAGGCAATGGAGAATAAAGCCGAAGCACTTTGCACCAAACTGGAGCGAAACGAAATCTGCCCGTCACCCAATACAATGGCTTCCATGTAGTCTCCACCTCGGCGGCTCTGCCATTTGTTACACAGCAGAAGAATTAGCCCTGCACACAATCCGCCCACCGTTGGAACTAGAATACATTTCCACCATGGCAAGTTGGTAAAACTCGCCACATGACCAACATGCTGATTGGTGAGTACCCAATGAATAAATTCCGAGGCGCGACGGAATGCAAAAGAGGAAACTGCACCCGCGAGACCGATCAGCGCTGCAATGACTAAAATGGACTGTTGCTCACCGAGGCGAAGTATCTCGGCTAAACGAATACGCCGACGCAATCGCCGCGTTTCTCGACGAGAAGGCAGCAGTTCCTTCATAGACCTCCACATCTTCAATCCGAAGTTGAAGATGCCGCCGATTCCGCAGCCGGCAGACTTTGCAAAATGGCCACGAAATTTTTATTCTTCGCTAGTTCAGGAATTCCCTGCGCCAAGTCCAAACGCAACCACTGCGCCAAACGACTTACAAAGCGAAGATAATGCCGCACCATAAATGGAGGGACGCCGACGAGAATGATCAAATGCACACGCGGTGCCTCGGGGGATTCAAAGGCAATCCCGGCCTTGCTTATTCCCACAGCCCACACCAAATGATTAACCGCCGTTGTACGAGCATGAAGCAGAGCAACACCCGGACGCAGCTGGGTTGAGCAAAGCTTTTCCCGTTCAACAATTGCCGCCTCCCAAGCTGCCGCATCCTCGACTCCCGCATGACCCCGAAAATGCTCGACCATTTCATGAATCGCACCCCATTTATCCGTCACACGCAATTCGGAAATAATCAGATCGGGAACCAAAGGAGCAGAATCCTCAGAATCTTCCGTCACCACACCCCACCGCCTCTCCACACATCATCAATGCTTCGATTCTTAAATAACCCCATAGGCGACAGAATATGTTGACCACTCAACAATTTCCATCCCTGACTTTGGCAAAAGATAAAAATTTATGGAAAAGGGAATATGACACCTGGAACTGCACCGATGCGGCATCATGCAAAAAAACTATTTATGCCACGCCTACCGATGTCCGCATTTGTGCGATAAAAATCGAGACATCCAACTACGATACTTGGTCAGGGGGCATGGGCGTCTCGCCCGTGATCGTTTTTCCTCACAGGAGAACACAGGCGAGACGCCTGTGCCCCTTGATTTTTTCCAGCTGATGCTTTTAGAAAGACGGTAATCCGGAGAGCGCCGCCGCAATATCTTCGTCGGGATATTCATAATTTTGCAATTTGCCGGCAAGATAATCGGTGTAAGCCGCCATGTCGAAATGCCCGTGTCCGCTGAGATTGAAAAGTATGGTGCGTGATTTTCCTTCCTTGCGACACAGCTCCGCTTCCGCCACAGCTGCTGCAATGGCGTGATTGGCCTCAGGCGCAGGCAGAATTCCTTCATTCCGTGCAAAAAGAAGGCCCGCTGCAAAACTATCCAACTGCTGAACATTACAGGCTTCGACCCAACCTTCATTCACCACGTGACTCACCAGCGGCGCCATACCATGATAACGCAATCCTCCCGCATGGAATCCCGGCGGAATAAAACTACTCCCCAGCGTGTGCATTTTGACCAAGGGCGTCATTTGTGCCGTATCTCCAAAATCGTAAGCAAATTTCCCTCGTGTAAGCGACGGGCACGCCGCAGGTTCGACAGCTACAATTCGATAATCCCGCTCCCCTCGCAACTTGCGACCGAGGAATGGAAACGCTAACCCCGCAAAGTTTGATCCTCCTCCCGTACAACCAATGATGATGTCCGGCTCATCTCCCGCAATTTCCATTTGCTTCATCGCCTCCTGCCCAATCACCGTCTGATGCAACAAGACATGATTAAGCACACTGCCCAAGGCATATTTGGTATCTGCATTTTTTGCAGCAACTTCAACGGCCTCGGAAATCGCAATGCCTAGCGAACCCTGGCATTGCGGATCCGACGCTAAAATGGCACGGCCACAATCTGTGTGCGGGCTCGGACTGGGAATGACTTTGGCTCCGTAAGTTTCAATAAGGGCGCGGCGGTACGGTTTTTGATCATAGCTCACACGCACCATGTACACCTCACACTCCAGCCCCAAAAAGCTACAAGCTAAAGCCAGCGACGAGCCCCATTGGCCGGCACCGGTTTCGGTGCTGAGGCGCTTCACACCG
>JBDHQL010000002.1:0-33867 GCA_039807035.1 Chthoniobacterales bacterium
CTAAAACGCAATGGCGTTAAAAAAGGTGATCGCGTCATTATTTACATGCCTCTCATTCCCGAGGCAGCGATTGCCATGCTGGCCTGTGCCCGCATTGGGGCAGTACATTCGGTGATTTTCGGTGGTTTTAGTGCCGATAGCATTCGCGATCGCGTGGCCGATTGTGGCGCGACGTGTGTGGTGACAGCCGATGGCGGCTATCGCCGTGGTTCCATCGTGCCCCTCAAACAAAATGTGGATACCGCCCTTGCGGGAAATAAATCCGTTAAGAAGGTGATTGTCTATCGCCGCGCCAACAACGAAATCCCGATGACGAAAGGGCGCGATGTTTGGTGGCATGACGAAGTGAAGCACGTGAAGGCCGATTGCCCGATTGTACATCACGACAGCGAGCATCCGCTTTTCGTTCTCTACACCAGCGGTTCCACAGGAAAACCCAAGGGCATCCTTCACACCACGGGCGGATTCCTTGTTCAAAATTATTCCACCAGCAAATACATTTTCGATTTGCGCGAGGATGACATCTATTGGTGTACGGCGGATGTGGGCTGGGTCACGGGGCACAGTTATCTTGTTTATGGGCCGCTTGCTGCCGGCGCGACGTGCTTCATGTATGAGGGCGCTCCTAATTGGCCAGAACCCGATCGTTTTTGGCAAATCATTGAGGAGTATGGAATTACGATTCTATACACGGCGCCAACCGCAATTCGTGCATTCATCAAATGGGGCGACGAATGGGTGGATAAACACGATCTTTCCTCCCTGCGGCTTTTAGGCTCTGTTGGCGAACCCATCAATCCCGAAGCATGGATGTGGTATTATCGGAAAATCGGCGGCGAACGCTGTCCGATCGTGGACACATGGTGGCAAACGGAAACCGGTGCCATTATGATTTCTCCTTTGCCCGGTGCCACGCCGCTGAAACCGGGAACCGCCACGCTGCCGTTCTTCGGAATTGATGCGGCGGTGGTAGATAATGACGGCAAGGAAGTTCCGGCTAATGTCGGGGGCAAACTTGTGATTCGTCAGCCCTGGCCTTCCATGCTGCGAACCATCTACGGTGATCGTGCTCGCTATAAGAAAACTTATTGGGGCGAGATTCCCGGGTTTTACGTGTCTGGTGATGGGGCGCGTCGAGATAAAGACGGCTATTTCTGGATTGTCGGGCGCCTCGATGACGTCCTCAATGTCGCTGGTCATCGTCTAGGAACCTCGGAAATCGAAAGTGCGCTTGTGAGTCACGAGCAAGTGGCCGAAGCGGCAGCCGTTGGGCGTCCAGATGAGATTAAAGGCCAAGGTGTTGTGGTATTTGTGACCCTTAAAGCCGGCGTAAAACCCAGCAACGAACTTAAAGCCAATCTCCGCAACCACGTAGGTAAAGTGATCGGCGCCATCGCCAAGCCCGACGACATTCACTTTGCAGAAGCCCTGCCTAAAACCCGCAGCGGCAAGATCATGCGACGCCTCCTCAAAGAAATCGCCGCCGGTGGCGAAGTGAAAGGCGACGTAACCACGCTGGAAGATTACACTGTACTAGCCAAGCTCGGCGCACAAGAGTGAGAGGGCTTGGTAGAATCGGACTGATCGGTCGGATCAGTCCGATCTGACCGATCTGGCCAGCTGGCTTGCGCGGCTGACGGGGCATAAGCTACCGCTCCTTTGTGCTTTGGCTAGCTGGCTTTGCGCCGCAGCCACACCGAGAGCAGCGCGATATCCGCAGGGGTCACGCCACTTATTCTCGAGGCTTGACCGAGGGTAGTCGGGCGCACTTGGGTGAGCTTTTGGCGGGATTCGCTGCGGAGGCCCGGGATGGTGGTGTAATCCCATGTTGTGGGAATGGGCTGGCTCTCTTGACGCTGCTGACGCGCTACGGCTTCCATTTCGCGGCGGATGTAGCCCTCGTATTTGATGTCGTTTTCAACCTGGGCCCAAATGTCGCCCGACGCCCACGCACGCATGTTTTGTGGGAGCTGAGATGTGAAGTTTTCCGGTCGGCGAAACCACTGATGAAGCGACGTGCCATTGTAACGCTCAGCTTTGATTCGTTGTATGAGGGCTCTAATAGATTCGCGTTTTACCAAACAGCGGGTGTGCTGTTTTTCGGAAATGAGACCTGCGTCACGGGCTTTGTCTGCGAGGCGCAGGTCTGCGTTGTCCTGACGAAGCAGGAGGCGAAACTCGGCACGGCTGGTGAACATCCGGTAAGGTTCTCGGGTTCCGCGTGTAACCAAATCATCAATGAGAACCCCAATGTACCCCTCGGACCGTTCCACGTGGAACGCGGGCTTGTTGTCGAGTTTGAGTGCCGCATTGGCACCGGCGATAAGCCCCTGTGCGGCGGCTTCTTCATAACCGGAGGTGCCGTTGATCTGACCTGCGAGATAAAGGCCTTCAATTGCACGGGTTTCGAGCGTTGGCTGAAGTTGGGTGGGCGGGCAATAATCATACTCCACAGCGTAACCGGCACGGAGAATGTGGGCGTTTTCGAGTCCAGTTACAGACCGCACAAGTGCCAATTGTACTTCAAACGGCAAGCTTGTGGAGAGCCCATTGACATAATACTCGCCCGTCTGACGCCCTTCGGGCTCCAGAAAAATCTGATGACGGTCTTTATCGGCAAATCGAACGATTTTATCTTCGATGGAGGGGCAATACCGCGTTCCCGTTCCCTCGATAATGCCCGCGTACATGGGGGATTTGTCGAGATTGTTTCGGATAATGGCGTGGGTTTTCTCGTTGGTGTAGGTGATCCAGCAAGGAAGTTGTTCCACGTGGAACTTTCCATCAGCCCAGCGATTGAGGTCAAAGGGGCCGTATTCGTGAGGGTTATCTTCGGGGTGAAAGGCAAAAGTTGGCGGAGGCGTGTCGCCATCTTGTTGTTGACACTTCGTAAAATCAATGGAGCGTCCGAGCAGGCGGCAGGGCGTGCCGGTTTTGAACCGCTCGATCGCGAGGCCGAGGTGTTTCAAAGAATCGCTTAATGTCGAAACAGCATCGCCCATGCGTCCGCCGGCAGTATTTTGCAATCCCACATGAAGCAGCCCCCGCATGAAGGTGCCGGTGGTGACAATCACGGCTTTCGCTCGATAACGAAGTCCGAGATTGGTTTCGACACCGCTGACGCGGCCATTTTTGGTGAGGATAGTGACAGCGTTCCCTTGGAGTAAATGCAGATTCGAGGTGTTTTCTAACACCCATTTCATGCGGAACTGGTAGGCTTTTTTATCGCATTGGGCGCGGGGAGCTTGGACGCTAGGCCCTTTTCGAGCGTTGAGCATACGGAATTGAATACCCGTGGCGTCCGTATTGTGCGCCATCGCTCCGCCAAGGGCGTCAATCTCCCGAACCATATGCCCCTTGGCCATGCCGCCAATTGCCGGGTTGCACGACATTTGGGCGATGGTGTCCAAATTTTGCGTTAGAACACCTGTATGCGCCCCAAGCCGCGCCGCCGCCAGTCCCGCTTCAACCCCGGCATGACCGGCGCCCAGAACTAGGACATCAAAAGTTTCGGGATATTCGTAAATACTGCTCATGAAATGAATGTTCCACGTGGAACGTTGAGAGTGGGCTAATTCTTAGAAGGGTGGGATGGGGGGGAACCCTTGGGGTATTCCAAGCCATTGATTGGTTAGGGAGCTCGGGCGTTTTCTCTGTGTGTTTTATTCGATCACAGGCGCGACGCCTGTGCCCCCTGGCTTTTGGGGTCGGTGGGTTTAGCGGAACTAATTGCCACATAACACGATGAGTTTCTTAGGCGTGCCCTAAAATACCTTTGCTGGGGCGCGGGAGAAGCTCGGATAAAAGAAAACGTTCTGATTTTCCGTGAAAGTTGGCGAGGATGATTTCTAAGCTGGGATTGAATTCAGCCAAAACTTGCCGGCAGGCACCGCAGGGCGAGATAGGTTCCTCGGTGTCGGCGGTAATGGCGATTCTTGTAAACTCGCGGCAACCGGCGGCAACCGCTGCAAAAACTGCACTGCGCTCGGCGCAGATGGTGAGGCCATAGCTAAGGTTTTCGACATTGCATCCACAGAAGATGCGGCCATCGGCGGTCAAGAGTGCCGCACCGACAGAAAATTGAGAATAGGGAGCGTAAGCATGTGATGACGCCTGTATGGCCATTGTAATTAGCTGGACATCATGAGTTTGCATCTTGTAAATGAGCGGGCTTGGTGAAGATTTGGGTTTTGGTGCGTGAAGGCTCGTCATTGTAGGCATTTTGTGCGAAGTTGCAAGCTTGCTTGTGGGAGAGGTTGTGATGGGACGAATGGGACGGGGTGGACAGACAGGACGGATGGAGCGTGATGGTTGTGGCTCTTTGTTGTTGCCAAGGGAGCTTTGATTTGTAAAATATGCCTCCCTTTTGCAATGGCAACGCCGGGCGTTTTCATTGGGAGAGGGGGAGACATTTGAATGTCGTGACTCGATTTTTTATCTCGTGACCACAGCCCAACTTGAGAAGACCGAACACTCCGTGGATGACTTTGCCAAGGCATCAGTCAATGGCAGCCTGACCTCGGAGCAAAAGCTAGATTTTTTGCGCGATATGCTGCGCATCCGCCGCTTCGAGCAGGCGTCCTTGAAGCTTTATCAGCAGGGGAAAATGGGTGGATTTTTGCATCTCTACATTGGGCAGGAATCCGTGGCGGTGGGGACTTGTTCGCTCCTCACGCCGGATGATCATTGCATTACGGCTTATCGTGAGCATGGACATGCGATTGTGATGGGCATGACGATGGATGAGTGCATGGCGGAACTTCTCGGAAAATCTACGGGTTGTTCGAAAGGCAAAGGCGGCTCGATGCACTTTTTTGCGCCGGATAAAAATTTTTGGGGCGGCCATGGGATTGTGGCAGGGCAGACGCCGATTGGTGCGGGGATTGCATTTGCTTTAAAATATCGCGGGGAGAAAGGGTGCTGCTTGACGTTCCTCGGCGATGGCGCGGTGAATCAAGGGGTCTTTCACGAGACACTCAACATTGCGGCTCTTTGGGGTTTGCCGGTGGTTTTTATCATCGAAAACAACGGCTATTCCATGGGCACGAGCCTTGCGCGATCATCGTCCATTCGTTCCTGCCTTGCGGAGCGGGCGAATGCTTATGCCATGGATTGGGACATCGTGAATGGGGAGAATCTTTACGAGGTGCGGGCTAAGACAGCAGATGCTATCGCGCGTGCTCGGGAAGAAAGCAAGCCGACATTGCTCGAGATAAATACCTATCGCTATTACGGACATTCGGTAGCTGATGCCAACACCAAGAAATACCGCAAGGCCGAGGAGATTGAATTTTACAAACAAAACCACGATCCCATTCGTTTATGGGAAAAACAGCTGAAAGCGGAGGGCGTTGCGGATGATGAAAAAATTGCCGCCATTGACCACGAGGCGCGGCAGGAGGCAGCGCGTTCCGTACAGTTTGCCGAAGAGAGCCCGTTCCCCGAACTCCAAGAAATTTTTGACGATGTATATTTCGAGGTGGATCAGGGATCGGAAGCCGGACGCACAGGGCGTCATTTTTTTAACGACTGATTTTTTTCCTACATAATTTTTCAAATTCCAAGCATGCCCGTCATTACTTATCGCCAAGCTCTCAACGCTGCACTTTCCGAAGAACTCACTCGCGACGAAAATGTCGTTATCATTGGCGAGGAAGTTGCTGAGTATAATGGCGCCTACAAAATCACCGAAGGGTTGTGGAAAAAATTTGGCTCGCGGCGCATTGTGGATACGCCCATCAGCGAAGGGGGATTTCTCGGTCTCGGCGTGGGTGCGGCGATGATGGGATTGCGTCCGGTGATGGAGCTAATGTTTTGGAGTTTTGCCTACGTAGGCTTTGACCAAATCATCAACAATGCCGGCTGCATTCGTTACATGTCGGGTGGCCTTATTAATTTGCCGCTGGTCATTCGTGGCCCTGCGAATGGCGGGACAAATGTTGGTGCGACCCACTCCCACACGCCGGAAAATTTTCTCGCCAACACGCCCGGACTTAAAGTGGTTTCTCCGGCGACGCCTTATGATGCCAAGGGGCTGATGAAAACTTCCATTCGTGATAACGACCCCGTTTGTTTTATGGAAAACACCTTGCTTTATGGCGATCTAGGCGAGGTTCCCGAGGAGGAATATACCATTCCGCTGGGTGTGGCCGATGTGAAGCGGGAAGGGAAGGATGTTTCGCTCATCGGACATGGACGTGCGGTCATCACGGCCTTGCGTGCGGCGGAGCATTTGGAGGAGGAATTTAATATCTCTGCGGAAGTTGTGGACTTGCGTACCATTCGTCCGCTCGATGAAGAAACCATTCTCACGAGCGTACGCAAAACGCACCGCGCCGTGCTGGTGGATGAGAACAAACCGTTTTGCGGCGTGTCCGCGCAAATTGCGACCATGATTCAAGAGCAGGCTTTCGATGATCTCGATGCGCCCGTCACGCGTGTTTGTGCGCTCGATGCGCCCGCAATTTACAGTCCGCCGCTGGAAGAACATCAATTGCCCACGGCAGACCGTATTATCGAAAAAGTTCTCGCCGTTTGCGGATGATGCCACATTTACCCTTTTAACTTTCACCTTTTCACCTTTCACTTTTCGTTATGCCGGTTGTAACCATGCCCAAACTCAGCGACACCATGGTCGAGGGAACCCTCACCCGTTGGTGCAAAGCCGTAGGCGATAAAATCGAAACGGGAGAAGTTTTAGCTGAAGTCGAAACCGATAAGGCCACGATGGAAATGGAGGCGTTTGATGACGGAACAATTTCGGAATTTTACGTCAAACCCGGACAAGTTGTGAAAATTGGCGATCGTATTGCCCTCATTCTTGCGGAGGGCGAAACGGCAGGAAGTGCCGCAGATGCACCCGAGGAAAAGCCCACAACTTCCGCCGCAAAACCCGGTCGCCCCACAGCCGCCCGCGTGGCGTTGCCAAAAGCGCCGTCACCAACAGCACGCGCTGTGGCAAGTTCCGCACGAGTGAAAGCGTCACCCTTAGCCCGCAAAATTGCGGCAGCGCGGGGAATTAATCTTGCGACCCTTGTTGGCACTGGGCCAAGCGGACGCATCGTGAAGCGCGATGTAGAAAATGCTCCTATGGGTGGAGGCAGTGCCGTTTCTTCACAGCCTCTCATTCGTGCCATGCGCGGAATTGCTGGAGAAGAAAAAGTGATTCCTCTCACCGGAATGCGCAAAACGATTGCGGAGCGACTGCTCGCAAGTAAGACGCAGATTCCGCATTTTTATTTGAGCGTGACGGTGGATGGTGGCCCGCTCATGGAACTTCGCAAAGAACTCAATGCGATGGCGGAAAAAAATGCCGGCGAAAAACTCACGATCAATGATTTCATTCTTCTTGCGGCGGCGCGTGCTGCGGCTGAAGTTCCGAAAATCAATGCGGCCTTCGATGGCGATGCGATTGTCGAATTTTCTGAGGTCAATCTCGGGGTGGCGGTCGCCATTGAAGACGGCCTTATCACGCCGGTCATTCGTAAGGCCAACTTGCTTTCCCTGCGCGAAATCAGTGCGCAAATGAAAGAGCTTGCGATCAAAGCGCGGGATAAAAAATTGAAGCCCGAAGAATACCAAGGCGGCACGATTACGCTCTCAAGTTTGGGTGGTTTTGGGATTGAAGATTTCCTGCCCATCATTAACCCCCCGCAATCTTTCATTCTTGGTATTGGTGCCATTACGAAACAACCCGTCGTCACCGAACATGATTTGGTTACCGTCGGTCATCGTCTCGTGATTTCCGCCAGCGGCGATCATCGGGTGATTGATGGTGCCGTTGCCGCCGGTTACATGAACGCCCTGCGCCGCCTCGTCGAAAAACCGGCATTGCTGCTGATGTAGTTTGCAGCGGAGAAGTCTCGCGCAGAGCTTCAGTGAGAGCCTCCTTGCGGCCTTCGGGAACATTCTCCGCACAAGAGAGAAGTAGGTAGCGCGTGCCTTTGAGATATTTTTGCCCGAGGATGTCGGCCTCACGTTGTAGTCCCCGACGCAGGTCATCAATCTTCTCGTTGACCAGCTTGATCACATGAAAATGGTCAAAGACCACATCAACTTTCGGCAAGTGCTTGAGCACGGCTCCCCAGTAGGCAGCGGCCATATCACAGGCGACGGCTTGAATCTTGGCTCGGCTCTGGCGCACACGCCTACGAGGGCGATGAAATTCGACAACTGGCACGCGACTTGAAATTGACTCCCGTTGTTCCGCCCAAGGTCAATCGTCGTAGCCCTTGGGATTACGACAAGGAACTTTATAAAAGGCGTAACGAAGTTGAGAGACTCTTTCGCAGGCTTAAGGGCTTGCGTAGAATATTTACCCGCTTTGAAAAGCTTGATGAAATGTTCATAGCATTCATCACCATTGCTCTGATATACTAAGCAATTTTACCTTAACAGGCCCTAGTCTAAAAAAGAGCGCAACTTTTGCAATGTCGTGGTGTTAGACTGTACACCATGCAAGAGGATCAGCAGCTTTGGAATCTCCTCGGCGAGGCTTGTTCCGTGCCTGCGCCGCCGTTTTTTGCGAGAAAGATTATGCGGGCCATTCACGAGGAGAACGCACCGCCATCCTTATGGCACACCAAGTTTCTACGCTGGCTGGCACCTTCAGCCATCGCCGCTCTTTTTATCCTTTCCCTCAGCCTCTCCCGACCGTCAGCAGAAATTGAGCCTAATAACCTAACCTCATTTACAACGCTCGACCTCATCGAAATTCTCAATCCCGAAGACTACCAAATCCTTACCGAAGCCGGCTGGCCCTACGATAACGGTTTCCTCAGCGCAAGTTTGTAAATTTTCTTCCTTGCTAAGCGAGTGTAAAAACATTAGAAAGAAGGGTTATCAGGAAGGGTGGCTGAGTCCGGTTTAAGGCACTCGACTCGAAATCGAACGTAGGGAAACCTACCGTGGGTTCAAATCCCACCCCTTCCGCCACCCCGTCAAAACTAAGGGGGTCAGCAACAGTCTGGCTTCCTAGGCTTCGTCGGCGATGAGCATGTAGAGGCAGGGGACGATAAAGAGGGCGAAGATGGTGCCGATGGTCATGCCGCCGACCAGCACAAGGCCAATGGAGTTGCGGGCGGCGGCACCGGCACCGGTGACGAGGACGAGAGGGAAATGTCCGGCGATGGTTGCGGCGGAGGTCATCAATATAGGGCGCAAACGTATATTGGCGGCTTCGCGCACGGCGGCGAGTTTTCCGAGCCCCTCCTGCTGGCGACGGTTGGCAAATTCGACAATAAGGATACCGTTTTTAGCAATGAGACCAATGAGAGTCACGAGGCCAACTTGCGAATAGATGTTGAGCGTGCTTGTCCAACCATCCGTCCAAAATGGCACGGGCGCAGGCATTTTGAGGAAGGTAAAAACAAGGGCGCCAAACATCGCCAACGGCACGGAGCCAAGGAGAATAATAAAGGGATCACGGAAGCTGTTGAACTGTGCCGCGAGAACGAGAAAAATGAGTGCTAACGCGAGCGCCATGGAGGGCAAAAATTTACTACCTTCTGTCCGCAACTGACGCGATTCGCCGGTGTAATCAAGCACATAGCCTTGCGGGAGGATTTTGTGCGCTTCGGTTTCGAGAAATTTTAGGGCTTCGTCAAGCGGACGGATGGCAACACCGCTGAGTTTTACGGCATTGAGCTGCTGAAAGCGATTGAGCGAACGCGGTTGAGCCGAGGATTCAATTTTTGCCACGGAACCCAGAGGAATAAGGCTATTATTGGGGCCGGTGACATAAATGAGGCGAAGCTGATCGGGATTAAGGCGATTTTCGCGATGAACTTGAGGAATCACCTTGTAACTGCGTCCGCCAATGTTGAAGCGGTTCACATAATTTCCACCCACCATGGCCGCGACATCTTCACCCACTTGTCGGAGGTCAAGCCCCATGGAGGCAACTTTATCGCGGTCGAGGACTATTTCGCCCTGCGGCTGATCAATCTTGGTATCAATGATCGGTGGAAACGCAAACATCCCGCTGGCTGCCGCTTTGTCACGTAAAGTTCGGACAAATTCGAGGATGTCTGCGGGTTCGGCGGTTGAGGCAATGACAATTTCCACAGGAAAACTCCCGCCTCCCGGTAAGGCGGGCGGTGTGACGGGAAACATATTGACGCCCGGGAGCTGACCGAGTTTTTTGGCGAGCTCGGGAACGATTTGCGCCGGTGTTCGTGTGCGTTCGCCCCACGGTTTGAGAGCCATGCCGGAAAATCCCGAGGCCGGCATCGTGACTTGAAAGGTGTGTTCGGTTTCCGGCGTATCGAGGAAAATGCGTCCGGCTTCATCGGTATAGCGCAATGTTTCTTCGAGGGTGGAATTGGCGGATGATTCGACGATACCAAAAATTACGCTTTGGTCTTCGCTGGGGGCGAGTTCCACCGGCGACATGAGAAACATCGGCACGCACAGCAGTGCAATCACGGCCCACACCGCATAAACAGCAGGACGCGCTGCAAGCACACGATCCAACAAGGCGCAGTAAAAAATACGGACACGATTAAATCCACGATTGATCACGCCGGCAAAGCCGTGTTCTTCCATACCCGACACCAGCAACCGCGAGCTCATCGCGGGCGAAATCGTCAAGGCCACCACGCCCGAAACAAAGACTGCTCCGGCGAGCGTGAAAGCAAATTCGCGGAACAGCGAGCCCGTGAGTCCGCCTTGCAAGCCAATTGGCAAGTACACGGCAGCAAGCGTAACGGTCATGGAAATCACCGGTGCCACCAATTCGCGAGCACCTCGGAGGGCGGCATTGAACGGTGAGAGTCCGTTGGCAAGATGCCGTTCGACATTTTCCACAATGACAATGGCATCATCCACGACCAACCCCACGCACAACACGATCGCCAGCAAGGTGAGAAGATTGATCGAAAATCCGGCTACCTGCATGAGAAAGATCGCACCAAGAATGGACAGCGGAATGGCCACCACCGGCACCAACACGGCACGCAACGAACCGAGAAAAAGGAAAATCACCAAGACGACAATGAAGAGCGTTTCGGTGAGCGTTTTGAGCACTTCGTGGATGGCATCGGTGATGTATTCAGTCGCATCAAAAGCCACTCCTCCGGTGAGACCCGTTGGCAGATCGGCTTTAATGTTTTCCATCTCTGCACGAACGGCCGCCATCACGTCGAGTGAGTTGGCGTTGGGCAAAACCCAAATGCCCATAAACACTGCTTGTTCGCTGGAAAAACGAACAGCGGAATCATAATCCTCCGCTCCCAAGACCACATCCGCGACATCTTTGAGCCTCACCACCGCACCGCCACTTTCGCGCAGTACCAATTGCTCGAACTCCTTCACCGAACGCAGGTCCGTGTTGGCGGTGAGATTAACCGTAATGAGAGCGCCCTTGGTCTGGCCAACGGCAGCGAGGTAATTATTGCCCGCGAGAGCTTCGCGGATTTGTTTGGGGCTGATATTGAGAGCCGCCATGCGGTCGGGTTTAAGCCAAATTCGCATGGCAAAAACGCGGCCACCCAAAATATCCGCCCGCTGCACCCCCGGGATGGCCGTCAGTCGCGGCTGTACGACCCGTGCAAGATAATCGGTGATTTCATTGGGCTGCAGAATTGTCGAAACAAAGCGCAAATAGGCTGCGGCCTGTTCCGAGTCGGAGTTTTCGATATTGATGATGGGAACTTCCGATTCCGGCGGTAAATCTCCCCGCACTTGATCCACCTTGGAACTAATTTCTGCGAGTGCTTTCGTCGGGTCGTAATTCAATTTCAACCGCGCCGTAATTTTCGACATTCCCTGCGAACTTTGCGATTCGAGGTAATCAATGCCATCCGCCGCCGCAATCGCCCGCTCCAAAGGCGTCGTGATAAATCCCCGCACCAAATCGGCATTTGCTCCCACATAAACTGTCGTCACCGTGACGGACGCATTGTCACTGCGCGGGTATTGGCGGACGGTGAGCGTCCATATCGCCTGAAGCCCCGCCACGAGGATCAGCAACGCGACCACGATCGCCAGCACAGGGCGGCGAATGAAGAGATCGGTCAAAGCGTGGCGCTCGCTGTTTACGTTAAGATCGTTCATGTATCCGCTGGATGCGGGTTAGCTTGAGGCTGCGGGGCGAGGGCGTTGTTGATGTTCACGGTGGCACCATTGCGCAACTTAAAGACGCCGGCGGAGACAACAATGTCGCCTGGTTGTAGCCCCGTGATAATTGAAACGAAGTCCCCTTGCGTTCGTCCCGTGCGCACGAAACGTTGCTCGACCACCTGCGATTTTTCGCCGGCTTCATTCGTTTTTTCCACCACCACAAAAACCGAATCTCCATAGGGCTCCTGCAACACAGCCGTGGAAGGAATACGAATCACGTCCTCCGCTTCACCAAGCGTCAAAATCACCCGCGCAAACATTCCGGGCCGCAGCGCACCCTCGGCATTGGCCAATGTCGCCTGCAAATGAATGTTGCGCGTGATAGGGTCAACCTCCGGATTCAAGGCCGTAAGTTTTCCTTCAAAAACGCGATCGGGATAAACATCCGTGATAACGCGCACGCGTTCCCCGACGCGAATCCCGGCGATCAATTGCTGCGGCAGCAGGAAGTCCACGTAAATAGGGTCCAACGATTGCAAGGAAACGATTTTGTCTCCGTGCTCGATGAATTGCCCCAAATTGACCTCCCGAATACCAAGGCGCCCGGAAAAAGGCGCGACGAGTTGTTTCTTATTGATGGTAGCTTTGAGCTGCTCGACGAGGGCGGTCATTTTGCGCAGCTGTGATTCCGCAGCATCGAGCTCGGATTGCGGCACGGTATTGTTGAGGCGCAGCTTACGAGTACGCTCATAAACCGTGCGTGCGAGATCCGCTTCCGCTTCCGCCGAACGAAGATTGGCCGCCTCCGTTTCAAAATCCAATTCCAGCAAGAGGTCGCCTTTTTTGACTTCCTGACCATTTTCAAAAAGGATTTTGGCAATCACACCGGGGGCTTCCGTCGCAAGATCGGTTCCTTGCACGGCACGAAGAGAACCCACGGATTCTACGGTGCGTTCCCATTTTTCGGCGACCACGGGGGCGGTGCTGACCGTCGAGGCGGGCGCACTTTTTTGACCGGCAGAGGCCATCAATTTGCGAATTTGCAAAACTTTGGGAATCGCCACAGCGGCGAATACAGCGAGGATAATGATGGCTGCGAAAAGAAAAGGTTTGAGCTTCATGCAAGGCAGATTCCCACAAAATAGTGGGCGCCCTGTTTTACACGCTGAGACGCAGCGGCAAAGGCAATTTGTGAAGTTTGCAACTCACGAACGTTGACCTTGAGGCGGTGATTTGGCTATGCTGGAGGCCTATGAGCGAAGGAATTCTAGCTGGGAAAGTCGGCGTTGTTTTTGGCGTGGCCAATAAGCGGAGCATTGCATGGGCCATTGCGCGAGCGTGGAAAGAAGCGGGCGCAAAGTTAATTTTCAACTACCAAGGCGAGCGGCTTAAAGACAATGTCGAAGAGCTTGTGAAAGAATTCGGTGCCGATACCGCGCTGTATCCCTGCGATGTGTCGAAGGACGAAGACATCGCGGCTTTTTTTGAAAAAGTGAGAGGGCACACGGATCGCCTCGACTTGCTACTCCACTCCGTTGCATTTGCTCCGAAGGAAGCACTGGAAGGCGATTTCGTTTCGACCTCACGGGCCGCTTTTTCAACAGCCATGGATATCAGCGCGTATTCGCTGGTGGCACTTTCTCGGGCAGCGGAGCCGCTGATGACGCAGGGAGGCAGCATCGTCGCCATGAGCTATCTGGGCAGCGTGAAAGTTGTACCGCATTACAATGTGATGGGCGTCGCCAAGGCCGCACTCGAGTCCTCGACGCGCTACCTCGCTTACGATCTCGGTGCTAAAAAAATCCGCGTCAATTGCATCAGTGCCGGTCCCGTCCAAACCCTCGCCGGACGCGGCATTTCCGGATTTTCGGCCATGCTCAAACATTATGAAGCGCATGCGCCGCTGAAGCGAAGCTGTGAAACATCCGAGCTTGGAGCCACCGGTGTTTTCCTTGCCAGCGAAGGTGCCGCTTCCATCACCGGCCAGGTGCTCTATGTGGACGGTGGCTACGAAATTATGGGGATGTAGGCCGCCATGGAGGCGCGAATCATTCAGGCCTTGCGCGATGTTGCGGGAACGGAAGCCGTTCGCGCCGATGACGAGTCGCGTGAAGCTGCAGCGGGCGACAAGTGGTTTGCCCGCACCGTGCCGGATGTGGTGATTTTTCCGGATTCAACATCCGTGGTTTCGGAGGTGATGAAAATTGCCTCGCGTGAAAACATTCCCGTAACAGCACGGGGTGCGGGTCATGGTTATGTGGGAGGTTGTGTTCCGGCAAAACGAGGGATTGTGCTGCGTACGGAGCGCATGAATCGCCTCAAAGAAATCAATGCCGGCGACTTTGTGGCCGTGGTAGAACCCGGCGTTATCACGGGCAAACTCCAAGAGGCGGCACGAGAAAAGGGGCTATTTTATCCGCCTGATCCCGCCAGCTTGAAAGACTGTTTCATCGGCGGAAATATCGCCACCAATGCCGGTGGCCCACGGTGCCTTAAATATGGCGTGACGCGCAATTATGTCCTCGGGCTTGAAGTTGTACTCGCCGACGGCACGATTGCACGCATCGGTGGGCGGACGCATAAAAACAAAGTCGGATTTGACTTTTGCGGATTATTCACGGGTTCGGAAGGACTGCTTGGTATCGTGACAGAAGCCACCTTGCGATTGCTCCCGCTGCCGCCTTCACGAGCGGTACTTTCCGCCGGATTCTCCAACATGCCCGCCGCAGCTGCGGCTGTTCAGGCCGTCTTTGCGCACGGATTTTTACCAAGTGCTTTGGAAATTGCCGACCGCTTTACGCTAGATGCGGCGCGCGCTTATGGCGGAGGAAAAATTGCTATTCCACCTGGTGAAGCCCATGTACTTGTGGAAACAGATGGTCAGGAAGGTGCGGTAAAAGCCGATGCCGAGTCGCTGGCGATTCTCCTTAAAAAGGCAGGAGCACTTTCCATCGAGAGCGCGATGACCAACAAAGGTTGTGAAAATCTCTGGGAGCTACGACGAACATTTTCTGCATCGCTCAAAGCCACCGGCCTTAAAAAACTCAACGAAGACATTGTGGTTCCGCGTGGCAAATTGGTGGAGCTTGTCGAATTTGGTGCAGAGCTTGGTCAGCGGTACTCCGTCGCTGTGGCCTGCTTCGGCCATGCGGGCGACGGTAATATCCACGTGAATCTCATGGTCGAAAATCCGGATGATCCAGCCGTTCAAGAACGCATGAGCGAAGCACTCGACACCCTCTTTGCCGGTGTACTCGGCATGGGCGGAGCCATCACCGGCGAACACGGCGTAGGTCTTGCAAAAAAGCGTTGGTGGCCGCAGGCCGTGGATGCGGGCTCGCATGAACTTCACCGCCGAATTAAAGCCACCCTTGATCCTAAGGGGATTCTAAATCCAGGAAAATTTCTGTAAGAGCGTTACGGATTTTGCGTGCTCTTCGACATGGTGTCGAGGGGTTGGAGATTGAGGGATTCGAGGGCGGGGCTTAATTGCGCGGCTTCGATATTACGGCCTTCGATTTCTACGAGAAATCGGTTGTTCACCATAATCGTGGCCGTGCCGGATTTTGTGGCGTTGGTATATTTTTCTCTCCCCTTATGGCCTTGGTATTGCACCGTACGCTCATAACCTTCATCGCCCTCACTTTCAATTTCGGAGGACATTAATCCCAAGTTTGTCACGGCACCAAAGGGTCCGAGTGCGGCGAGATCGGTGATTTTTACCTCAAACTGCGAGCCGCCTTCCGCACCATAAATCCCTCGGGCAAACACGACATTGGCACCGAGCAGTCCTGATTTTTCACCTTTGATGGATGTGCGACGCAGACCTGCCAATTCTGCGGGAATCAGTGCCATAAGCTCTCGTGGTTGCGCTGGTTTTCCTAGCGCAGCGAAGGGCTGATTGGTGCTACTGCCCATGAGAGTTTTCAACGCTTCCACGGCGGCACCCAACCCTTGGTCTTGCGACGGCGTTTGGGCGGGGAGGCTGATTCCCTGACTTGGCACAGGCTGCTGCGGGGGAGTCTGCGCTAAAAGAAAACTTCCGCAAAAAAACCCAACGACGCTAAAAATTAAGTATGGCTTCATCGCTCTATCAAATCGCTCGCCAAGTTTGTGCGCAAGCTTATCATGGCAATTTGCTTTGCCGCGAAGCATGAGGCAGATAATGTGGCCCTCCCGCGTAAGACGCGGTGTCTTCGGATATGGTTAATTTTATAATTAGAAAAATCATCGGCTCGAAAAATCAGCGGGAGATCAAACGCATGATGCCCGTGGTGCGCCGCATCAACGAACTCGAGCAACAATATCAGTCACTCCCCGATGACGAATTGCGCCGCATGACGGCAGAGTGGAAGGCTCGCATTTCGGCCATTGAGGATTATGACGAGCGACAAAAGGCGTTAGACGAGATTTTGCCCGAGGCGTTTGCGGTGGTGAAAAACACGGCGCGGCGTTTGTGCGGACAAATGATCACCGTGGTAGATCATCCCATCGAATGGCAGATGGTGCATTTCGATGTCCAGCTGATTGGCGGCATGGTGCTGCACAGCGGGCGCATTGCGGAAATGGCCACGGGTGAGGGTAAAACTTTGGTCGCCACGCTGCCGCTATTTCTCAATGCGCTGGCGGGACGCGGGGCGCATCTCATCACGGTGAATGACTATCTCGCTCGCCGTGACGCGGAATGGGTTGGAGAAATTTACCGGTTTTTAGGTCTGACGGTTGGCATTATTCAACACGATCAGCCCCCCGATGTTCGCCGTGCGCAATATGCCTGTGACATCAGCTACGGAACCAACAGCGAGTTTGGGTTCGATTATTTGCGAGACAATGGCATGGCCACATCTCGCGAGCAACAAGTGCAGCGCGGGCATGCTTTTGCCATTGTGGACGAAGTGGATTCCATCCTTATTGATGAAGCGCGTACACCGCTCATCATTAGCGGGCCCGCTACGGTTTCCACGCATCAGTATGACCGCTTTAAGCCTCTCATTGAGCAGCTCGTTCGCAAACAAAGCATGCTCTGCACACGCCTCATCACGGAGGTGAAGGAGCATTTGGATCAGGGTAATACCGAACTTGCAGGACGCGCTTTGTTTAAGGTCAAACTTGGCGAGCCGCGCAACAAAGGGCTCCTGCGGATGATGGAAGAACCCGAGATGCGCAAGCTGATTGATAAATCGGAACTGTCATTTTATCAGGACACGCAGAAAGAGGCGCTGGTGGCACTGAAGGAAGAACTTTTTTACACCATCGAAGAACGTCAGCACGAAGCCGATCTCACCGAGCGCGGACGCTCGTACATGAATCCCGATGACCCCGATGCTTTTGTCTTGCCCGATCTTATCAACGAGTTCACCGACATTGACCTCGATGCCTCGCTTTCCGATCAAGGCAAAGTTGAAGCGAAGGCCAAACGGCAAGAGTTTTTCGATCGTCAGGCCGAGCGTATCCACAACATTTCGCAACTTCTTAAAGCCTACTGCCTCTACGAAAAAGACGTCGAATATGTTGTCGAGGAAAACAAAGTCATCATCGTGGATCAATACACCGGACGCAAAATGCCCGGACGTCGTTGGAGTGATGGATTGCATCAGGCGGTAGAAGCCAAAGAGGGTGTGCAAATTGATCGTGAAACGCAGACGCTCGCCACGATTACAATTCAGAATTATTTTCGCCTTTACGACAAACTCTCGGGAATGACCGGAACGGCGGAGACCGAGGCCAATGAGTTCCACGATATTTACGCGCTCGACGTGGTGGTGATTCCGACCAATCGGCCCGTGGCTCGTAAAGACGCCAACGATCGCATCTACAAAACGCGACGCGAAAAATATAATGCCGTCATTGCTGAAATTCAGCGACGCAATGCAACGAAGCAACCGGTACTCGTCGGTACCGCGAGCGTGGAATCCTCGGAGCTGCTGAGCCGTATGCTTAAGCGGGATAAAATTCCGCACAATGTTCTCAATGCCAAATTCCACCTCCAGGAAGCAGAAATTGTGGCGCGGGCAGGCCAACCAGGAACCGTCACGATTTCCACCAACATGGCGGGGCGTGGCACCGATATTAAGCTCGGCCCGGGAGTGCAGGAACTCGGCGGGCTTCACGTCATTGGCACGGAACGTCACGAATCGCGGCGCATTGACCGGCAGTTGCGCGGACGTTGTGCGCGTCAAGGTGACGCCGGAAGCTCGCAATTTTTCGTCAGCTTCGAAGATGACCTTATGCGCAACTTCGGTGCGGCAGATCGTATGACGAAAATCATGGAACGCTTCGGCATGGCCGAGGGCGAGGAGCTGGAACATCCGTGGCTCAACAAAAGCGTGGAAACCGCGCAGAAGCGTGTGGAGCAACGCAATTATATGGTGCGCAAACGCACCTTGGAGTTTGACGACGTGATGAATCAGCAACGCGGTGTCATTTACGGACTTCGCAACGATGCGATTGAAACCGACAATCCTCGGGCCATGATTTACGAAATCGTGGATGAGGCAGTACCGCGAAAAGTTGCGGATTTACTTTCGCCCAACGAAGACAATGTCGTGGACTACGATGGGCTTTTGCAGTGGGTGAATATGACATTTCCGCTGGGGTTAAAAAAAGAGAGCGCAGAATTTGAGACGCGAAGCGAGGAAGAAAACGCCAAGTTTCTTGTCGAAAAAATTAAAGCCGCGTACGAAATGAAGGCCGGTCACGAGCAGGGCGACGCGCTGAAAATGTTGGAGCGTTACATCATGCTCAATGCGATTGACCGCCTATGGCAAGAGCATCTCTACGCGATGGACGGCCTGCGTGAAGGCGTTTATTTGCGGGCTTACGGGCAAAAAGACCCCTTGGTAGAATACAAAGCCGAGGCCTACAAAATGTTCGTCGAGCTGATGGATCACATCCGAGGCGAAGTGCTTACCAACCTTTTCCGTAGCACGACCAACCTTGCGTCCTTTGAGTCCTTCCTTAGCTCGCTCCAGCAGCGGTTTTCCGATGGTCAAGCCACCGATGACAGCACCGTCATCGCAGGTGCGGCATCCTCAGCGGAGGGAAATTCCGAAGAATTAAAAATGGAACTTCCCTTGCGTCGAGAAGCACCCAAAGTTGGCCGCAAAGATCCGTGTCCGTGTGGGAGCGGAAAAAAATACAAATCGTGCTGCGGGCGAATGGCGTGATGTCGGAGATTTCCAAAGCTTACGATCCCGGCGCGGTGGAGGAACGTCGTTATGCCGACTGGATTAAACGCGGCTGCTTTTCTGCGAATCCCGCATCGCCAAAACCCGCGTTCTCCATCGTCATTCCACCTCCCAATGTCACCGGCGTTCTCACCTTGGGGCATGTGCTCAATAATACATTGCAGGACATTCTTGCGCGGCGGGCGCGTCAGCAAGGAAAGGAAGTTCTTTGGTTGCCCGGCACCGATCATGCGGGCATCGCCACACAAACGGTAGTCGAGCGGCAGTTGCGCAAGGAAGAACACAAAACTCGGCGCGATCTCGGACGCGAAGAATTTCTCAAGCGCGTATGGACGTGGAAGGAAAAGCACGGCGGCATTATTATTAAGCAGCTAAAACGCCTGGGGTGTTCCTGCGATTGGGATCGCGAGCGATTCACGATGGACGCCGATTATTCGCGGCAGGTGCAGGACGTGTTTGTGCGACTGTATGAAAAAGGGCTGATTTACCGTGGCAAACGCATGGTCAACTGGTGCCCCGCATCGCAGACAGCATTGAGTGATGAGGAAGTCATCATGAAACCCACGAAGGGGAAACTTTACGTGATGCGCTACGAGGTGGCAGAAGAGCCCGGGACGTTTTTGGAAATTGCCACCACGCGACCGGAAACGTTGATGGGCGATACCGCCGTAGCGGTTCATCCCGAGGACCCGCGTTATCAACACCTCATTGGAAAACATGCCGTACGTCCTTTTCCACGGGCCAAAATTCCCATCGTTGCCGACACGCATATTGACATGACCTTCGGAACGGGTGTGCTCAAAGTGACACCGGCGCACGACAAAGCGGATTTTGAAATTGGTCAACGTCATGGACTCGAAGTGCTCGATGTGTTGAATCCCGATGGGACGCTCAATGCGCTGGCGGGGCCGGAGTTTGCCGGCATGGAACGCTTTGCAGCACGTGACGCTGCCGCTGCGAAGTTAGCTGAAATGGGACTGCTCGTTCGGGAGGAGGATTACGAAAACAATGTGGGCTTTAGCGAGCGTGCCGATGTACCCATTGAACCACGGCTTAGCGAACAATGGTTTTTGCGTTACCCGCAAGTACCAGCCGCCCGCGAAGCCGTGGCGTCAGGAAAAATCCGTTTCGTCCCCGAGCGTTGGGCGAGAATTTACGAGCACTGGATGACCAACATTCAAGACTGGTGCATTAGTCGTCAATTATGGTGGGGCCACCGAATTCCCGTGTGGTATCGCAAGGATGATTCCGCCGTGATGCACGTCGGTCTTGAAGCTCCTGCGGACGCGGAAAATTGGCGTCAGGATGAGGACGTTCTCGACACGTGGTTTAGTTCCTGGCTGTGGCCCTTTGCGACGATGGACGACGCGACGCGAGCGAAGTTTTATTCGACCAATGATCTTGTCACGGGGCCGGATATTATTTTTTTCTGGGTGGCGCGGATGATTATGGCGGGGCTGGAATTCACGGGCGAGATTCCATTTCAAAATGTTTTTTTCACCAGCATCATTCGCGATCTCAAAGGCCGAAAAATGTCCAAGAGCCTCGGCAATTCGCCCGATCCCCTCGACCTCATGGCAAAATATGGCGCCGACGGATTGCGGTTCGGCCTCATGCGCATCGCCCCGCATGGGCAGGATGTACGGTTTGATGAACACCAAATTAAGGAAGGGCGAAACTTTGCCAATAAACTTTGGAACGCCGCCCGCTTTCGTGAAATGCAGGGTGCATCCCCCGCAACCAAGCCGCTCGCCGAGCACACGCTTTCGCCTTATTCCCTCGCGGTTCTCGTGGCCTTCGATGCTATGCACGCGGCCTACCGTCAGGCACTCGACAACTTCCATTTTCACGAAGCAGCGGCGGTGCTTTATGAATTTTTTTGGAATACGTATTGCGATTGGTATGTCGAGGCAAGCAAGGCGGAGATGACGGAAGGTGGCACCGCGGCCGAGGGCGTACGAGCGGTAATGGATCATATTCTCAGCGGCTATTTGCAGTTGTTGCATCCGTTTATGCCGCACATCACCGAAGAACTTTGGGAACGCCTTGGCTTTGCGCAGGGAGAAGGACGTGAGGCGTTGATTCTTTTTGCCGCCTTGCCGGCAGAAGACTCACTGCCATGGATGGCTGAGGAGGAAAAGGCAAAATCAGCGCAGGCTGTTCAAGCAATCTATGATGCCGTGCGAGCCGTGCGTGTGTTGCGAGCAGAGTTCAAAGTTCCCGCACATACCGAATGTGTCCTGCATTTGGCACGAAGTGGCGACTTTACGAACTTCGATCTCGGCGTCTTTCGCTCCCTCGCAAAGGCCTCCAAAATTCTCGAAATGGAAGCACAAGCACCGGCTCAAAAAATGCCGCATGTCCTAACGGCCTTGGGTGCGATTTACCTCGAACTGGAAATTGATGTCGAAGCCGAGCGGGCGCGTTTGCTTGCGGAGATGGCGAAGATTGATACCGAGATTGCCAAAGTTGACACCAAATTAGCCGACACATCCTTCACCCAAGGGGCACCTCCCCAAGTCATCGCCGCCTTTCAAAAGCGCGGTGATGAATGGCGTACAAAACGTGCCAAACTCGAGTCGGTTCTAGCAAGTTTGTAGAATCGTAACGGGGTTGATGCGGCAAACCTCGTAGGCACGCGCGGGCATTTCTGCCTGCCGCTGGCGCTTGGGTGTGGTTGTTTTTAAATCACAGGAAAAATCGGGGGCCCTACTTCTATAAGAAAGTTTGCATTTTTGAAAAAGATGGTAAGTTAACAGTTATGAACGAAAACCACTGAGGGGTTGTCGTATGACGTTTTGAAACTCATGACGTTACCCCCATTTAGGAGTAAACCATGAAAAAATTTGCGCTGCTCTATATTCCCGTTGCGCTTGTTATTTTATTGGTAGTAATTTGGGTGGGGCTTGTTTTAACTCACTCAGACAAGGAAAAAGTTTTTGCTTCGCAAATTGCTCAGGTGGAATTTGGAAATGAGGTGGCATCCTCCTGGATTAAAACGTCCTTAGATCATGTTCAAGGGATGATGAGAGAGCCGGGCATCCTGACCTCTACGCAACACCCCCCCTCGGAAGCTCAATCTTGGATGGAGTCGCATTTAATGACGCTGCTCTATCGTAATCCGCTCTATGATCGTGCGCGATGGGTGAGCAAGAGAGGTCAGGAGCTGGTGCGCATTCAACAAACCGAAGATAAACCCGCATCTATCCCGCAAGATAAGTTGGCCAATGTGTCCGAGCGTTTGTGGTTTCAGGATATTTTATCCCAGCCGCCGGATAAAATGTATCTGTCTCCCTTGAATCTCAGCATGGAGGAAAATTCATACGAAAAACCTCTAAAGCCGGTGATTCGTTTTGGAGCGCGCCTTCCCTTAGAGGGCGAAGCCGATGACGATATCTTAGTCGTAAATCTCCGCGCAGATACGCTGCTTGAACGACTGAGAGGCATCAAAGGGCCAGAAGGTCTCGGCTCCATTATGCTGCTTAATTCGCAAGGCGATTGGTTAATAAGCTCTGATCGTCAGGATGATTTTGCATTTGCCCGTGGCGTGAAGGAAAATTCTTTTGCTAAGCGTTACCCGATCGCATGGGCGCAAATGGTCAATACATCGAACGGTCAGATAATAACAGCCGATGGACTATGGACTTGGGCGACCATTGATCCTCTCTCCATTGTTGGGAACGAAATTGTCACCAAGGAATCATGGAAACTGGTGGCTTATATTCCGGCTCAAGTCATGACAGCCATGGTGTGGAATCGTTGGTGGCCCTTGCTGACGATCGCTGCGGTAGCTCTTGGTATCCTGGCTGTAGGAGGCTGGAAATATCGTCAGCTTTCGGAGCAAAGAGATGCGGGAAAATTTGAGCTGGCTCTTACCGCAGAAAAACAGGCCGCAGAGCGAAAACTCCGCACAGCAATCGAAGGTGCTGAAGTCGGCGTGTGGAGTTGGGATTTTGCCACAAACGTGCTCATCTGGTCGGAAATTTGTAAACAGCACCTAGCTTTACCTGCAGGAGAAAAAGAAAGTTTTGAGCACTTTTATGGAGCCGTCCATCCCGACGACCTCGACCGCATCAAGAGCCTCATCGAAGAATCCATAAAGCAACAGCAAAGTTATTCCACCGAATGCCGTATCGTTCATGCGGATGGCACCATCCGCTGGGTTGCAGCTCAAGGACGAACTTTTTTAAATGCGGATGGCAGCATCGAAAGCATGGGCGGTGCCACTCTTGATGTGACACGTCGGAAGGAAGCGGAGCAAAAATTGCAGGAGCTTAATTTTGCCTTGGAACACCGAATCGAAGAGCGCACGGCAAGCCTTTCAGCAGCGAGAGAGCGTTTAAGCAAAACTATTGAAAGTGCTCCGTCGGGTGTCGGCCTTATTTCATCCGAAGGACGCTTGCTGGAAGCAAACCCCGCCTTTTGCGCCTTCCTCGGGAGAGACATTGACACCCTCAAGTCCATGACTTGGCAGGACCTCACATATCCCGACGACCTTCAAGCTGACCTTGATTACGTCAATCAAATGAAGGCTAATAAAATTCAGAACTACCAAATCCAAAAGCGCTATGTGCGTCCCGATGGTTCGATCGTGTGGGGGCTCCTCTCCGTCGCTTGTTTGCGCCATGCCGATGGAGCAATCCAGTATTTCATTTCCCAAATTGCCGATATCAACGATGAGGTTCAAGCACGCTTTAGCCTTGCGGACTCGCAAAATCGCTTCCGACTTCTGGCCGAAAACGCTTCCGATGTTGTGGTGCAGACGGATAATGAAGGCGTCATTCAATGGATTGCGTCCAGCACTTTAACCACGCTAGGGCTTGCTCCAAAGCAATTGAAAGGCATGGGACTCTGCAATCTCGTCCATCCCGAAGAATGGGATGCATTGGAATCGTTATTAGGCCAATTAAAACGAGGAACCCTCGGCAACATCGAGGCGCGTATTCGCATTGGAGAATCCGGCTATCGTTGGTTCTCTATTTCCATGCGTCCACTGCTGGACGCTTCGGGGCGCAGCATTGGATGTGTGGGTGGATTCCGCGACATCCATCAGCAAGTACAGGATCGCGAAGTCATTCAAGCGGAGCGTCGCCACCTTAAAACGACTCTCGATAGTATGCTCGATCCGCATGTCCTCGTTCAGCCCGTGCAAAGCACCGACGGGCGTGTGCAAGATTTCCTTTTTGCTTCGGCAAATCCGGCAGCTTGCGCTTGGACGGGTATCCCTCGAGACCGCCTTTTGGGGCGACGTATGACGGAGCTTTTACCAGCTCTTGAAACGACGGGGCTCATGGACTTTTTCCGCAAAACTGCGGAGATTGGAATCGAAACCGTTTTAGATAATTTTGAGTTCCCTTTGGGAGACGCCATGACCCGCCTCGACATTCGCGCCGTCTATGTGGATGGCCGCGTCAGCATTTTCTGGCGCGATGTCACCGAACGCCATCTGGCTATGGAACAAATTGCCGCATCAGAAGAACGCTATCGCTTGCTCGCACAGAACTCTTCGGATGTGGTCGTGCGAATTGATAAAGGCGATAAAATCCTCTGGATTTCTCCCTCGATAACGCCAACTTTGGGTTGGGAGCCGGCAGACTGCGAAGGAAAAAATGTCCCTGAGTTTCTGGCAGATGATGTCTCCAAAGTACGATTTAAACTTGGAAAAAGCCGGCTCACCGAAGGTCAAGCCGTCGTGAACCGCTTCAAAATGCGTACAAAAAATGGCGCAGAGCATTGGATTGAATTTCATGCCGGCCCCGATCGGGATAAAGACGGGCAAATTGTCGGCGTGATTGCGTCATTTCGCATTGTGGATCGAGAGGTCGCCTCGGAGCGACAATTGGAAAAACTCGCGAAGAGCGATGCGCTCACGGGGCTTAATAATCGCCGCAGCTTCGAAATTTTTGGCCGTCGCGAAGTTTCACGTGCCTGCCGTCATGGAGAACCTCTTGCTGTTCTCATGATGGATATAGATCACTTTAAGCCGATTAACGACACATATGGACACGACGCCGGGGATGAAGTATTGAAATCCTTGGCTCAAATAGGCGTTTCCCAATTGCGCGATATAGATTTGCTGGCACGCTTAGGCGGTGAAGAGTTTGCCATTCTGCTGCCCAATACCGACCTCACAAATGCACAAATCGTCGCCGAAAGAATGCGGCAAACTTTGGCAGAAACCCCTGTTCCAACCAGCGATGGCCACAGCATTGTCTTCACTGTATCTATTGGCATTGTAGCTCTTAGCGATACTTTGAGAGATTTGAAGGCCCTTCTCAAAAAGGCCGATGAAGCCCTTTACCATGCTAAAAACACCGGCAGAAACCGCGTGTGCTCAATCCAAGATGAAGACCTTTTTGAAACTGTTACCGCAGAGACAGTTTAGGGTTCGGGCGGGAGAGTGGGAAGATAAAGAGAAGCGCATCACAGAGTAACGCAGTTACATAATGATAATGTATAGTTGGGTTATACTTAGAACATTATAAATTTATGGAAATCCAAACGGTAGATTCTACGGGTGTGGTGAGGAAATAATGTGAGGCACCTTTAAAAGCTGCCTTCGGGTACCACGCCCGCCTCGAGTGTCGTTTCTCGCGCCCTCGCGGGAAACATCGTGAATAAAACGAAGTTCAGTCCGCGAGGGCGCGGACTGACACAGCCGAGGCGACTGTGGCACCCATTGTGGTACCCGTACTTCTAATTTTAATAGCAGGTCATTGCACAATAGTCCTTGCTGTTTGAGATTGAACCTCGAGGGCTCGTTCGCTATTTCTTATCCCTTGCGGTGCGCTTTGCCGTTTTGTAATTGCCATGCTGAGCTTTGATATTTTTTTGCAACCGGAGATTTTTCTCCTTTGGACATCCTTCCTAAAAACTGCCGTGATCGTTGGCGTTGTTCTCACGATGGTTGCGTATTCGGTGTGGGCGGAGCGCAAGGTTAGCGCCTTCATCCAAGACCGCGTTGGTCCCAATCGCGTGGGGTGGGCGGGTCTTCTCCAGCCTCTCGTGGATGGCGTAAAACTCGTCCTCAAAGAAAACTTCGTTCCCTCCGGCGTTAATAAATTCTTCTTCAGCCTCGCTCCCGCGCTTGCCTTTGTTCCGGCTCTCCTTGTCCTCGCCGTTCTGCCTTTTGGCAGTAGCCTTTTCGGCGTTCCCATGGTCATTGCCAATCTCAACACTGGCATCCTGTGGGTATTTGCAGTCTCCTCCCTCGGCGTTTATGGCATCGTTCTGGCCGGATGGTCGTCCAATTCGAAATACCCCTTCCTCGGCGGCATCCGCTCTAGCTCGCAAATGATTTCCTACGAAATCGCCCTCGGCCTCTCCGTGATTCCGATTTTTCTCATCACGGGAACGTTAAATCTCGGTGAAATTGTGCAATACCAAACCCTCCACGGTTGGATGGTTTTTCCGATGGGAATGTCGGGCTTTAACCTCCAAAGACTTCTGCTTTGGATTCCCATGCTCATCTCGTTTCTGGTTTTTCTCATCGCCATGTTTGCAGAAACTAATCGTCTTCCCTTTGACCTTCCCGAAGCCGAGCAAGAACTCGTAGGCGGCTATCACACGGAATATTCATCCATGCGATTTGCCATGTTTTTCCTTGGGGAATATGCCGCCATGATTGCCGGTGCAGGCGTGATTGTGACTCTCTTTCTTGGCGGATGGAGCCTACCTTTTGTACCCGATGGCGGCCAAGGCTGGTTGTGGGGTGTGGTCAATATCGCGACGTTTTTTGCCAAGGTGGCGGCGATCATTTTCTTTTTTCTTTGGATTCGCTGGACACTGCCGCGCTTTCGTTTTGATCAGCTCATGAAACTCGGTTGGTATGTTTTCTTCGAAGTCGCCCTTGCGAACATCTTCCTTACCGCAGGCATCCTGCTATATTTTCGCTCTTAATCATGGCTCGTCCCGTCCAACGCCCTAAACTCAGCCTGCTCGAACGCTCTTATCTTCCGGCGATCTTTGGTGGCTTGCTCATCACCATTCGACACTTCAAGGACATGCTTTTCGGGAAGACACGCGTCACCATGGAATACCCCGAGCATACGTGGAATGACGATCTTCCCGACTGGTATCGCGGGGCGCCGACGCTGGTGAAAGATGAACATGGCCGCGAGCGGTGCGTAGCATGTCAGCTCTGCGAATTCATTTGCCCGCCTCGCGCCATCACCATTAAACCCGGCGAACTCTCGAAGGACAGCAAATGGGCGAAGGTAGAAAAATTTCCCGAGAAATTTGAAATAGACATGGCCCGGTGCATTTACTGCGGGTTGTGTCAGGAAGTCTGCCCCGAGCAGGCTATTTTCCTTCGTAAGGACTACTCGATTACCGGCGAGACGCGGGAATCGTTGGTACATGATAAGAAAAAACTCTACGAACTAGGCGGCGTTATGACGGGTCTGGTTCACAAATGGGACGAAAAAAAGTGATCGAAACCAAGCATCGCATCTTCTAGCCTTGCGGCTGCAGAAACTGCGGTGCGCCAGGCGCATCACGCACGCAAATAACGAATGTTCACCATCCTGTTCTGGGTTTTGTCCTTGCTCATGCTCGGCTCCGCCGTGGCCGTCGTGCTGCTTCGTAATCCGGTCAACAGTGCCATGTGTCTCGTGCTTTCCTTCCTCGCGCTCGCCGGCCTCTACATCACGCTCGACGCCTTTTTTATCGGAATCATTCAAGTGCTCGTCTATGCGGGCGCGGTGATGGTGCTGTTTCTTTTCATCATCATGCTTCTCGACCTCAAAGCCGAAGTGCGCCGCCGCCTCAATCTCGCGGCGAGCGCGGGAGGCATTGCGGTAATCGGAGGATTTGCACTTCTGCTCGTCCAAGTCGTCAAATCACTTCCCTCCTCCGCCCATCCGTTTCCTGCTCTTAATCCCGATGCCCCCGGTGATGTTGTGGGGGTCGGAACCACTTTGTTTTCGCATTTTAACCTTCCACTTCAAATCATCGGTGTTCTGCTTTTGGTTTCGACCGTTGGGGTCGTTGTCCTAAGCCGCCGCACGCTGCGTTGATTATGCTGACTCTCGGAAATTACCTCATTGTCAGCGGACTTCTTTTTGCCATCGGCTTAGGCGGTGTACTTTTGCGGCGCAACATCCTCGTGATTTTCATGGGACTGGAACTCATGCTCAATGCCGCCAATCTTTCGCTCGTTGCCTTCGCGCGGCATGGAGCGACAGCCATTGGACTGCCGGATTACAACGCGCAAGTTTTCGTGTTTTTCATTATCACCGTGGCCGCCGCCGAAGTTGCTGTCGGCCTCGCCATCATCGTCGCGCTGTATCGTCAGCGACAAACAGCGCATGTCGAAGACCTCAACCAATTGAAATTCTAACCCCATGGCTCCGTCGCTTCATCCTTGGATTATCCTCTTCGCCCCGCTGGTGGCGTCGGCAGTGATCCTTTTCTTGCTGCCACGCCGTGGTGTTGCGGCAGGCATTGTTGCCATCGGTGCAGCGGCGATTGCTTGCGGACTAAGTTGGCGCCTATTTCTCGCAGGCGGGAGCCCCCCCGTGGCCGCGCTCTCGTGGTTGGAGGTACCCGGACAATTTTCCGTTCCCATCACCCTCATTCTCGATCCGCTTGCTCGCGTGATGCTTCTCGTCGTGACCACCATTTCTACGATCGTCTTCATTTATTCTGCCGGCTACATGCGCGGCGATGAAGGGATTCCCCGTTATTATGCGGCACTGAGCCTGTTCCTTTTTTCCATGCTCGGCATTGTTCTCTCGGGAAACTTCATCATGATGTACGTTTTCTGGGAATTAGTCGGCGTGAGCTCCTACATTCTCATTGGCCATTATTTTCGCAAAGACGCAGCGGCAGATGCGGCGAAACAGGCCTTTCTCGTCAATCGCGTAGGCGACTTCGGCTTCATGCTCGGCATCCTTATGTTTTGGCTGGCGACAGGCTCCATTGCGTTCTCTGGCATTGAGCAAAATCTCGCCTCCATCACATTGCATCCCGGTTATCTCACGGCGGCCGCGTTGTTAGTATTTTGCGGAACGCTCGGAAAGTCCGCGCAAATGCCCTTGCATGTTTGGTTGCCGAATTCGATGGAAGGCCCGACGCCTGTGTCTTCCTTGCTCCACGCGGCGACGATGGTGGCGGCAGGTGTTTACATGCTGGCTCGTATTTTTCCTGTCCTTGCCGCATCACCGGAAGCGGTTCGCGAAGTGATCATGTGGATTGGTGCCATCACGTGCTTTGCAGCGGGATTGATGGCCACGCAGCAGGATGACATCAAACGCATCCTCGCTTATTCCACCATTTCGCAGCTTGGATACATGGTGGTGGCCATCGCTGTCGCGCCCGCGAGTGATGTCGCGGTGTTTCATTTGTTTACCCATGCTTTCTTTAAGTGCCTTCTCTTCCTCTGCGCCGGTGCGGTGATTATTTCCCTGCATCATGAGCAGGACATTTGGAAAATGGGGGGTCTCCTCAGCCGCATGCCGCTCACCGCACTCTGCCTCGTCGCGGGCACACTGGCTCTCGTGGGAATGCCGGGCTTTAGCGGCTATTACAGCAAAGACTTAATTGTCGCCTACGCTCACGAAGGCAACACGGCGGTGTTTTGGATTACGGTCGGCGCTGCACTGCTGACCTCGTTTTACATGTTCCGGCTTTTTTTTGTCGCCTTCATGGGGCGTCCGCGCTCGGAAGCTGCAGAACATGCGCGTCAAGCACCGACGATCATGACGCTCCCGCTCTTAATTTTGGCCATTCCTTCAATTGCGGCAGGTTATCCGGCAGTCGCGCATCATTTTTTTAATATCCCGCATCACGAAATGTCCCACATTGTGCATTATGCGTTGCTGAGTGCATTGGGTGCAGGGTTTTTGCTCGCGGCGGCACTTTACCTGCGTGGGCCGACGAAAGACCCCGTGCGAATCCCGCTTTTTGCCAACCGCCTTTACATTGATAATTTCTACGCATGGCTTGTGACATGTGTGCAAGGCGGTCTGGCGATCATTGGATCATGGTTTGATCGCTGGATTATTGATGGACTTATTGTCACCGGCGTGGCGCGGACGGTTTGGGCGACGGGCTACATTCTACGCCTCCTGCAACTCGGCAATCTTCAAGCCTACGCCTTCTTTTTCGGCGCGGGTGTATTGGCCGTACTTTATTTTCTGATTTTCCGATGATGAGTCCGCTTCTTTCCCTCATCCTTATTCCGCTGGTCACCGCTGCCTTTTGTATGGCGGGGTCGGCGCCACGGCGGATTTCTATTTTTGGCGCAGCGGCAAATTTACTTTTGACGCTTCATCTCATGGGGTCTTACAGCCTCGAAGTTGGTGGGTTTCAATTTGTGGGCGGACGCCTTCTTATGGCCTCGCACGGTCTCGCATTTTCGCTGGGGGCGGACGGGTTAAGCATGGTGATGTTGTTGCTCACGACGCTGGTGACATTGGCCGCTGTTTGGGTGGCACCGGATATCAAGCGTCATGCAGGCATGTTTTATGCGTGCCTGCTTTTCATTTCTGCCGGTGCCATCGGCGCATTTGTCTCGCTGGATTTGTTTTTCTTTTACGCCTTTCACGAACTGGCACTTATTCCCACCTTCCTGCTCATCGGCATCTGGGGCTCGGGAGAACGTCAGCGGATTGCGTGGAAAGTGACGCTTTATTTAGCGACGGGCAGCTTCGTACTGTTACTCGGGCTTATTGGGATTTGGCTGGCTGTACCTGCCGGCTTTCACACACTCGATATACGGGTGCTTCAACAACTGGGTTATGCCGGCCTCCTCACTCCCGGTCCCATCGTTTACCTGCTTGTGTTATTTGGATTCGGAAGCCTCATCGCCCTTTTTCCATTTCACTCCTGGGCACCGGAAGCCTATGCCTCGGCTCCTGCGCCCGCTGCCATGCTCCATTCCGGCGTATTGAAAAAATTTGGGCTCTACGGGCTCCTTCGACTCGCGGTCCCTATTTTCCCTGCGGAAATTCAGCAATTTGCTAATTTGCTGCTGCTCTTATTACTCGGAAACATCATCTACATTGGCTTTGTGACCATCGCGCAGAAACGCCTCGACCTTATGCTGGGTTACTCCAGCGTCATGCACATGGGCTATGCGTTTCTTGGGTTTGTAGCACTTAACCAAATCGGATTGGCGGGAATGTCGCTGATGATTTTTGCACATGGGCTCACCATTGCGGCACTCTTTGCGCTCTGCGGAGAAATTGAACGTCGCGTAGGAACCTTGGAGTTCTCTCAGCTAGGCGGCATGGCTGGCGTTGCCCCAAAACTCGGCCTTCTTTTCGGATTTGCGGCCTTTGCATCCTTTGGACTTCCGGGGTTTATCAACTTCCCTGCGGAAGTTCTCATTTTCTTCGGTGCCTTCGCACGCGGAGTTTCCGGGGGCTTTAATGCCTACCAAATCACCACGGCTTTTGCACTTTGGGGCGTCGTCATTTCTGCCATCTACATGCTGCGTGCTTACCGTCGCATTTTCTGGGGTACTCGCGGTGCCGTCGTGACCGAGGCGATTGCGGATGTTTCACCCGCAGTTCGTTGGTCGGTCATCCTTCTTCTCGCGGGGCTACTGATCACGGGATTTCGTCCGAGTCTGTTGCTCGATTACATCAACCCTGTCTTTGATTTGCTTGTGCCATGAATCCGCTTTATCTCGAAGTTGCGGTTGTTGTTTTAGGCTTGCTGTTGCTCGTCGCGGAATCCTTTGCCGGCCCCGGACGCAAAAGCGGCATTGCACATCCTGCCATCACGGGTCTCATCCTTATTTTCATCGCCACATTTTGGGTGAACCCCGCAGCACTCGACGCCTCGGCACCTTATGCGCGATTTTATAGTGCAGATTCCTTAGCGATATTTTTCAAACAAATCGCCCTGCTCACAACCATCGTGGTGTTAATCATGGCGCAGGAATTCGCGCCCGTCGTGGAAGCCAATCTTCCTTCTTCTCGGCGCGGTGCGGGACTCGGGGAATTTTATGCTCTTCCTGTTTTTACTTGCGCCGGCCTTATGTGGATGGCCTCCGCCATAGATTTTGTACTCATCTTCGTTTCCCTCGAATTAGTGACCATCAGCTTTTACATCCTCGTTTCGTATCTGCGCCATGATTGCCTCAGCCTCGAAGCCGGCGTGAAATTTCTCGTGCTTGGTGCCCTTTCCACAGGGTTTCTCGTTTATGGCATCACGTGGATTTACGGCGTCACGGGGCAAACAAATCTCAACGCCATTGCCACCGTCATTCCGGCACTCAAAGTTGCCGCCGCCCCCGCTTTGCTCTTCGGCCTCGGTCTCGTTTTAGTGTCTCTCGGCTTTAAAGTTGCCGCCGTTCCATTTCAATTCTGGATTCCCGACGTTTATCAGGGTGCGCCAACTCCCATCACCGCCTTCCTTTCCGTTGCGTCAAAAGCTGCGGGCTTCGTCGTTCTCCTGCGCGTTCTTCAAACATTCGTTGTCGTTCCGTATTTGCAGGAAAAAATCCTTCCGCTCATGGCACTGCTGGCCGGTGTTACCATGGTCTTCGGCAATCTTGCAGCCATCCCACAATCCAACCTCAAACGCCTCCTTGCCTATTCCAGCGTGGCTCACGCCGGTTATCTTTTGCTTGGCGTCGCCTCCCTTGGCGCACCTTTTGCAGGCCCCGCCATCCTTTTTTACCTTGGCGCCTATCTTCTCATGACCCTCCTCGCCTTCCTCGTAATGACCATCGTGGCGAAAACCGTCGGCGGGGATGACATAGCAGATTTCAATGGCCTCAATCAACGTGCCCCCCAACTTGCCTTCGCTATGTTGCTTGCCATGGCCTCACTCGCAGGTGTACCGCTCACAGTCGGCTTTCTCGGAAAGCTCTTCATTTTTGAAGCCGCCTACCAACAAGGACATTTCGTTCTTATCGCGATTGGTATCGTCACCGTTGCCGCAGGATTTTATTACTACCTCAAGGTTGTCCGAGCTATGTATTGGCAACAAGCAGCAGACCCCGATGCACCGGGAATTCCTGTCGGAATCGCCGCCCGTATAACCATCGCCATTCTCTGCGCCCTCATCATTTGGCTCGGTATTTACCCTGCTCCGCTTCTCTCGCTGATCCGCTAAAATGTTGCTTCCTTTCGCACCTTCCTTCGGATTCGGAAAATTATTGTATTATTAATATAATGATGTCATTATATCCCTATGCCGAAACCCCTCATGCCAAAGTTTCTCGCAGAGGTTCAAACTTTCTGTAAGGCCAAACGCGGGCGCGTCAGTGAGCTGGCGCAATACCTTGGCGTGGCTCAGCCGCATGTTTCCGCATGGCTTACCGGACGCCAGGAGCCATCGGGCGAAAACACATTGCAAATGCAAAAATGGATGGCACAAACAAGTTCACCCGCCAAGCACCCGACATCACCATCGCGTAAACGCCAAACACCACACCACACCGCGACGTCGCCCCAATATCACCAACCGGAAGAAACTCCTGTTTGGCTTCTATGACCGCTCGGTTGGCGGCAAATCAACCGTAGCTTTTGGTAAATTTCTTTTTGTCCGCGGCGTCTTCCGGCTCCGCTTTCTTTTCCTCAACTGGCACCGTTGCGGCGGATTCCACGGAAGAAGCCTCAGAGGGTACAGCCTTATCCGCTTCCACAAAAGCCATCTGAAGATC
>JBDHQL010000057.1:0-7407 GCA_039807035.1 Chthoniobacterales bacterium
ACGACATATCTCGACCGAATCAAAAACCCGAACATGCACATGCCCGGTGCTGACAAAGTTGGTTGGGCCAATGGACATCCGCATCATGGCGGAGGACATGGCGCACCGGCTACCCACGCGACGGAGGCGCACGGAGCTTAATTTTATGGCCGAAGGAACCGCCGTTATGGACGCCAGCAGTGCCGCCGCAAAGCGCATCGAACGTGCGCCATTGGTGACAAACAACCGTTCGATGTCATGGATTTCGGATCGCGTGGCATCGTGTACCGAACGACGCGCTCCGCGCTGGTGGTGGATTTTATTCACGTTCACCTCGTCTCTCGCCGTGATAAGTGTGTTGGGCGTTATTTACCTCATCAGCACCGGCGTCGGTGTGTGGGGACTCAACAGCCCTGTGGGCTGGGCATGGGATATTACCAACTTCGTTTTCTGGATTGGTATTGGCCATGCCGGAACGCTCATTTCGGCGATTCTGTTTTTGGCGCGGCAAAAATGGCGTACTTCGATTAACCGAGCGGCGGAAGCGATGACGCTTTTTGCGGTGGTGTGCGCGGGTATTTTCCCGATGGTTCACGTGGGACGTATTTGGATGGTATGGTTCCTCGCCCCCGTGCCGACAAACATGGGCATTTGGCAAAACTTCCGCAGTCCGTTGCTTTGGGACGTGTTTGCCGTCAGCACGTATTTTACTGTGTCCATCTTATTTTGGTACACCGGCCTCATCCCCGATTTGGCGACATTGCGCGATCGTGCGACGACGAAAATACGCAAGTTCTTCTATGGCCTTGGTGCTCTCGGATGGCGCGGAGGGAATCGTCAATGGAAGCATTATGAAATGGCTTACCTTATCCTCGCCGGATTGAGCACGCCGCTGGTGCTTTCGGTTCACTCCGTCGTGTCCTTTGACTTTGCAACCTCGATTGTTCCCGGATGGCACACCACGATTTTCCCGCCTTATTTTGTGGCAGGCGCGATTTTCGGCGGCTTTGCGATGGTGCTGACCATCATGCTTCCGGCGCGGGCCATTTTCGGACTCCATGATTTGATCACGGATGATCACGTGGACAAGATGTGCAAAATCATTTTGCTCACGGGTTCGATGGTTGGCTACGCCTACATGATGGAGTTTTTCATTGCGTGGTATGGCGGAAATCTTTTCGAGCAATATGCCTTCATTAACCGCGCTACGGGCCCTTACTGGTGGGCTTATTGGAGCATGATTTTCTGCAACGTCATCTCGCCGCAGCTATTCTGGTTCCGCCGGATGCGTCGCCACGTCCTGCCGGTTTTCATCGTCTGTATGTTCGTCAACACCGGCATGTGGTTTGAGCGCTTTGTCATCATTGTTACATCGCTTCATCGCGACTTTTTGCCTTCGAGTTGGAACATGTTTTATCCGACCTGGGTGGATATTTGGACCTTCACGGGAACGTTTGGAATTTTCCTCACATTGTTCCTCGTATTTCTTAGGTGGCTGCCGATGATTTGTATTTTCGAAGTGAAAGCGGTGTTACCGGAAGCGGATCCGCATCATGGCGCTCATCATCACGCAGCACCGGCGCTTGAGGAGGGAGGGCACTGATATGGAACGCATCGCAGGCAATCCCAACGCGCCACTTTTCGGCATCGCCGCTGAAGTTTCTTCGGCTTCGGAGCTGTATCACGCAGCGGAACAAGTGCGTGATGCCGGTTATCGTCGTTGGGATGTGTATTCTCCCTTCCCCATTCACGGCATGGATCAGGCCATGGGGCTGCGTAAGTCGTGGCTGAGTGCCCTCGTCTTTTTGGGCGGTGTGGCCGGACTTACGACCGCCGTGATTTTGCAATTTTATCCGTCGAGCATTGAATATCCGCTCATCGTCGCAGGGAAGCCGACAAACTTTTTTACAGTGCCCGCCTTTTTTCCCGTGATGTTTGAGCTTACGGTTCTCATCTCCGCTTTCACGGCGACCTTTGGGATGATTATTTTGAATGGTCTGCCGCGTTGGCATTATCCGATTTTTAGCTGGGATCGTTTTAAGAAAGTGACCAATGACGGTTTTTTCCTCGCGATTGAGGCTAAGGACCCGCTCTTTAACCAAGAATCCACCCGCGTGTTGCTCGAAAAAATTGGAGCAAGGCACATCACGCTCATTCACGACGACGACTGATATGCTGCGCACTTTTTTCATCGTTCTTGGGTTGTCTCTCGTCCTCCTCGTGGCCGTGACCGGACTGCGTGGACAAAAAGGCAAAAAGACGCCCATTGAAATTTTCCCCGACATGGATCATCAGCCTAAGGTCAAATCGCAGGTGCCAAGTGGCTTTTTCGCGGACTTTCGAGGCGATCGTCTCCCCGTCTCCGGCACCGTGCCGATGGGTTATGTGATGCCGGTTTCCAAGGAAGACCCGCTTCCAGATGATGGGAAATATGCGACGGTGCAATTTTCGTCCGGAACGTCGTATGAGGACACCGGTCGTTTTGGAGACCATTGGGGAACGGGTATTCCGATTCCTGTCACGGCGGAGCTGATGCAGCGAGGTGGTGAGCGTTACATGATTTTCTGCGCTGTGTGTCACGGAACCTCGGGCGCGGGCAATGGCGTGGCCGGACAATACGGCATGGCGGCTATCGCCAGCTACCATCAGGACCGCTTACGCACAATGTCCGATGGCGAAATTTTCAATACCATCACGCATGGCAAAAACACGATGCTTGGTTATGGCGGGAAAATTCCGCTGAATGACCGTTGGGCCATCGTGGCTTATGTGCGGGCTTTGCAATTGTCTCAGAATGCCACCATGGCGGATGTTCCGCCTGAAAAGCGGGCGAAATTGGAGGCGGTGAAACCATGAGTGCACAAGAAACCAAACCGGCATCGAAGGAGTATTTTGACTACCGTGGCTTCGGCGGGAAAATGATTTTCACCGTGGCACTCGCCCTCGTGACGCTGGCCCTGGCTGTCGTCGGACGTTTTGTGGCACCGGAGCAATTTGCGTTTTCCTGGCTTTTCGCCTTTTCATTTTACTTCACCATCGTGATGGGCGCACTTTTTTGGATCATTGTGCATCACGCGGTGGATGCCGATTGGAGCGTTGTGGTGCGGCGTCAGCTCGAAAATATCGCCAACCTTGCGCCGATACTTGCGCTCTTATTTGTTCCCCTTGTGTTTGTGGCACCGACATTGTTTCCCTGGATGAGCGTTGCGCCCGGGGAAGACCCGCTGCTGGATGCCAAAGCAGCCTATTTGAATGCGCCATTTTTCTGGGCACGGACGATATTTTATTTTGGATTTTTCAGCTTTGCCGCTTGGTTGCTGCGCCGCAATTCGGTGCGTCAGGATAAAGATGGTGATGCGCGATACACATGGTCCTCGCGCAAATGGGTTTTCCCGATGTTATTGGTGTTTGCTTTGAGCCTCACTTTCAGTGCCGTGGATTGGCTCATGGGGCTGGACTATCATTGGTTCTCCACGATGTGGGGTGTGTATATTTTTGCAGGTTCCGCACAAAGTGCCTTGTGCGTGTTGGTAATCATTCTTACGGCACTGCGCAGTGCGGGTTATCTCGAAGGCGTGGTGACCTTGGAACACTACCACATTATCGGCAAGCTGATGTTGGCCTTCGTGGTGTTCTGGGCTTACATCGGCTTTAGCCAATACATGCTTTACTGGTACGCCAACATTCCCGAAGAAACGGCTTACTTCCTTCGCCGCAACACGGGCGGATGGAACACACTGAATATCATCATGGTCGTTGGGAATTTCTTTATTCCCTTTGTGATTCTCCTTTTCCAAGGCGTGAAAAAACGTCCGTTTTGGCTGAGTGTTGTGGCCGTGTGGCTGTTGCTCATGCACTTGCTCGACATGTACATCGTTGTGTTGCCGTCCTTTCACATGGCTGGCCCCGTGCCGAGCTGGCTCGACCTTGTGAGCTTGCTTGCCATCGGCGCAACGCTCACGGCAATTTTTATGAAACGCCTTGGCGACACGCCGCTCTGGCCCTTGCGTGATCCGCGCTTGGCGAAATCCATCCATCTCAAAAACTGATGCACCCAACCCACGAAACAGCTTCCAAACGTACGAAAAGCATCTGGCCGATGTTTGTCGGCGTGTTGGCGATGTTTGCGCTTTTTGCGGTGGCCGGGCAGGTGTTGCTTAAAGTTGGTAATCGTGGACTCGTTGATGAAGAGACGACGCGTGCCAAGGAACGCCGTGATATTTTGGCGAAGGTGAAATTGGATAATGCGGATCTTTTATCCGGTTATGCGTGGATAGACCGTGAAAAAGGTACGGTGCGGATTCCGTTGGAGCGGGCGGTGGAGTTAACGACCGAACGACTGGCCGCTCAAGGGGCGCCACATCCGGCGAATGCGATTGATCCCAATGTCGCCCATGCTTCGATTGTTAAGTCCGGCGGAACAACGGCTCCCGCACCGACGCCACCGCCCTTTGCAACGCCGGCACCGTCGGCTGCTCCGGAATCACCGGAGGCGAACGTGGAAACTCCCGCGTCACCGCAACAAGCAACACCCCCCACCGAGGAGGCTGCACCATGAGCTCCTTGGTTTACATTTTGCTAGGCACAGGGCTTGTGGTTTTTGGCGGAACGACGGTAGCGGCATTTTATTGGGCGGCCCGTACGGGGCAGTTCCGTAACCTCGAAGAGGGCGCAAAAGTGATTTTCGATGATGATGAACCCATTGGCACGGCAACGGATGTTTTTTCCGACCGCAGCGCAGATCGGCCTTTTCGCCGCCCTGCGGCCGTTAACCGCACGACGTAAATGAATCCGACCACACACGAGGAAAAACACGATACGTTGAGTCATGCGGAGCGCGACCGGCTGGAGCGGGCGGCGATTGACGCTTCGACGCGGCTGCCGGTGATTCTTTTTTATGGTTCGGCGATATTTTGGCTGCTTGTCGGAACCGTTTTTGGATTGCTGGCGGCCATTAAGATGAACATCCCCACGTTCCTTGACCAATGGGGATGGCTAACCTTCGGGCGTGTGCGTCCGGCGCACCTCAATGCGGTGGCTTATGGCTGGGCTTCGCCGGCGGCGATTGGAACGGGTTTGTGGTTGATGGCGCGTTTGTGCCGCACGCCTTTGAAACATGCGAAGCTGCTCATTTCTGCCGCTGTCTTTTGGAATCTCGGCGTGGCGATTGGAATTTGTGCGATTTTAGCGGGTGATAGCCGCTCGATTGAATGGCTGGAGTTCCCGAATTATGCCAGCGGATTGCTTTTCATTTCCTACGGACTCATCTCGGTGTGGGCGGTGATTATGTTCCGGTTTCGTCAGCCCGGGCACGTCTATGTGAGCCAATGGTACATTCTCGCGGCGTTCCTGTGGTTTCCGTGGCTTTATTCCACGTCGAATTTGCTGTTGAACTTTGAACAAATTCAGGGCGGTGCGCAGGGGGCGGTGAATTGGTGGTTTGGCCACAATGTGCTTGGGCTATGGTTCACGCCGATTGCTCTGGCGACGATTTATTATCTGATCCCTAAAGTGCTCGGACGCCCGATTCACAGTTATTATTTGAGCATTCTCGGGTTTTGGACATTGGCACTTTTTTATAGTTGGAATGGAATGCACCACCTTATTGGCGGCCCCTTCCCCGCGTGGATGATCAGTGCCAGCGTGGTGGCCAGCGTGATGATGATTGTACCGGTGATCACGACGGCGATAAACTTTCACATGACGACAGTCGGGCATTTTAATGCGTTGAAATGGAGTCCGACGCTGCGATTCACCGTATTTGGTGCGGTGTGCTACACCCTTGCGAGTGGTCAGGGAAGCACGATGGCGATTCCAAGTCTCAACGTCATCACGCACTTCACGCACTACACGATTGGGCACTCGCATCTTGGAATGTATGCGTTTTTCACCATGGTGATGTATGGTGCGATTTACTACATCATGCCTCGTGTTGTCGGCTGGGAATGGCCTTCATCTCGGCTTATTCGCTGGCATTTTTGGCTCGTGGCCATTGGCATTGTGTTCATGGTGATCGTCCTTTCCATCGGCGGCGTGTTGCAAGGTTTGGCACTGCTTGATGCCAATGTGACGTTCATGAAGTCGCTTGAAATCGCGCGTCCGTGGCTTTGGATGCGGAGTGCTTCGGGAATTCTTTTGACGGCGGGTCATATTGTGTTTGCCGTGAACTTTACCCTTCTTCTGCTCAAATTTGGCAAACGGCGTTCTGGCCCGACGTTGTTTGGAAAACGGGCGGAAGTTGAATCGGAGATGCACGCTGTATGAATCGAATGACCGTCATTGTCATTGGAGCTTTCCTGACCTTTCTAACGTCATGGGTTGGGCTAGTGGCATATCCTTATTTGCAATTGGGGCGTTTTATGCCCGCGACGGATGAGGCTTCGGGCGATGTGAATCCGCCGCCACTTTCGGGGATGGCTGTGATGGGACAACGTGTTTATGCGGCGTCCGGTTGCGTGTATTGCCATAGTCAGCAAGTGCGGCAAATTGGCATTGGCTCCGACCTTGCACGAGGCTGGGGTGCCCGTCCTACCGTGGCGCGTGATTACATGCGTGAGCGACCCGCTTTCCTTGGGACTATGCGCACGGGGCCCGACCTCGCCAACATCGGAGCGCGTCAATCGAGCGCGAAATGGCATCATCAACATCTTTATCAACCGGCTGTGGTAACACCCGGTTCTATCATGCCTTCGTATCGCTATCTTTACCGCACGCAAAAAATTCAAGGTCAACGCTCCGAGCGTGCGCTTGATTTGCTGCCGCCTAATGTTCCACCGCCGGGCTATGAAGTTGTCCCCACCTACGAAGCCGAGGCATTGGTGGCCTATTTGATTTCCTTAAATCGCAACTATCCCTTGCCGGAGGCACCGGAACCGACGGAATGAGCCACTCATCGCACAGTCACGACACGCCGCCGCCCGAAGAATTTCGCGAGCACGATGAATTCAACATTCGCGAAGTTCATGGTGCGCTCATGCGCGAGAAATCCGAACCACGTGATGCCTTTGCGCCCATCCCGCTCTGGGTGATTGCCGTTTTTATGGCACTGCTTATTTGGGGAGCAAGTTATCTCGTTTATTACAGCGGTGGATTTAAATCCACGGTCTTCAACCGCTACCAGCCTGCATGGGGAGTGGAAGCCCTCACATCCGCACCAAAAGGCCCCGTGGACCCCATGGTCTTAGGCAAACGCGTTTTCACCGCTAACTGCGCTGCGTGTCACCAACCCACGGGTCTCGGTGTGCCTGGGGCATTCCCGCCCTTGGCCGGAAGCGAATGGGTCGTGAGCGGAAGTTGGCATGGCGATAACCATCTGGTGCGCGTCGTGCTGCATGGATTGCAAGGGCCGATTGATGTCGAAGGCAAGCCCTTCAATGGCGTCATGCCGCCTTGGCAGCAACTTAAGGATGCAGAAATCGCGGCCGTGTT
>JBDHQL010000058.1:0-7339 GCA_039807035.1 Chthoniobacterales bacterium
CGCCGGAAGACGCCATGCAGGCAGCAGCGAATATGGAAACATCGTTGCTCGATCGCGCGAAATGGCACCTGCATCAATACGGCGTGGAGAATAATCGGTTGGTATTGGAACTTTCTTTGCCGGGAACGGCTGACTCGTTGGCACTCGCCAAACTTTTTGGTGCGGCACAGCCACAGCCTGTCGCCACGCTTTCCATTGTTGCACCGAAGGCACTCGGAGAAGTTCTCTCCGAGTTTTCTTCTCTCACTCCCTCGGCACGCATTGTTCGCACATGGGCCAATGGCAACCTCGGCGAAATCGTATTCCTCGGAGACTCGAAAATTGTACACCAACACTTGCAGGAATTTCTCACGGAAAAATTCGGCGCGGAAGGTCTCGCGGTAGAATCCGTGGCCGCACCAACTTTTCTTGCAGAACCCGAAGTGACATTTCATCTCCGCGAGGGTGTGCGATGGCATGATGGCGCACCTTTCACGGCCCGTGATGTGAAGTTCACCTACGATGCCATCATGGATGATCGTGTCGCCTCACCGCGCAAATCGGATTACGAGTTGGTGCTATCCGTGGAAACCGCCGACGAGCGCACGGTACGCGTGGTTTATCGGCGTCCGTTTTCCCCGGCACTGGAAAGCTGGATGATGAGTATTCTTCCCACACATTTGCTGGCCCACACGCCGCCGGATCAATGGCCACTCACGTTCAATCGCGCCCCTGTCGGCACCGGGCCATTTAAATTCGCAGAATGGAAAACAAACCAATTTGTGCGCGTCGTGCGCAATGAAGATTACTTCCGAGGACGCCCCCATCTTGATGGCATTGTCTTTCGTGTGCTGCCCGATCCGCTCACTCTGCGCTTAGCGTTTGAAACACGGCAGGTGGACTTTTGGGCAGCAGACCCGTGGGCTGTCGGAAGCTTCAAAAAGGACCCGCGTTTCTCGGTGTTCACCTCGCCCAGCAATTCCTACAATTATATTGGATGGAATTTGCGCCGCCCGATGTTTCAGGATTTGCGCGTGCGGCAGGCCTTGGCTCACGCCGTTAATGTGGAGCAAATGATTCGCTATGTTCTCTACGGCTATGGAACACAAAGCACCGGGATTTTTACGCCCGACATGTGGTTTTTTAATCCGCACGTTCGCCCCTTAACCTTTAATCCGGAAAAAGCGCGGGAGCTTTTAGACGAAGCAGGATGGACCTTGGGGCCCGATGGTATCCGCGTGAAAAACGGGGAGCGTTTTGCGTTCACTCTCATCACCAACAATGGCAATGCCGTGCGCAGTGATATTGCCACGCTCGTGCAAGCGGACCTCAAAGCTGTGGGGATTGAGGTGAAAGTTGAAATGTATGAGTGGGCTGTGTTTTTGAAAAATTTCATCACTAAGGGAGAGTTTGATGCGATGGTACTCGGATGGGCCTTGGGGCAGGGCTTCGATCAATTTCAAATTTGGCACTCGTCGCAAACGGGGCCGGAACAACTTAATACCGTGGGATATAAAAACGCGAAGGTAGATCGGTTGTTGGAGGCGGTGCGCGAAGAGTTCGACCGTGAAAAAATCATGGCCCTTTGCGGCGAGCTGCAACAACGCATCTACGATGACCAACCCTACCTTTTCCTTTTTGTTCCCGAAGGAACTTCCGTCATGTGGAAGGATGCCTTCCGCGTGCGCCGCCCGGGGCCGGATGGCCAATGGATTGATGAACCTGTCACCATGACCAAAGCGGGTTGGAGCTATTACCTCGAATGGTTTTATCGCCCGGAATACGCGAAAGGAGCGGCACATCCATGACATCCTTTATCATTCGCCGCCTCCTCATCTCCGTCCTGCTGCTGTTTATCATCAGCGTCATTTCATTTTTTATCATCACCTTCACACCCGGCAGTCCGTATCCGTGGGGCGAGCTTAACCCCAAAGTTTCGCCCGAAGTGAAGCGCGTATTTCGCGAAAAATTTCATCTCGATCGCCCACTCACCGAACAATACACCCTCATTATGCGCGACCTCTTTAGCGGACGTCTGCGCAGCATTAAAGACGAGCGACCGGTGCTAGAAAAAATCGGAGAACGCTTGCCGGCCACCCTGGTTCTCAATCTCGGCGCACTCGCGCTCTCGCTCAGTTTCGGCCTCATGCTCGGCGTTTATGGAGCGCGTCATGCAGGGCGGCTTCCCGATGTTATTACGAGCGTTTTGGCCTTCACCTTTATTGCGCTTCCCGGATTTTGGATTTCGTATCTCATGGCCATTGTCTTGGTAAATTGGGCGGCTGTACCAATTTTGGGAACCCACACAATCGGTGTGGATTTTACCAATGGATTAGAAGTTTTTCTCGATGGTTGGTGGCACATTATGCTGCCCGCATCCATCCTCGCCATTGGCGGTATTGCCGTTCAGTCACGCTTTATTCGCGCCAGCATGATTGACACCCTGCGCGAAGACTACATCCGCACAGCGCGGGCAAAAGGATTAGACGAAAATGCCGTGTTTTATCGTCATGCCCTCCGCAATTCCATCCGCCCCCTGCTCACCGGCGTGGGCATGTTGCTGCCCGCACTCATTAGCGGCTCGGTGATTATCGAAAGCATCTTTGCTTATCCGGGCATGGGGCGCCTCGGCTACGAAGCCGTCTTGGAGCGCGACTACCCGACGCTCGTAGCACTCAATTTCGTCACAGCTGCCCTCGTGTTGGGTGGAAATTTGCTCGCCGATTTGCTTTATGCCGTCGTGGACCCAAGGGTGAGGCTCGAATGATTATCAACACGCCAGAACCTCTCGCTCTCGCGCCGGCAAGTCCCGCCGGGCGTGCATGGCGCCGTTTTCGAGAAAACAAAATCGGCATGGCTGCCTTGGGCGTCGTCCTCCTACTTGCCGTGATCGCCCTAGTTTTCTTCACCCTCAATCATCTCGGCATCCCCTTCCCCGCCGATCCCGACGCCACCAATCTCGAAAGGAAACTCCTCGCCCCTAATGCCATCAATTGGCTGGGCACTGACAACCTCGGACGCGATGTGTTAAGTCGCCTCCTAAATGGGGCGCATATCTCACTTACCGTCGGATTCATCGCTGTGTTTGTTTCCCTTTTCATCGGCGTGACCGTGGGCGCGGTCGCCGGATACTTCGGAAAATGGGTGGACAACATCATCATGCGCATCGTGGATGCCATCATGTGCTTCCCCACATTTTTCCTCATCCTCACAGCCGTCGCCCTCCTCGGCCCCAGCATCATCAATATCGTTGTCGTCATTGGATTGGTGAGCTGGACGGGAACAGCGCGGCTTGTGCGGGCAGAATTTCTTACCCTGCGCGAAACTTCCTATGTGCAAGCCACCCGCGCTCTCGGCCAACGGGCACCACGCATCATTTTCCGTCACATCCTCCCCAACGCCGCCGCCCCCATTCTTGTCACCGCCGTGCTTGGCGTTCCGGATGCGATTCTTGCGGAAGCCGGACTTAGCTTTCTCGGCTTCGGCGTACAGCCGCCGCAGGCCACGTGGGGCAATATCATTGCCGATGGAAAAACCTACATTCTTGATGCGTGGTGGCTGATTCTTTTCCCTGGGCTTGCCATTCTCATTGCCGCTCTTTCATTTTATTTAGCAGGTGACGCCCTGCGCCAAGCCGTTGAAACTCGATCCGAACGCCAATGACACAGCATCTTCTCCAAGTGCGCGACCTCTGCGTAGATTTCGTTCTCGAAGATCGAACGATTGAAGCCGTGCGCGGTGCCTCGTTTGAATTGGCCGCAGGTGAAACGCTCGCCATCGTTGGTGAAAGCGGCAGTGGAAAAAGCGTGACGGCACTCGCTCTCACGCGACTTCTCCCGATGCCCCCGGCCGTGATTCGCCGCGGTGCCATTTCATTTCAGGAAGAAAATGTATTGGCCATGAATTCCTCGCAATTGCGCCAACTACGCGGCGGAAAGATTGCTTATATTTTTCAAGAACCTTCCACGTCGCTGAATCCGGTGTTCACGGTACGTAGTCAAATTGCGGAGGCCATTCACCTACATCGTCCGGATGTTCACGATGTGAACGCTGAAGTCGTACGTTGGCTCGATGCCGTAGGAATCACCAATCCCGCCCAGCGCATGCACGATTATCCGCATCAACTGAGCGGCGGGATGCAGCAACGCGTGATGATCGCCATGGCTCTGGCTTGCCAACCAAACATCCTCATCGCCGACGAACCAACCACCGCCCTCGATGTGACCATTCAGGCGCAGATTATGGATTTGCTGGCATCGCTCAAAGAACGCTTTGGCATGGCCGTTATTCTCATCACGCATAATTTCGGAATCGTCTCCGGTTTCGCCGCCCGCGTACTTGTGATGTATCGCGGACGCATTGTCGAACAAGGACCCACGGAAGAAATTCTACGGCATCCGCAACATCCTTACACACGCGCTCTCATTGACTGCATTCCTCGGCTCGGCACAAAAGAAAAACGCCTACGCACCATTGATCACGAAGCTCTCCGTGCAGAATAATGGAATCCGCCACCGTTTTTCGCATGGGAAAACACGACATCATCGCCGCTCAAATTGCCGAACGATGGGCGGGTATCCAAACACCCTATCATCCGTGCTATCTCGAATACTTCCGCTTATTTAACACCCAAGATTACTACGGTGCCCACGATGTACTTGAACATATCTGGCTCAAATCCACCGGAGAAAAGTACACCTTTTACAAAGCACTCATCCAATTGGCCGGCGGCTTTGTACATTTGAAGCAACAACACAACGAACCAACGCACCACGTTCACGGACGACGCTTACGCCCTGCGGCCAGACTTTTTCAGCGTTGTGCCATGATGCTGGGGAGGTTCCCATCCGTTTACGAAGGACTTGATGTGGCCGTTCCCCGAAACCTAGCAACAACCATGGCAGAAGCATTGGAGCAATCAAACTTTACCCACAATCCCTGGCTCCCCACCACCGCCCCTCAGCTCAATATGCCGCTTTAAGATTCATGAAAGGAGGGGATTTCATAATAAGTAGGTCTGACCCCCCTCCATCTCAGTTCCCCGAAACCTAGCAACAACCATGGTAGCAGCATTGGAGCAATCAAACTTTACCCTCAATCCCTGGCTCCCCACCACCGCCCCTCAGCTCAAAATGCCGCTTTGAGATTCATGAAAGGAGAGAATTTCATAATAAGTAGGTCTAACCCCCCTCGCCCCTTCTATCGTGGAGGTGCCGCTTGGGGTTATTTTTCGAGGGCAGTGAACTCCAGAGAGTTTGGGGATCTTGTCCAACTGCCACGATTCGCGCGATGCCAGCGGAAGGTTTCTTCTGTGCCGAGAGATTGCTGAAAGCTGATACGATTGCCGGGTGCGGCACCCTGCCAGCCGAGGGAAAAGGTGTAGATTTGGCCAGCTAAAACGGGTATCGGATCATCAAGGTTGATGATAAAACTGCTGCCGTCCACGCTCATTTCCGCCTTACCAGGCTGGGCCCGATTGCCTTTTGAGATGAAGGTTGTTGCGGGAACGGTGCCGACATGATCGTAGAAGGTGACGGTGAAGGCGAAGTCTTCCACTCCACCTTGAGGGCGCCCTGCAGTGCTGATTTGTTCCATCGGGAAGACCAGTTGGGTAATCTGTCCGTCAGCGGAGGCACGGAAGGTTTGAGCTATATCGCGGATTTTAAGTTCGCCCAGGGTCTCATTGTTGTTGTACCAAGAGATGGCGGTGGTCTTGGCACCTTCGGCAGGCTTAAATTCCGCGAGGACTTTGCCGCCTTCAGCACGGGTGTTGACCACAAGGGCTGTTAGCAGACCGGTGAAAAGAAGGGCAGTGATTGTGTGTTTGTTTGCGCACCCCGCGACGATAGTGCGGCTTATACTACTTTTCCGGCGTTTCCAAACGGCAACGCCCAAGGCGGCGGCACTGAGGGAGAGCAGGAGGTTCACGTGAGGTTCGGGAACGGGAACAACGGTTAGCACACCGGTGGCTTCGGTGTAGCTCCAGGTATTTCCGCCATTGTCCAAGGACCAGACGTTCGCGTTTTCCGTGAAAGCTCCCAGGGTGCTGGTCACGGCGAAGGTGCCACCGTAGCTTTCGGTCAGAGTGGCTACGTTCACGATGTTCCAAGTGTTGCCGGCGGTGGTGCTGGCTCCGCTGAGATCGAAAGCGAATTGACCGTCCAATTGCAGGATACCGGTGCCTCCGATGGAGTTGTTGACACCATTGGCGCCAATAAGAAAGGCGAGCCTGCCTCCGCTGGCGAGAGTGAGTTGGCCATCCGTCACCGTGGTGTTGCCGGTGTAGTTGTTCGCCGTTGTGAGGATGGTCTCGCCCGTGCCATCCTTAATGAGATTTCCCGTGCCGCTGATGACGTTGGTGAGGCTGAAGGTGTTGTTGCGATAGACGGTCAGCTCGCCATTGTTGGTGATGGTTCCGCCGATGGAGCCGGAGGCGTAGCTGTTGGTGCTGGCTCCAAATTGCAACCGGGCGTTGGTTTCCACGAGTACGGTCCCCGCATAAGAGGTGCTGTCGTGGTAGAGATTCACCTTGCTGCTTCCACGGAATACCAAGGTTCCGGTGCCGCTGAAATCATTGGTCATGTTGGAACCACTGGTACGTTCGAAAATTAAGGTGGCGTTATTCGTGATGGCTCCGCTCCCGAGGGCACCGCCGCTCACGCCGCCGCCAACGTTGAGGGTACCTGCGCTGACTAAGATGCCTCCGTTAAAGCTCCCGCTATTGGCTGCCAAAATCGTCGTTCCTGTGCCTGCCTGTTCAAAGCCTCCGCTGCCATTGATCACGTTGGCCATGGAAATGGTATCGCTACGATTGACGACGAATTTTCCACTGCTGCTGATAGTGAGGTTATTGGTGCCAATGCCAATGGTGCCGCTGGTGCCACCGTTGCCCATTTGCAACGTGCCGTCATTGACCGTCGTGGTGCCTTCGTAGGTATTGTTAGCGGTCAGGATGGTCGTGCCCGTGCCATTTTGCCGGAACAATCCGGTTCCGCTGATGGCATTGCTCAAGGTGTAGGTGTCGCTACGGTTGACTTGCAAGGCGCCACTGTTGGTGATGTTACCAGTCCCGGCTGTGCCGCTCGTGCCGCCAGCACCGATTGTCAGCCGCCCTCCGCTGATTTCCGTGCCACCGGAATAAGTATTATTGCCGGAGAGGACGATTTCGTTTGGCCCCGAGTTAGCCACTTGGACGACACCCGTGCCGCTGATGAGATTGGCAAAGTCGTTAGTACCGGTCTTGCTGAAGGCCAAGATTGCATTGTTGGTGACATTGCCTGTGCCGATTGCTCCGCCGGAGCCACCTGCCCCGACTTGAAGCTTGCCGCCGCTGATCGTGGTGCCGCCGGTGTAGGTATTA
>JBDHQL010000059.1:0-7264 GCA_039807035.1 Chthoniobacterales bacterium
TATTGCTGGGTGCAATGCCTGCTTTTGTTGCGGCAAGCCGGATTTGATGGCTCGCGCCATGAACGAGAACAATCCGAATACTCAACGAACGCAGCACGGCAATATCGAGGAGGATGTTGGAAAAATTTGCCGACGCCGCCACTTCACCATCTACCGCTACCACGAAGATTTTTTCGCGGAAGCGCGGCACATATTGCAAAATTTCCCTTAGGTCGCTGGCGTTCACGGAGCAAGTGTTAGGGGATTTCCCTCCCAAAAATCAACGCGTAAACATGATGTCGCATAATTTTGTCAGGATGACCTCTCGAAAAAAGTGAGAGATAAAATCTAAGTTTATCGCGCGTCCTAAGGGTCATTCCCGCCTTTGGTTCCGGTTCGCCCGTAATCCAAAGCTGCAAAAAAATCAGAGGGCATTGGCGCCCCACCCGTGATCCAATGGTCTACTCCAAATTGAAGCCTCAAAAAAATCACTGCATTTTATGAAACAAAGCTTCCCACAACCCGCCTTCTCCGCTTAGAGTCCCGCAATCATGACAAAGTTCTCTTCATTTATCACCACCGTCGCCTGCACCATCACCGCCCTCGCACTCGTTGCGTGCGGCCCAGCACCTTCCTCAAGTGGCGGCGAAGAAACTTCCGCAGATGGCGTTCGCACCGTGAGCATCACCGGCAATGACCAGATGCAATACAACATTCATGAAATCAAAGCGAAGCCGGGCGAAACGCTGCGCATCAAATTGACCAACATTGGCCGTATGCCTGCGCAAACCATGGCGCACAACTGGGTTCTTTTGCAAAAGATGGACGCCGGTGCTGTCAACGCTTTTGCGATGTCCGCCTCCACCAAACCCGATCACTTGCCGGACGATAAAACTCCCATCATTGCTCACACGAAGATGCTTGGGCCCGGGGAATCGGACACGATTGAAGTGACGGCTCCATCCGAGGCGGGGAGCTATCCTTACATTTGTACTTTCCCGGGGCATGCCGCTCTGATGAAAGGTCAATTCATCGTCGAATAAGGAGCGCACCCCTTTCCCCATGCTCGGTTGTCGGACAACGGCATCGGTAAGCATGACGCGCGAAAGCGCGGAGTCGGTGGACTTTTCCCAGACCACTTTTCCGCCTGCAGCGCGGCTCTGGTCGTCGTTGGCTGTGGGGAGTTTGGTCATTGCGGGATTGCTCTCGCTCATGGTGGTCATTGGCCGCTTGCCATGGATTTCTCCGCTCATTGCCGATCCTCTTTTCTTTAAACGATGCCTCGTCGTGCATGTGAACTTAGCCCTGTTGGTGTGGTTCTATGCATTTCTCGCGGCCTTGGGTGCGCTGCGTGTTCCCATGCAAAAAGGCTGCCCCGTATCTCTCGCTGCTCCCGTTCTTGCCACGGCAGGAGTGCTTGCCATGGTTGCCGGCGCCTTTGCCTCGGGTGCTCAACCGGTGCTGGCAAATTACATTCCGGTCATTGCTCACCCGATTTTTCTCGCCGGCTTAGCGACATTCTTCGCCGCCATCGTTTTGTTTTTTCTTCACAATCTCACCGCAACTTCCAACCCTAAAGAATCCCTCCTTCCCGAAGATGCACAACGCGGCGTCATCGCGGCGGGTGTGGCGATCATTCTTGCCGCTGCGACCTACATTTCTTCCCGTGCAGGAATGTCAGACGGGCTTGACCCCAAAACTTTTTTTGAACTTTCCGCCTGGGGCGCGGGGCATGTTTTGCAAGTGGCAAATGTTTGCGGAATGTTGGCTGTGTGGCTGTGGATGTTGCACCGCATGACGGGAAAACCCGTTCTCACCGGACGCACGGCGGGGATTCTTTTTACCATTCTCCTAGCTCCGCACTTCGCGGCCCCGCTCCTCACCGCACGCGGGACGCAAAATCTGCTCTATGTTAATGGCATGACCGAGCTCATGCGCTGGGGCATTTTCCCCATCGCTCTCATCGTGCTGGTCATGGGTCTGCGTCATGCATGGGCGCATCCGGTGAATAAAAACAACATCGCCGCTCGTGCTTTGCGTGCTGGTTTTATTTCGAGTGCTGCTCTCCTCGTTCTGGGATTCCTTCTTGGTTCCATGATCCGCGAATCCACCACGCTCATCCCCGCGCATTACCATGCGGCGCTGGGTGCTGTCACCGCCGCATTTATGGCCGGATTATTTCTCATCATTGAAACCGCTCAAACATCCGCTCCCTCCCGTCTCACACGCCTTTGGCGCGGCGCACATCGTCAGCTTCCGCTTTACGGCATTGGGCAAGCAGTCTTTGCGGGAGGGTTTGCCATCGGTGGCATTTTTGGACTCGGACGCAAAGCCTACGGAGCCGAACAGCACGTTCGTAGCATCGGCGAAATCGTCGGCCTAAGCGTCATGGGTCTCGGCGGTCTTCTCGCCATTATTGCCGGTCTCTGGTTCCTCTTTCTTGCCCTGCGTGAAATGAAATCCTGGACCACGACCCATTCCTAATTTTTCTGAAACCAATAACCACACCTAACATCATGAACACCGAATCCAAACCACCCATGTTCAAGCGCCTGATGGACAACCCATGGTTGCTCCTCGCCTTGGGCCTCATCATTCCACTCCTTTCTTACACAGCTTGGGGCTGGATCGAAATCCTCCTCGTGAAACCCGCCGTTCTACCTTAACCCCACCCACATTATGGCACTCCTCGCACCACCCAAAGATTGGTACCACCCCGCGGCAGGCGCAGAACGCCTCTGGATCGGCATTGCGCTGGTCTGGTGTTTCATCATGAGCCTGATGATGCCTTATTGGCATTTTCGCGGAAAACAAAACGCCAATGGCGAAACCTACACCGTCACCCCGCAGGCTTTCATGGAACGCGTCGAAAAATTCGTCGCTGCCAATAAAGTCGGCGATCTCAACGGCACACCCATCGTTCAACCTGCACCCGGCACGGACATTTATCTCCTCGCTCGTATGTGGAATTGGTATCCGGTGTTGAAGTTGCAAAAAGGCGAAACCTACCGCTTGCACATGTCCGCTTTGGATTTGCAGCACGGATTCTCCCTGCAACCCATCAATATGAACTTCCAAGTCGTTCCGGGCTACGACCACGTTCTCACCCTCACGCCGACATCCTCGGGCGAATTTACCATCGTCTGCAATGAATTTTGCGGCATTGGGCATAGCACCATGATTGGCAAAATGCTCGTCGAATAATCACCCAAACCTCATCCATACCATGACCACAACAACCCTCAATCCCGCCGCCCTCACCGACGCCGGTTCCGCCAGTCGTTCATGCGACACCACCGGATTACGCGTCTGTCTCGCCGGGCAGCAATTCATCAAACTCAACGCCGTCGCCGGTATTGTGTTCCTTCTTCTCGGAGGTATTGCCGCCATCCTGCTCGCGCTCACCCGCTGGCAGGCTGTTCACCTGCTTCCCGTAGATTGGTTTTACCGCATCCTGACCTTCCACGGGCTGAATATGCTGATCTTTTGGATTCTTTTCTTCGAGGTCGCGATTCTTTACTTCGCCTGTACTATTCCGCTCAATTGCCGCCTCTTTTCTCGCGGCGTGGCGTGGGTGTCGTTCGGAATGATGCTCGTTGGTGCCTTGATGACCGATTACATCATTCTCAAAGGGCAAGCCGATGTGTTGATGACCAGCTATCTGCCGCTCTTGGCGCATCCGCTGTTTTACCTCGGCATTATCCTCATGGCCGTCGGTACGCTCATTGGGGTATTCAACTTTTTCGCGACACTTTACATTGCGAAAAAACATCACACCTACGAAGGCTCGATGCCGCTGGTGACATTTGGTGCTCTCGCTGCCGCCATTATTGCCGTGCTTACTCTCCTCCACGGCGCTATCGCGATGGTGCCGACTTTCACCTATTCCATGGGATGGACGTCGGAACCGGACCCAATTTGGTATCGTATGATTTGGTGGGGACTGGGTCACCAATCCCAGCAGGTCAACGTCTGCGCCATGGTGACCGTTTGGTATCTCATTGGCTTCCTCGCCACCGGTGCCAAACCCGTCAACGAAACCATCTGCCGCGGCGCTTTTGTGCTCTACATCCTGTTCATTAACCTCGCCTCCGCCCACCACCTCCTCGTGGACCCGGGTGTGGGAGTGACATGGAAAATTTGGAACACATCCTATGCCATGTACCTCGCCGTGCTGGCTTCGATGATTCACGCCTTCACCGTTCCCGCTTCCATTGAAATTGCCATGCGTGAGAAAGGTTATATGCGCGGCATCTTCGGATGGGTCGGTGCGCTGCCTTGGCGTAATCCGGCGTTCTCTGCTGCCATCATTTCCTTGCTCATCTTCGGATTCATCGGCGGCATCACCGGTGTCACGCTCGGAACGCAGCAAATTAATATCATTGCCCACAACACCCTTCGTATTACCGGACACTTCCACGCGACGGTTGTTGGCGGCACGACGCTGGCCTTTATGGGGCTGGCCTATTATGTGATCCCGCTGCTATTCCGCCGCGATTTCATTGCACGTCCGCTGGCTCGGATTCAACCTTGGCTCTTCGGCGGCGGTATTTTACTCGTCTCCATCGGCATGTCCTTCGCAGGTTCCTTGGGCGTGGCACGACGCAGCTATGACATCGAGCCTGCCGGCATTTACGGTCCCACAACGCACCTGTTCCTCGGAATTATGGGTGTGGGTGCCATTCTTGCCGTCACCGGACTCTTTCTTTTCGTTGGCCTTTGCGTGGGGACTCTCTTCTTCGGGAAGTCCAACAAAGGTCAAGCGATGGCCGATTGGGGCGTTGCCGTTCCTGCACCCGGCTTCAAACCCGATCCGAACTTCGATATTCATTGGGCCATGAAAGGCACCATCGTTCTTACCTTCATCTTCCTCGCCTGCTTCGCTGTCTATTATTTTGCGAATTGGAAGGCTCTGGCGGATGTTTGGTATGTGCGATGAAGAAACGCCTGCGCAAAACTCTCGGCACCCTGCGTGATTTTTTTAATGGCGCAGGGTTGCCGGTGTGTTTGCTAACGGTGGCGTTGATTTATGAGGCGTTCCTCCTCGCCGTGATTTTCGCTCCGGCAGGGTGGGGGCCATGGAGCCGATTTTCGGAAGAATTTAAAATCTGGTGCTTTAGCTACAATCCGGCCACAGGCGGCATGAAATGGGGTGCTGTGTGGCTCATGATTTTTGAGCCTCCGGTACTTGCTCTCATCACGGTCTTTTTTTATCGCCGCAACCTCTGGGAACTTGGACTCCTTGGTGCCCTGCGGCAGCATTGGCGGGCAGCACTTTTTGGCGGGGTGCTGACATCGGTGGCGCTGCTCGGGCTCACATCGTTTGCGCGTCCCGCATCGGCAGATGTCGCGACCCTGCCTTTCCCGGGCAAGCGCATCCGCACAGAACTCATCCCGCCGGATATTCGTCTCACCGATCAACGCGGGCGCGAGGTGTCGCTCGAATCATTGCGGGGAAAGGTGGTACTCATCACCGGCGTTTACACCACCTGTTCCACAGCGTGTCCGCAAATTCTCCAAACCGTCAAACGCGTCATGGATGCCATTCCCGAGCGCGAACGCGAAAACTTTGTCGCGCTCGCTATTTCTCTCGATCCGGAAAATGACGCCTCGTGGATGATGAATGCCGTGGCGGAAGCCAATGGATTTCCGGAGTCTCGTTTTCATTATCTCAACGGCGACGTAACAACGGTTCGTGCCATCCTTGAGCACATGGGCTTTGCCGCCATTCGCAATGAGGAGACGGGCACCATTGACCACGCGAACCTTTTTGTCCTTGTGGACACCCAAGGACGCATTGCTTATCGTTTTGGCCTCGATCCACGCCATGAATCGTGGATGCACGAGGCAACATCGCAGCTTCTCGAAGAAGTCCATCAACCCCCAACCCTCGCTGAGCGAGCAATACCGTGATCGAAACGGAAGACAACATCACTACTACCGCCGCACCGTCGGCATCCGCACCCGCACCCGCACCGGTGCAACGCGTGCGTTTTGAAAAAATCTTTGCCTTTGCGGAACGGCTGCTGGGACGCCTAGACGGACTCATGAATCGCCTCGTTCCTGCCGAATACAATCCGCTGGAACAAACCGGTCGCGCCGCCAATCTCACCCTCATCGTCTGCGCGATTTCTGGCGTTCTTATGCTGCTTTGGTACGCCCCCAGCGTACAATTGGCGTATCCGGCGATGGAAGCCATTCAAGGCCGCACCTTCGGAGGTTGGGTGCGGACGATGCACCGATATAGCTCGGACCTCGTCATGCTCCTGCTGTTTATCCACGCCGCACGCATGTTTATTGCGAAGAAATTCACCGGCTCGCGCTGGTTAGCTTGGACGACAGGTGTCTTTTTGCTCGCGCTCACATGGTTTGTCGGATGGACGGGATTTTGGCTCGTGTGGGATCAACCTGCGCAGCAAGTCGCCATTGCCTCGATGCAATTTATTGATGTGTTCCCGATTTTTGGCGAACCCATGAGCCGCCAATTTCTCGTAGATCGCCTTGTCCCAAGCCTTCTGTTTTTCGTCATCTTTTTCCTGCACATGCTCCTTCCCTTGGGCATTGCCGCCGGGCTTGTTCTCCATCTTTCGCGTCTCAATCGCGTCCGTATATTTCCCGATCGTTGGCTCGCCATCGCACTCATTGCCGGCATGGCCATCGCCTCATTGGCCGTTCCCGCGCCTCTCGACGCACCTGCCGCCATGGCTGTCAAAGCTCCCGAGTTCACGGTGGATGCGTGGTATTTAACGCCGCTGGCTCTTGGTCTGCGCTTCCGCGCTCTGGGCCTCTGGGCCTGCTTTGGCGGAATCGCTGTTGTGGCCGCCTTCCCATGGCTCTTGGCACGTCGCAATCGCAAAATCATCTCGCAACGCGATGCCGACACTCCCGTGACACCGTGGCAAACAGTCGTCCTCCAATCCCGCTGCCACGCCTGTACACAATGCGTGCAGGATTGCCCCTTCGGTGCCGTGAGTATGATTCCGCGAACGGATAATAAAAAGTTCCCCTCACGCGCTTGGGTGAATCCCGACCTCTGCGTAGGGTGCGCCGTTTGCGTGGGCTCGTGCGATTCCGAGGCGATGAATTTGACTTGGTTTGACATCCATGCGGATGAGCAACGCATCACCTCAACCCTCCAAAACCTCCGTGAGAAAAATGGAGATGCGTTTCTTGCATTGGTTGCCGCCGATATAGATGGCGGATTTCTCCATTTTCAATAAAACCGGTGGAACAATCTTCTCCCGGACTACAATGTGGAACACATCCCAACGGCAAGTTGGGTGCG
>JBDHQL010000060.1:0-7120 GCA_039807035.1 Chthoniobacterales bacterium
TTCTTTAGCTTAACAATTGATAAGGTCGCCGTTGGCGGTTGTGGGTTTTGTTTCGCCCCTCTTCGTTGTGTGGGGAAGATTCCCGCTTTTCATGCTCTCAAAAATCACCTCCGAAATTTGGGAGCTGAAGTAATGTTTTCCACTAAGCACACATTCCATGGCTTTCAGCAATTGACGTCCGGCATCGGATTTCAGCACATAGCCATGAGCACCGCTGCGGAAAATTTCCACCACGACTTGTTCGGCATCGTGAACGGTAAAAACGAGGACTTTGGTTTTGGGGCAGAGTTTAAGGATTTGCTTGGCGGCTTCGATGCCATTGAGCTCCGGCATCGTCACATCAAGGATGGCGATGTCGGGTTGCAATTCTTCCGCTTGCTTCACCGCCGAGCGCCCATCGCCGACTTCCTGACAACAAGCGTAACCTCCATTTTCAATGAGATTACGTACGCCGGATCGAACGATTTCGTGATCGTCGGCAATGAGAACCTGAACTTTCTTTTTTGCCATCGTGGAAATGGGAGATGCACTCCACTTTGCCTTGGGCTGACTTCGTTCGCCATACAAAACAATTGGGGTTTAAGGCGTGCTTTTTGAAAGCCAAGCAGGATAGTAGCAGTTAGCAATGAAAGAAAGTGAGACGGCAGCGGTAAAAGCACTTGTGGCAAAAAGCGGATGCGTTCATTCCCATGACTTAGTCGAAGAATTGGTGCTCACGGCATTGCAAGCGGGGCGGGATGACGCTTCGGTGGCGGATTTGAAGCTGTTTGTGCGTGCTTTTAAGGAAATGCGTTATGCGGCCAAAGTTTTTCAACCCTACGAGGGGCGGCGAAAGGTCGCGGTGTTTGGCTCTGCTCGTACGAGTCCCAAGGCCGCAGATTACAAAATGGCCGAGGAGATGGGGCGGCGACTTGTGGATAAAGATTTCATGGTAATTACCGGTGGGGGCGATGGAATTATGGGCGCCGCGCAAAAAGGGGCCGGACGTAAAAATAGCTTTGGACTCAATATCCGCCTGCCCTTTGAGCAGAGCGCCAACGAAACAATCGAGGGCGATAAGAAGCTGATTAATTTCAATTATTTCTTCACGCGTAAGGTCAACTTTGTCAAAGAAACGGATGCGTTTGTGCTATTCCCGGGAGGGTTTGGGACGCAGGATGAAGGGTTTGAATGTCTCACGCTGATGCAGACGGGAAAGGCGAATATTACGCCGGTGGCTTTGCTCGATACGCTGGATGGACGGTATTGGGAAACGTGGGAATTTTTTCTCAAAAATGATCTTCTGCGGCTGAAGTTGATTTCCCCCTCGGACTTTAACCTGTTCAAAATTTTTCATAATTGCGATGAGGCGATTGAGCACGTTTTGCATTTTTATAAAGTCTTTCATTCCTATCGCTGGGTGCGGGACAAGATGGTGATTCGCCTTAAAACCCGCCTTACTGCCCGCAGCGTCGAGAAACTCAATGAAACATTTCGCGATGTGATTCGTACGGGACGTATTGAGCAAACTGTAGCCTTGCGCGAGGAGCGTGAGGAAACGGAGATCGCGGAATTGCCGCGCTTGGTTCTCACGCCGAAGAAAAAGGATTTCGGCAGGTTGCGGTTGCTTATTGATGCGATTAACGACGCAAAAACAGAGTCTGCGCTCACACCTTCGCGTCCTTCTTGAAAATGAAAAACAAGAGTCCGTCGGTTACAATTTACGACACCACACTGCGGGATGGTACGCAGGGGACGGGGATTTCATTTAGCGTGCAGGATAAATTGCGTGTGGCGGAACGGCTGGATGCCTTTGGAGTTCATTTTATCGAGGGCGGATGGCCTGGATCCAATCCCAAGGATGCCGAATTTTTTGAAGAGGCTGCACGGCGCACTTGGGAGACGGCGACTATTGCGGCTTTTGGTATGACGCGACGTGGTGGTGTCGCGGTGGAGGACGATGTGCAAGTGCGGCGTTTGTTGGAGGCTTCTACGCCTGTGGTCACGATTGTGGGGAAAACCTGGCCTTTGCATGTGACGGAGGTGTTTGGGGTGACGCTCGAGGAAAATCTCGCGATGATTCGCGATACGGTGCGATTTCTTCGCGATCAGGGACGGCGCGTGTTTTATGACGCCGAGCATTTTTTTGATAGTTACCGCGAGAATGCGGATTACTCGATGGCGACCATTAAAGCGGCTAGGGAGGCGGGCGCTGAAGAAATTATTTTGTGCGATACCAATGGCGGGAGTTTGCCGGAATTTGTCACGGATGTGACGCGTGCCGTCGTGGCGGTGTTAGGGTGTGCGCCCGGGATTCACACGCATAATGATTGCGGCATGGGTGTGGCCAATGCGCTCGCTGCCGTGGAGGCGGGAGCAGGTCAAGTGCAGGGAACCATGAATGGCTATGGCGAGCGTGTGGGGAATTGCAATCTCACGACGCTCATTCCCGTGTTGCAGTTAAAAAAGAATGTCGCGCTTGTTCCCCATATTGATCAACTCACCGAGCTTTCGCGCTTTGTGGATGAAATTGCCAACGCACCGCACAATATCCGTGCGCCCTTTGTCGGCAGTGCGGCGTTCACGCATAAGGGCGGACTCCATGTTCATGCGGTGCAAAAACTCGCACGAACTTACGAGCATATTGATCCCGAGCTGGTCGGTAATGAGCGGGTGATTTCCATTTCCGATCTCTCCGGTCAGTCCAATGTGCGGATGAAAGCGGAGGCGATGGGGTTTCAATTTCCCAAAGGTTCTCCCGAGGTTGCCCGCGTGCTCGAGGAAGTAAAATATCTCGAACATAAGGGCTATGAATTTGAGGCGGCAGAAGCATCGTTTGAATTGCTGCTTCGTCGTCTGCTGGGGAAACATCAGCCCTTTTTTGAATTGGAAGAATACCGGTGCAGTTTCTTGCGCGCGTCCACCGATAAGCACGGCAAGAATCCGTGTCATGCGACAGTCGCGATGCGCGTGAATGGCAAGGAGGTTCGTACGGAAGGACTTGGTGGTGGCCCCGTGAATGCGCTCGATGAGGCATTGCGCAAAGCTCTCCATCCGCATTATCCGGTAATCGAAACAGTGCGTCTCAACGATTACAAAGTGCGCATCATCAATGGTCGTCGAGGCACGGCCGCTCGCACACGAGTGTTCATTTCTTCCACCGATGGTGTGGCAGAATGGGGGACGGTGGGCGTTTCCGGAAATGTGATTGAAGCAAGCTGGCAGGCGTTGGTGGATAGTTTCCAGTACGCCATGATGCGGGCGGAGCAGGCTAAGGCAGCAGCGCAATAAAGGGCGTCAGTATTTCAAGACCCGCTCAAGAAATCGTGCTGCTTCCGGCGTGCGAGGCGACGAGAAAAAATCTTTTGCACTCCCGTGTTCTGCGATGTGTCCGTCGGCAAGAAAGGCAACTTCATCAGCCACCACTCGAGCGAAGTTCATGGCGTGTGTGACCAAAATAAAAGTGCGCCCTTCGGATTTTAAGTCCGCAATCACTTCGAGAACTTCGGCTGTCATTTCTGGATCCAAAGCGGAAGTAGGCTCGTCGAAAAGAAGCAATTTGGGGCGAATGACGACGGCGCGTGCAATGGCGATGCGCTGACGTTGTCCGCCGGAAAGTTCCGCCGGTCGTTTATGCGCATGGTTCGCAAGATGAAAGCGCTCCAGCATTTCCATAGAGCGCGTGTGAGCTTCGTTGTCGGATAGACGATGTACGGCGGTGAGCGGAAGCATGATGTTGGCGAGCGCACTGAGATGTGGGAAAAGGTTCCACGATTGAAAAACCGTGCCAATGCCGCAGCGGTAAAGGCGTAGGAGTTTTTCGTACGTGGGAACCAATTCTCCATCGAGTCGAATGCTTCCTTCGTCCGGCAACTCGAGTCCGCCCACCAGCCGAAGTAATGTAGATTTTCCTCCGCCGGATGGCCCCACAAGCGCAAGGGCGCGGGGGAAATTCAACTGCGCGGTGATCCCATCAAGCACGGTGTGAGGGCCGTAGCGTTTTGTGAGAGAATGGAACTCAAGTTTCATAACGAAACCGCCCTTCCAATTTACGTGCCAGCAGGGATACAGGGAGCGTTAAGGCGAGGTAACCGACGGCCAGCGGAAGATAGCTCTCCAAGGTGCTGTACGTCGCGGAGTTGACTTGTTGCGCCGCGAGAGTGAATTCGGCAATGCCCAAAATGGAGAGGAGGGAGGAGTCTTTAATAATGGATGCGGCTTGGCCGGCGAGGGGCGGCAGAATGTGTCGGATGGCTTGGGGAAAAATGACGTAGCGATACGTTTGGCCCCGTGTGAGGCCGATAGCGCGGGCGGAGTCTAAGTGCGATTTTCCCACGCTTTCAATCCCGCCACGAATCATTTCGGCGATGTAGGCGCCGCTGAAAATCGAGAGAATAATCACTCCTGCCGCATAGCGATTTTGCAGCCCAGTGGCGTCGGCAACCACATAGAAAAGGATGAGCAATTGTACGAGTAGCGGAGTTCCGCGAATAAGTTCTACATAGCCTGCAGCCAGCAAGCGCACCGCAGGGTAGGGTGCCCGTCGTGCAAGAGCACAGGTAAGACCAAAAATGACGCTTAATACGAGAGCTGCGGCGGAAATCCATATCGTCGTGATCCATCCATTCCAAAAAACAGCACGGTATTCCCAGACGCCATCCCATTGCCATGTGGCGATGCGTAAAATTGCAACGCAAACACCCGCAAGTAAGGTGCCGCCGAGGACAAAGGAAATGATGGAATTGATGGCGCGATGGCGTGCAGTCACGGCAAGGAAGCCTTGGCTTGTTTCCAAAAATTGTCGAGTTCCTCGAGGGATAAATCTTCCATCTGCCGATTTTGTTGGCGCGTAGCTTGCTCCATGTGTTGAAAGCGGGCGATGAATCGTTGATTAGCCTGTTCGAGTGCCAGCTCAGGTTCTATGCCCAATTTGCGAGCCATATTGACGGCGGTAAAAAAGATGTCGCCCATTTCGTATTCCATTTTTGAGCGATCTGCGACCTCGATTTCAACGGAAAGCTCGGCCATTTCTTCACGAAATTTTTCCATGACCTCGGAAGCTTTGGCCCAATCAAATCCAACCCGAGCCGCCTTTTTTTGGATGTTCGCAGCCCGTACGAGGGCGGGAAGCGCACGCGGGATGGATTCCATGATGGAGGCATGATTCCCTTTTTCTTCGCGTTTCATTTGCTCCCATTTTCGTAATACGGCCTTGGTGTTTGCCGCCTGATCTTCGCCGAAAACATGAGGATGTCGGCGAATAAGTTTTTCGCAAATATGGCGGGCGACATCTTCGAGGGTGAATGCTCCGCGCTCTGCGGCGAGATCGGCGTGGAAAATAATTTGCAAAAGCAGATCACCTAACTCCTCGCAGAAATTTTTATCATCCTTGCTGGTGATGGCATCTATTGTTTCGCATGCTTCTTCGAGAAGCCCACTGCGCAGGCTGTCATGCGTTTGCTCGCGATCCCACGGGCACCCCTGCGGCGAGCGCAGGAGGGAAACGATGGCACGAAGCCGTTCGAGTGGCTCTTGGGGCAGATCGTCTAAATGCGCCATTGTTCTCGATGATTACTCCGCAGATCGGTGACTTCGCCGGAGGTATTGATCGTGACATACCATACAAGGGCGATTGTACCCACGATGGTGATGGCAACCACGGCGGCAACAATCCACCAAGCGAGTCCGCCGACACCAAGCGCAAGGAAAAACTCTTTGACCGTCGTGATTGGCGGATTGGCGTGCATGAAAAGTTTGGTCATCCATGCCACGAGAATGAAGGCAATGAGGAACGCGTAGTTGCGTTTAAGGCGGCGTCCAATCGCTTCGAGTTTGCTGATCTTGAAGGATGGTAAAATGAGGTCTTCGCAGATGAGACGCTGCCATTCTCCGGAAAGTAAATTGGGATTACGCGAAACCATCGCCACCAGAAAATGCGCTTCAATCATGCGCACCCGCCCACGAAAAGCGTCATAAAACCGATACCGCCGTGCTTCAATCCACAGCATCATCAACACGATCATCAGATTGAAGAAAAAGATGAGGTGCGGAATGTCGCGAAAGGAAAAGGCGATGGTAATAATGGTCGTGGTTCCCGTAATAGCCCATGTCGTCGTCATGTCGAGTCGCTGACGCCAAATCATGATACGCCCCATTTCTCCTCGGTAGAAATGCGACATCGCTGTGACGTAACAAGGATCGGAAAGATTGTGCTTTAGCGACGCGAGATCGAGAGTGTTGGATTTCATGAATGCTTTGCCTTGTCTCGCTGGAGAAGTGCGGTGCGGGCGCGTTCTAATTGACGACGCTCGCGGGGAGTGAGGCTGGATAAACCGCTGCGTGAAATTTTTTCTAGGAGAGGATCTATGTTAACTTCCGGATCCGTTTCTTCCTCACGTGGAACAAGGCGAAGGCGCGGAGAACGGCGAGGGCGCAGGAGGGGACGCAATCGAGCGAGAAGCCCGTGGGTCGACAATGAAGTGCGGCGAATGGCGTACCATGCAAGAGCCGCCGTCGCAAGAAGTGTCAACATGTCGGACACCTGACGCATAGCGATGAGTTGTAGAAAAGAAATGCTGAGAAAAATCCAGGCAAAGATTTTTGCGGTGATTTGAAAAAGCAGTTGGTCGTTGGGGTAGAGCGAGGCAAAGGCAAGGAACATGGCGAAATTCGCCCAGCTATTGGTGACAGAAAGGGATTGCCCCGTCGCTGCCGAGGCGACCAATAAAAGTGCCGGCCCCAGTAAAAGAAATCCCGCATAAAGCCGCAAAAATCCCAGCCTCCCAAGGTAAGCCTCCACATCACGCCCAAAAATATAAAGCATCACCAATTCGAGGATAAACCACGGATCGGGCGCGTGGACAAAGGCGTAGGTGAGGCAGCGGTAAATCTGAAAATCTCGCAAAACCGCGTGGGTATTGAAACCAAACCAGGCCGCTGATTGTGCGATGCCCACGAAGGCGACGGCCACCATGCTGACGACATTAAGGGCGACAATGATCGTCGTCGCATAGACTGGAAAGCGCCCAACCCATGTGAGGGGCGCTGAGTTTTCAAAACTCCGGTGGGCAATCATGCGTGGAAGTTAGCGCGATTTTTAGGACGGAACAAGCGAGGCTTTTCTGCCGAATGAAAATGGAAC
>JBDHQL010000061.1:0-7088 GCA_039807035.1 Chthoniobacterales bacterium
GTTGTTGTGCTGCTCAATGCCGGTGCCCACGGTAAGAACGTTGGGATCGAAAATAATATCCTCCGGCGGAAAGCCAGCTTTTTGGACAAGCAAATCGTAGCTGCGCTGACAGATTTCTTGGCGGCGTTCAAAATTATCCGCTTGGCCTTTTTCATCGAAGGCCATGACGACGACTGCTGCGCCGTAACGGCGGATGAGCCGCGCTTCGTGGAGAAACTTTTCTTCACCTTCCTTGAGCGAAATCGAATTGACGATTCCCTTGCCCTGCATTCGTTGTAAGCCAGTCTCTAAGACGGCCCACTTCGAGGAGTCAATCATGATAGGGACTTTGGCGATGTCGGGTTCTGCCGCGACGAGATTGACGAAACGTCCCATGGCTGCCACGCCATCCAGCATTCCTTCGTCCATGCAGATATCAATAATCTGAGCACCGTTCTCCACTTGTTGCTTGGCGATCGCGAGAGCTTCTTCAAATTGTCCGGCGAGGATGAGTTTTTTAAATTTGGGTGATCCCGCAACATTGGTGCGCTCGCCGATATTGATGAAATTAGACTCCGCCGTTTGCGTGAAGGCTTCCATGCCGCTTAAACGCAGCAAGGGTTCAATTTTCGGAAGTTTACGCGGAGCCATACCACGCACGGCATCGGCGATGGCGCGAATGTGCGCCGGCGTGGTGCCGCAGCATCCGCCCACGATGTTGAGAAACCCTGCAGTACCCCATTCGCGCAATTGCGGAGCAAGCGACTCCGGCGTCTCCGGAAAACCCGTTGCGGAAAGCGGATCAGGCAATCCTGCGTTGGGATAAAAACACGTGTAAGTCGGCGCAACGCGCACCAAGTCTTCCACGAAGGGGCGCATAAGGTCAGGGCCTAGCGCACAATTAAGGCCGATGGTGAGTGGTTGCGCATGGGAAACCGAATTCCAAAAGGCCTCCACCGTCTGCCCCGTGAGCGTGCGCCCCGAACGATCGGTAATCGTTCCCGAAATCATAATCGGCAAACGCACGCCGCGTTCTTCAAAGGCCTCGGCGATGGCAAAAAGTGCCGCCTTGGCATTGAGGGTGTCAAAAATGGTTTCCACCAGCAAGGTGTCCACGCCTTCCTCGATGAACACATCAATTTGCTCACGATAGGTGCGCCGAAGTTGATCAAAATTTACCGCACGAAATCCCATGTCGTTTACATCCGGCGAAAGCGACGCCGTTACGGGAAGCGGCCCAATCCCTCCCGCGACAAAACGCCGTTGCCCCGTACGCTCCGCTACCTCATGAGCCGCCTTGCGAGCTAAACGAACAGCCGCACGATTGATGTCTGCCACAACCTCCCGTAAGGACACATCATCCAACACACCTTCAAAAAATTCCTGATCCTTCCGCCCTTCGGGGTGCTTCCCATAAAGAAAATCGTGCTGCCCAATGGTCGTTGCCGAAAAGGTGTTCGTCTCAATGATATCCGCACCTGCCTCAAGATAATCGCGATGAATTTCCTCAATGACCTCGGGCTTAGTCAGCACGAGTAACTCATTATCCCCTTTGAGGTCTTTGCCCTTCCAGTCCGCAAATCGCGTTCCACGAAACGCCGCTTCATCGAGTTTGTATTGTTGAATGACGGTGCCCATAGCGCCGTCGAGAACCACAATGCGTTCGTCCATGAGACGACGCAGTTCTTTTTCTGCATCCGTTGTTTTCATAAGCAAAATTATTCGTCGTTTATGATGCTGCGAGCGTTTCCTGCCGGCGTGCTTCGAGCCACAGCACATCGGAAAGGCGATTAAGCGATGACAGAATCACATCCGCCCGTGCAGGATTCAGCAAACCGGTTTCTTGTACCCGCACCAAAGCAATTTCCGCAGCACGGCATGACGTGCGGGCACTATCAAAAGCTGCGGCGGACAATGTGGCTCCGGGTGTTGCCCAGCCCTTAAAAGAGAATCCCCCGCTTTCAAGTTGCGTCACGCGCTCATCCAAGACGTTCAATAGTTCTCCCTCAAAACACGGCATTTTCGACGCCGCATAACGCTCCCAATCCTCCGGTGCCACGGCAACCTCGCCCATTAAGTTCACAAGGTTCTTCTGCACTCGTTCAAGGAAGGCTTTATGCTCCGATTCACTCTCCGGCAAGTGCGCTTTCGCTAACCCCAGACGCACATTGAGTTCATCCACACAACCATTGGCTGCAATCCGAACGTCGGTCTTAGACACCCGCCGCCCAAACAACAAGGATGTCTGCCCGCTGTCTCCGGTTTTCGTCGCAATGCTCTTCATCGCTTTATTAAAGCACTGATTTTCATGGTTAAGCAACCCATCAATATATCATGATATGTCTATATGTCATTTTGACGACGAGGAAAGATATTGCTTTGAGTGCATTGTACGGATAAAGTTGCAGGCTAATTTTTCGCTAAAGGAAAAGAACATCATGAATATTTTGGACAAAATCGAAGCCGAGCAACTCAAGAAAGAAGTCACTGCATTCGGTGTGGGCGATGCCGTTAAAGTACACACACGCGTCATCGAAGGAGATAAAGAGCGCATCCAGATTTATGCCGGCATTGTCATTGGCCGCAAGGGAACCGGCGTCAACGCCAACTTTACCGTGCGCCGAGTTTCTTACAGCGAAGGCACCGAGCGCGTATTCCCGCTTCATTCTCCGCGCATCGCCAAAATCGAAGTGGAAAAGAAGGGTTCTGTTCGCCGCGCCCGCCTCAATTACCTGCGTAATCGTAAAGGAAAATCAGCGACGACTGTTAAAGAAAAAGCCAACGTCGCTGCTTCCGCAAAATGACAGAAGGGCCTCGTCATGGCCTGTGATTTCACCCGCGAGTACGCATTGCGTGCTCGCGGTTTTTTTTTGGTAGCCGGTGTGGATGAAGCGGGACGTGGCCCGCTTGCGGGACCTGTGGTGGCCGGCGCGGTTGCTTTTCAAGAGGGCTGTACCTTGGAGGGATTGCATGACTCCAAAAAACTAACGCCTTTACGGCGCGAAAAACTTTTCGCCGCCCTCACCACGTCGGCCAATATCCACTGGGCTATCGGCGAAGCTTCGGTGCAAGAAATTGATCAACTCAACATTCTACGTGCCACGTATCTCGCCATGGCACGAGCACTCGAGGCGATGCCGGAGAACCCGCACCATGCCCTCGTTGACGGACTCCCCGTGCATGGTTTGCCCGTTGAACATACGGCCATCGTGGGCGGCGATGGATTAAGCGCGAGCATCGCCGCCGCAAGCATTATCGCCAAAGTCACACGCGATCGCGTCATGCGTGCGTTTGATGCGGAATATCCGCACTATGGCTTTGCCCGTCATAAAGGTTATGGTACGCGAGAACACCTTGAAGCCCTCCGAATTCATGGCCCTTGTCCCATTCATCGCCGATCGTTTGCTCCCGTGGCGCAAGCCATCCGCACCTGTTCCTGACCACATTGCTTTTGGGCAATGGGGAGAACGTGTGGCAGAGAAATTTCTACGTCGTCAAAAATTTCGCATTCTTTATCGCAATTTCCGTGCGCCCGGTGGTGGAGAGGTGGACATTGTTTGCCGCGATAAACCCGAAGGAACACTGGTGTTTGTGGAGGTCAAAACGCGTGCCACGGAGGAACGCGGGCGTCCTGCCGACGCCGTAGATTACGAGAAGCAACGCCTCATCGCACGTGGCGCCATGGCATGGTTGCAATTACTAAACTACCCCGACATTCATTTTCGCTTCGATATTATGGAAGTTCTCGCTCCCGATAAACATCACCCGGAAATCACGCACATTCGCAACGCCTTTCCGTTGCCGGATTACTATGTTTATTAACCATCATGACATCGTCGCGCCCTAACATCGTTGTCCTCGATGAAGGGCAACTATTGAATGGTGGTCTCCATTGGGATGCTGTGGCAGCACTCGGTAATCTCACGACCTACCCGCACACACCCGTTTCGGAAATTCTTTCACGTGCCGGAGAAACGCAAATCCTCCTCACCAATAAAACCCCGCTGAATGCGTCCACACTCCATGCGTTGCCGAATTTACGCTTCATCAGCGTTCTTGCGACCGGCTTCAATGTCGTAGATACAACGGCCGCTCGCCACCATGGAATTCCGGTGAGCAATGTTCCGTCTTATGGTACCGATTCGGTAGCTCAACATACCTTCGCCCTCATTCTCGAACTCACCAATCATGTCGCCCAACATGCGCACGCCGTATCCGGCGGCCATTGGGCACAATCGGGGGCGTGGAGTGCGCCCCTGACTTCCATCATCGAGCTGCGTGGTTGCTGTCTCGGTTTAATTGGACGAGGCCGCATCGCTCGTCGCGTGGCAGAAATTGCCTGCGCTTTTGGAATGGAAGTCATCATGGCTAGCACCTCACACCCCAACGGCACCGAGGAGTTTGTTTCCCTTCACGAAATTGCAAAAACCGCTGACATCATTTCACTACATTGTCAGCTTACCGAAACCAACAGCGGTCTCATCAATGCGGATTTCCTTGCTCGCATGAAGCCCTCGGCCTTTCTCATCAACACAGCGCGGGGTGCTCTCATAAATGAGCCCGATCTCGCTGTTGCCCTTACTCATGGCGTGATTGCCGGTGCCGCTCTCGACGTTTTATCCACCGAGCCTCCCGCTGTTCATCATCCTCTTTTTCTCGCGCCCAACTGCCTCATCACACCGCATATCGCATGGACAGGGCGGGCCGCACGGCAACGCCTTCTCGCAACCACCGCAGAAAATATCGCCGCCTTTCTCGCCTCTGCTCCAATTCACGTGGTGAATGGATAAACGCCTCGTATTTGCATTTTCAACCGCAAATCGCTGTTGTTCGCCGCGCTGGTGTCGCTAAAGTGTGCGGTTCATGAAACGCATTCTTTCCGGCATTCAGCCTTCGGGGGCACTGCACCTCGGCAACTACCTTGGCATGATGCGTCCGGCCATTGAGTTGGCGAAACAAGGAGAGGCTTTTTACTTCATTGCCGATCTCCACGCCCTCACCACATTGCACGATGCAGAGGCACTTCGTCGCTATTCTTACGACGTGGCTCTTGACTTTTTGGCCTGCGGACTTGATCCGGAAAAAACCTGCCTGTTCCGTCAATCGGCCATTCCCAAAGTTCCACTTCTCACATGGATTCTGAGTGCTGTCACGCCGATGGGACTCTTGGAACGCTGTCATTCTTACAAAGACAAAACGGCCCGTGGTTTTGCGTCGAGTCACGCGCTCTTTGCTTATCCCGTGCTCATGGCGGCGGATATTCTTATTTACGACAGCGATATTGTACCCGTTGGCAAAGACCAAAAACAGCATCTCGAAGTCACACGTGATATCGCCACCAAAATGAACGAAACCTTCGGCGCCATTTTCAAACTTCCCGAAGCGTCCATTCGCGAAGACGCGGCACTTGTGCCCGGAACCGACGGGGCCAAAATGAGCAAGAGCTATGGCAATACCATCGAAATTTTTGACGCAGAAAAGTCCATGCGCAAAAAAATCATGGCTATGGTCACCGATTCCACGCCGGTGGAAGCACCTAAAAATCCCGACACATCCTCCATTTACAATCTCTATCGCCTCTTCGCTTCCGAGAGTGAAGCAGCAGAAATGGCGGAAAAATTTCGCACAGGTGGCACGGGCTACGGCGAATTTAAGAAGCAGCTTTTCTCCACGGTCTGGGAGTATTTTGAACCTATGAGAAAAAAACGCGCCGAACTTGAATCTGCCCCCGATTACGTGGAGACCATTCTTCGCCGTGGTGCGGAAAAAGCGAACACGCTCGCGGAATCCGTGATGGCTCGCGTCGAAAAAGCCGTGGGGCTCCGCTCATGAAATACTATCCTTGGTTCGCCGGGGCATGGGCTGCTGTCCTTTGGTTTTTTACCGCAGGTGTTGCGATTCCGTTGTTTCGAATTTTTCCCAACAATCAAGCAGGGCCTATCGCCGTTGCCATCTTCCCATATTATTTTTCGGTCGCCATTATTCTGGGCGTTTTGGCCACCATCACGCTCTGGGTGGGACGCCAAAAAAGTAAACGCGTAACGTTCGCGCTGACACTTCAGATTCTCGCCGTGCTTGCCCTGCTTGCCATCCCAACGATCTTGCAACCTGCCATGGCACCGCACACTCCGGGCTCTCCGGCGTTCATGCGCCTCCATGGAGTTTCTTCGCTGCTCAATCTTTTCTCCTTGATCGTAGCCCCCGCTGCTTTTTTATTGGTGACAGCGAAAAGGAAGGAAGAATTGGTATGAGTGATGATTATTCTCGTGGCCCAGACAAAGTGTTGGCCTCCGAAAAAGTTGTATGCGGCAGGAAGATTTTCTTCCTCGATTTCAAAGAAAACAGCCGCGGACGTGTGTTGAAGATTACCGAAGACGTCAATGGTCGCCGTGATACCATCATGGTTCCTGACGAAGCTCTCGATGATCTCTACGACGCCTTGGGGCGTATCTTAGACGCCGATGATGCTGCATCGGGCGACAATTTTTGAACTTGAGATAAAGTTCGGGCGAGCTTGCTCGCACACGAGCCTTTGTCCGCAAGGCTCTCCCTATTTATGATCGGCAACCTTCTCGCACCAGAGTTGTCCGAAATGATCGCTAAACGTGACTTTCTCGCATTGCGCGAAGTCCTGTGCAATTTCCCACCGGCAGATATTGCCGAAATTTTTTGCGATCTTTCTCCCGATGATGAAGCTGTCTTGTTGCGCTTGCTTCCTCGCCGTTTAGCGACGGAAGTCTTTGAACATCTTCCCGTCGAAGAACAGGAAAAGACCCTTCACGCTCTCGGGCGTGAGCATGTCGCTCAAATTCTCAATGATATTGCGCCTGATGACCGCACCGCCCTCCTGCAGGAACTTCCTGCTGCCGCCACGCAAAAACTTCTCGCGCTCCTGAATCCTGACGAACGCAAAATTGCCACAGAACTTCTCGGTTATCCCAAGAATTCCATTGGGCGACGCATGACGCCCGAATACGTGTCCATTAAGCAACATTGGACTGTTGGTGAAGTCTTCGACTATTTGCGCACGCAGCACGACAAACGCGATTCGGTGAGTCAGCTCTACGTTGTGGAAGACCAAGGGCATCTGCTCGATTATGTCCGCCTCC
>JBDHQL010000062.1:0-7004 GCA_039807035.1 Chthoniobacterales bacterium
TCGATGTGGCATCGAAAACGTTCTCCGTTAAACCCACACGCTTCCTCAAACCACTGAAATAGCGTCTTCCCGGCTGTCCACGCAAAGGGACGTCCTAATCGTGGTTCGTGGATGCCCGGTGCTTGCCCTACCAATATCACGTCGCTCATTACGGCGCCGCCGGAGATCGGGGTTGATTGCATTTTTGGACAGCGGCGACAGCCCAGCAAATCTTGAACATGATTTTGCAAAGCCGCGTTAGTCATCGTGGAGATTTTTGCATAAAATGAGCATTGGCTAAACTTTTACCTTTTGTATTGAGCTTCAAAACGACACATTTTGCCGCGTCATTGTTTATGAGTTCATCATTAAACGCTCAGAAAAATCCAAATTCCACGCGTCGCGTTTTGTTTGCGAGCCTTGCGGGAACGACGATCGAATTTTTTGATTTTTACATTTATGCGATGGCGGCAGTCCTTGTTTTCCCAACGCAATTTTTTCCCAAATCGGACCCCACTGCCGCGACTTTGGAATCGTTGGCAACATTTGCACTTGCCTTTTTTGCGCGACCTTTTGGCTCCGCACTCTTCGGACATTTTGGTGATCGCATTGGTCGCAAAGCTACGTTGGTGGCGTCGCTCATGACCATGGGAGTTTCCACGGTGTTCATCGGCTTACTGCCCACCTACGCGTCCATTGGAGCTTGGGCGCCGGCTTTGCTTGCATTCTTCCGATTGGGTCAGGGCCTTGGTCTCGGCGGGGAATGGGGAGGCGCGGTTTTATTGGCGACGGAAAATGCGTCGCCGGGCAAACGTGCTTGGTTTGGCATGTTCCCGCAATTGGGAGCTCCCATTGGATTCGTGTTATCCAGCGGTACATTCCTCTTGATCTCATGGCTGCTTACCAATGAGCAGTTCCTCGCCTTTGGCTGGAGAATTCCGTTCATCATTAGCAGCGTCCTCATTCTCATTGGGCTTTATGTGCGGCTAAAAATCACCGAAACGCCGGCTTTTCAGCGTACCCTTGAGAAACGTCAACGCGTTGCGGTTCCGCTTTTCACGATCTTTCGTCATCATTTTCGTCTCCTCTTTCTCGGTACCCTGATTGCCATCACGGCGTTTGTGATTTTTTATCTTCTCCTTGTTTTTTGTCTTAGTTGGGGAGTGAACAGCCTGCATTACAGCCGTGATCAATTGCTCATTTTGCAAATGATCGGCGTCCTTGCTTTTGCCGTTACCATTCCTATCTTTGCCGTTTTGGCGGATCGGTTGGGGCGACGTATCACGATGATCGGCGTCAATGCGGCCATTATTCTTTTTGGTTTTGCGTTGGCTCCGTTGTTTCACGCCGGATTAATCGGCGTGTTGGTCATGTTTCTTTTAGGATTTGGTCTCATGGGAGCGAATTATGGCCCGCTTGGAACCTTGCTCTCCGAGCTATTTCCCACGCAAGTGCGTTACACGGGTGCTTCCATGTCCTTTAACATGGCCGGCATTCTCGGTGCGTCACTCGCGCCATACATCGCGACAAAACTCGCCCTCGGCTACGGACTCTACACCGTGGGGCTCTACCTAAGTGCCGCCGCCGCCCTCTCCCTTGTTGCCCTCCTCTTCATCCACGAAACCCGCCATTCCGATTACGAATAGGGCATCGAAGGTTAAAGGTTTCAGGCGTGCGTCCTGAGGTGTTTTTCGAGAAAATCGTAGGCGTGGTGGCGGATTTCGCGGGGAAAGGAATGGCCACCTTCGAAGATTTTTGACCAAAAATGTCCGCTTTCGAAGACGCTTTCTGCTTTGCGATGAATTTCTCGAATTCCTTCGAGAGGAAATATCACATCTTTTGTTCCATGACTCATTCCCACCGCACGGGGAGCAATGGAAGCCACGACATCGGCCATGTCACCGACCTCCAATAATCCGGGAAGGTACATGGCGCGATTGTGGAGAATACATTCGTCTTGGATATGGCGTAGTTGACTTACTCCGCAGGAAGAAAAGGCGACCTTCATCCGAGAATCTCCTGCGGCCAACCACAATGCCGTTTGGCCTCCGAGAGAGTGGCCAATGACGCCGAGGCGGGTGGGATCCACGAAATCAAAGGACGTGAGAACATCCACGGCTTGTTGTAAGTCGAAGAGGTATTTTGCGGCGAGGCTTTCACCGTGCAAAAGCGCATTCAAAAAAAGAAAGTGCTCATAGTCTCGGCCTTCGAGAGGTTGTTGGTGGGGGCGCCGTGTTTGCTGACGTTCTTCAAAGCCGGCATGGTCTGGGCAGAAGGCGACAAAACCACGTTGAAAAAGCTCGAGTCCATAGGCCAATTCCGGATTCCCCGCGAGGCCTGCTGTTTCGGATTTTCCGAGGTCAAACTGCCCCGCATGTTGATGTGAGGCAATGATTCCAGGGCAAGGATGCTTGGGCGTCGCCTGCGTCGGCGCAAGGAGCAACGCCTGAACGCGCTCATTTTCCGCAACAGCATATTCAATAACCCATCGCTCTCCGCCCTCCAACGGCGTCCGGCTTATAATTTTGGGTTGAGGGTCAAGTTGAGGGCGCGGAGGGAATAGCCTTTGGATTTCTGCCGGTAAACTCATGTTTTTAATGAATAGCGAGATCTTGTTTGTTATTAATAGATGAATTGAGAATCGGTGGAAGCCCCAGAAGTTTAAGGGCAAGATTCCCCCCATCACCATTGCGAATGGGTTGGGGAGAAATTGTATAATCCGGGCGACTGGGACCGGGGTCCGAGCGCGTATTGAGATTTAATTTATAGATATCTGCCCCTCGCGTTACGCCGGGGCCCCATACAAAGAAGGGAATTGTATAATTGTAAGGCTCCTTCTTTTCGCCATGAGATTTTGTCCCCGGTTGCCCTCCGTGATCTGCGGAAAGGATAATGATAGTTTGATTCTTAAATTGAGGATCGGACTCTAGGAGCTGAAATAAATCTCCAAGGTAGCCATCCACCTCCTTAACAGCATCTTTGTATTCGGTGCCCAGATAACCATACTTATGACCTGCAACATCCGGGTCTGGATAATGGAGAAATGTATAGGCTGGGTGATGAGATTTCAACTCGTCTAATGCCCTATCATGGATTCCATTCTGCGTGATCGCATGATCAATTTTTAAATTATAGTTATCTGTAAATATCTTAAACTTCTCTTTTCCCGAATATAGTGCGGTTGTTAAGCCATGATCATGCACAACATCAAAAGTGCTGGCCGTATAGTTTTGTGTGAGGTTGAGGGAATGGAGGGATTTTTCATCTTCTAAAGGATATTCATTTTGGGTTAATCCGTGCCCCATTGCGTCGGGGCGACCTTTCGGTGTTTCCACAGGGCGGCCAGTGATCATACATGTATGATTAGGAAGGGTAATTGTTTTCGAGTAATCGGTTCTTGCATTAAATGTAGAAACACCTTCATGGATTAATTTTTCAAAATTGGGAAACTCAAGAGGAGATTCTTGTAAAAACTTTTCGAGGTATTTTGCACCCAGGGCATCCACACTGATGTGGATAACATGTTTAACAGAAGGTGTGGGTGAATTCTCTGCCCGAGACGGGAAGCAATTTATAAATAGAGAAACCCCCAGAACTATTAGGATCCGAAACTTTATTGGCAGCATAGAAGTATTGTTACAAGAAATAGAAAAGCCGTAAAACGAGTTTTCCAACTCGTTATCACAAAATTTCAAATCTATAAATATAGTGCGTTCTTACGAATTGCACGCTCATTTTATGACTTCGGAAATCTTTGATGGAGCGATTCGGTAACGTCCGCCTCGGGTAGTAAATGTGAGGGTGTTCTTCCCGGGCTCCACCTTGGACTGTTGCGATGAACCCTTGTCGTCGGATTTCGCGATGCTCCAGTCCCCGGGAGCGAGACCGGCGACCCATACCCTTTTTTGCTTTTTCGAGGCAGGTACGGTGAACTCAAGGGCTTGTTCTCGCAGCGTGGTGCCGGTAGCCATAACGACAACGCGGCTGGCGATGCGGACGATCACAAAGCCCTCCCCTTCCTCAAAGGCAACACGGAGCGGTTTTCCTTTGCCGGGTTGAAACACGGAGAGGAAACGGTCGTGAGACTGCGCGGTTTTCGGGGACACAAGGATGCGGTGTCCGTGTGCTTCGGGGGCATTGACATCCGGTGGCTGATAAACTTTGCCATCCACACGGAAGACATCTTCACCGCTGAGAATGTCGAGCGTTCTCTCGTTGGCGGCAGGCAGGAGCATGCGGATGTTGACGGAGGCGCCATCTTCATCTTGCGCTCCAAGGAGGACGCCCGTGGGTGTGGGTTGGGCATTTTGCACGGTCGTGAGCTGCCAGACTTTGCGGAAGGTGGGGTCTTTAGCCGTGATGTCATCGAGCAAAATAATTGCCGCAGGATGTTTCGGTAAATGGAGGTTGAGAAAACAAAACCGTCGGACATAGGCCGTAATTTTATCCGAATAAGCAGCACGCAAGTCCGCCGCGAAATAGCTGAAGTCAGGCGTCTGCGCATCCGGGCCAAAGGAGCTGGATTGTACCGTGCCATAATTAAACCGAGGCTTGGTCTTTGCGTCCTTCGCTGAAATGGCGATGTCGGGGTTGTAGCGAGAGCCGCCGTCGTTGGCCTGATTGTTGGGGATTGCTTCGTTGGGATCGAAGACCAACATCATGCTTTGGGCGACGGAGCGTTTGGCGAAATTCAAATCGTAAGGCGTGCCGTAGAACCTATATTGCGCCAACGGTCCGACTTGCATCCCATGATAGTAAATTTGGATCGCTCCCGCATCGGAATGTTGATGATTTCCAAAATGGTATCCGCCGCCACGAATGGCTGCGATGACATCGGGCGAGTTTTCTCCCATCGTCCAACCCGTCCTCGCCACCATGCCCCCGAGAATGGGGCCGAAGTCCATGGTGAGAGGCAGAGAATCCAGACGAAGTTCGGGCACGACAGCGGGATCGTTGAGCAGGAGAAACAGTACGGGATCGGCTTGTAAGCCACCTTGGCGTAGAAGTTCGCCTTTCAAAATTGGATCGCCATTGTAGGCCGAGCACACCAGCGCGGTGCGTGCATATTTCCAATATTCTCCTGCGGGTTTCACGCCGTCCCCATCGCGCAGCATCGAGCCATCAGGCAGACGATAGTAGAGAAAGAAGAGCGGCACGCGTTTGATATTGGGATCGAAGACTTCGTGTCCTGTCATGCGTTGAAATAACAATGCGGCGTGCATTTCCCACCCGAAGCGAAAGTCTCCGTAACTAATGCCTTGGTTATGCCGTGGAGATTGGTACTCGAAGCGTCGCATCGGCACGAGTTGTTCGAGCACCGAGTAGGCGCAGTATTTGTAGGGGATCGGGTCTTCATTATAAATGGCGATGGCCATGGCGAGGAGATCGCGATTGATCTGCGCTTCGTTGCCGTGGCCGTTGACGATGGTTTGAAGAAACGGCGGCCAGCCACATTCCATTTGCTCCGCGAGGCGCATGAGATGATGCCGCAGGGTGTCGCGCTCCGCAGGCGTGAGCAGGTCATAGCACCAATCATACACGCAAGCACCCGCGTAGATTGCCGCACCGATTTGGCGCGTGATGTCGAGCAAATTGCCGAACTCGACACGGGGAAGATAGGCGAGCATGAGATCGGCGGCTTCTCGTCCGATTTTTTGGTCGCCTTGCATAAGATAGACAAAAGCCTTCGCCATCGCCGCGCGTTCTAACGGCGTATTGAAAGGAATTTCGCCATCGCCGGAGGGATGGAACTCGAACGGCTTCGCTGCCAGAGCACTCACGCTCTCCCAGTAAGGACGGTTTTCCGGATGCGTGAGATTCGCCCGCATTTTGGGTAGTGATTCTTTCGTCACCCACAGCCGCGGATGCTCGGCAGGCGGTACCACGGCGGGTTTGTAAGCCTCCGCTTCCGGTGGAACGGGCGGTGCTATGTAGGGAGTAAGTTCGAGGCGATGTAAATTGACGCCCGCAGGCAACCAGAGGCGAATTTGCTGGTCTTCCCCCGTGAACGCAAAGACGCCCGTATGCTCTTTCTCTATCTTTTCCGGCTTTCCCCAAGGCTCGAAAACCACGCGCCGCGTGGGGTTTTGATTATCAATTTGAAACCAAAGAAAGAGGGATTCAAATTTCGTTTTTGCAGTCTTTAGCCGCTCGATACCCGTTTCATTTATTGTGGTATAGGTGAAAACATTATAGCGACCGGGTTTCGGTGCCCGCACGGGCAAAATGAGATCCGGCTTATCCGTGGGGGGTGCGGTGTTGACCATCGCGGATGGTGCGGCATCGGCTTTGAGAGCAACGCTCTGTTGATTCGGAAACGAGCTCTGCGTGATGATTTCCACGCGGTTTGTATTAAGTTGCCCCAATTTTGCTTCCAACTTTAGCACCTCGGCATGGCCTGTGTTATGGAACATGGCGAAAAAAATAAGTCCGAAAAAAAATGCACGCCCGTGGCGGTGACCGCCTCGCGTTAAAAAGTGAATCATTGGTAACAACGGTATTTAAAGAGGCGTGTCGGGAAGGAAAAGGGCAAATGTGAAATGTCGCTAAGGACTCGCGGAAGAATAGCCTTCGGCGCAGCTGTTGCATGTTTTTTCCCTTTTACCTTTGCAGCGGGGGAGGTTCTCGACTTATTCTGTGCGCTCTGATGGCTGCTGCAACTAAGGACGAAGCGCAGGAAAGCGAGGAGTTGGCGCAAAGCGTCCCTTTGCCCGTGCGTGCATACCGTGTGATGCTCCGTGCTCGTATTATCGAGGAGAAATTGGCGAGCCTTTATCGAGCGGGAATGATTAAGGGCGGAGTTTTTCTCGGAAAAGGTCAGGAGGCTCTCAGCACGGCTTCGACGATTTTCCTGCGCAAAGGGGATATTTATGGGCCGTGTATTCGAGATCAGGCCGGACGTCTGGCGTTTGGCGATACAATGCTCGATACATTACGAACGTATTTCGGATCGGCGCAGGGGCCGATGCGTGGACGGGATGGAAATATCCACCGAGGGCGTCCGAAGGAAGGTTCTTATGCCATGA
>JBDHQL010000063.1:0-6625 GCA_039807035.1 Chthoniobacterales bacterium
ACGTGCACCGTTTACTGCCAGGACTACCGGGGTATCTAATCCCGTTTGCTCCCCTGGCCTTCGTGCCTCAGTGTCAGGAATTGCCCAGGCATTCGCCTTCGCCACTGGTCTTCCTCACGATATCTACGCATTTCACTGCTACACCGTGAATTCCAATGCCCTCTACAATCCTCAAGCGATGCAGTATCAAATGCAGTTTCCGAGTTAAGCTCGGAGATTTCACATCTGACTTACATCGCCACCTACGCACCCTTTACGCCCAATGAATCCGAACAACGCTTGAGACCTCTGTATTACCGCGGCTGCTGGCACAGAGTTAGCCGTCTCTTCCTCTTCAGATACTATCAACGTACGGGCAGTTACGCCGTACGCCTTGTTCTCTAATGACAGGAGTTTACAATCCGAAAACCTTCATCCTCCACGCGGCGTCGCTCCATCAGGGTTTCCCCCATTGTGAAAAATTCTCGACTGCTGCCACCCGTAGGTGTCTGGACCGTGTCTCAGTTCCAGTGTGGCTGGTCGTCCTCTCAGACCAGCTACCCGTCATAGCCTTGGTGAGCCATTACCTCACCAACAAGCTGATAGGACGCGAGCTCCTCAAGAAGCGCCAGGTTGCCCCGGCTTTGGCGTCAGGAAGATGTCCTCCTTGGCCACATGCGGTATTAGTTTACCTTTCGGCAAGTTATCCCCCACTCCTCGGCAGATTGCTCACGTGTTACGCACCCGTTCGCCACTAAACTTCCCCAAGTATTGCTACCCGAAAAAGTTCCGTCCGACTTGCATGTCTTATCCACGCCGCCAGCGTTCGTTCTGAGCCAGAATCAAACTCTCCGTTGAAAGTTTGCGGTCATCCCTTACGGGAGACCAAATTCTGACAAACCCCTACGCGATGCTGAGTCGCGCAGAGTTCCGATCTTACGATCGGTTTGTCGCATAAAAAACTGCTGACGATAACCCACAAATCAATCTTTGTGGTTACCCTCTGATTTTTACTTTCAGAGTTAAGATTTCAAAAATCGCTTTTGCCATTTCCGGGCGTATGACGACCGAGAAGGTTTTGGCCTTGCGGACGATGCCGCCGGCGGAAAGAGCAATGACCGATTTAATCGGTTCCCAATTAATGGGACAGAGAGGATGCCATAAAATTTGGAAGAGTCAACCCTTTTTTTAAAAAATCTGGAAAAATTTTTAGGGTACTCCGTAAGCCTGATCTCCGTGTTGTGAAAAGCTTAGACGCGCACCTTGGCAATTCGTTCAAAAAAACTTTTTTTACCTGCGTAGCCTTGCGAAATCGCCCCACGTTTGCGACGCTCGTACGCACTTCGTACGCATGACAATTCCCAATCGTCTTACCATCCTCCGCTTCATCCTTACGCTTGTATTTGTCGCGGCACGCGAGAGCGCAATGGCGTGGAGCGATACCATCGCGGCACTCGCATTTGCGCTAGCAGTTCTCTCGGATTATCTCGATGGAATGTTAGCGCGTCGCTGGAAATGCGAGACAGATTTCGGGCGACTAATGGACCCGCTTGCAGACAAAGTTCTCATCGCCGCTGCGCTCGTTTGTCTCGTGTGGTCGCACGATATTCCCTCGTGGGCCGCAGTCGTTCTCATCGCGCGCGACTTTCTCATCACCGGCCTACGTCAGCTCGCTCTCTCGCACGGAATCGTCCTCAGCGCGGACCCTGCGGGAAAAACAAAGACGGCCTCGCAAATGATCATGATTGGATTTTTTCTCCTGCGTGATGCGATGCAGGAATGGCTCATGCCGGAAGCAGCGCCGCAGTTGACATCAGCCCTCAGTACCATCGGACAAGTGCTCGTCTATGCGAGTGTGATTCTTTCCATTCACTCGGGCTGGCGCTACACACGCACGCATTGGAGCGTCGTGGTGCGCAGCGGCAGCGACAACAAGGCTTAGGACTTCGCAATGAAGTCCCGCGCTGCCGCAAGAGCATCATCAAGCTTTGCGGAATTTTTACCACCGCCACGCGCATTATCGGGGCGTCCTCCGCCTTTGCCTTCTACGAGGGGCGCGATGGTTTGGATAATTTTACCGGCAGAAATTTTCCCCGTATATTCTTTGCTCACGCAGGCCACGAGCGACACGGCATTTTCCGAAACTCCGGCGAGAACAATTACGCCGGAGAAATTTGATTTCAACGCATCGGCTGCAGCTTGCAAAGTGTCGCCGTTCGCGTCGTTAAGCCGCGCCACAATAGCCGGCAACGTTCCCAAAGTTTCCCTCGCAGCAAGCAAACCTGCAGCTTGGGCAACAGCCTCCCGTTGACGTGCCGATTTAAGAGCTTTCTCAAGCTCCTTATGCTGCGCGAGGAGAGCGTCTAACTTTTTTTCCGCATCGGCAATGGGTGCGCCCAATTTCGACGCGAGAGATTTAATTTTTTCACGATCAGCAACGCTCGCTTGGACGGCTTCCCATCCTGCGACGGCTTCAATGCGACGAATTCCTGCAGCGACTGCGGCCTCACTTTGAATGCGAAAGAGTCCAATTTCTCCCGTGCCACGAACGTGGGTTCCACCGCACAATTCCATGCTGTAACCATCGAGCGCACCGGCTTTCCCGCCGACTTGAACCACACGTACTCGCTCGCCGTATTTGTCTCCAAAAAAGTGCATCACATCCGTGCGATTGCGAACATCTGCGTAAGGAACTTCGATCCAACTAACATCTGCATTTTCTACAATCTTCGCATTGACGAGATTTTCCACCTCCGCAAGTTGCGCCGCAGAAAGCGTATTACTACTAAAGTCAAATGTGAGTTTGTCCGGCCCGACATAACTTCCTTTTTGCACCGCATCGCGGCTGACAACCTCGTGTAATGCCCAATGCAAAAGATGCGTCACGGTGTGATGTCGTTGGATAGCCGCGCGGCGCGGTTCATCCACGCGCAATGTTATTCGCATTCCAACCTCGGGTGCCTCTACTCCCTCGAGAACATGTAGCCACACATCTCCTGCCTTTTGCGTGTGTGCAACGCGCCAAAGGTCGCCACTCGCATTTAATTCTCCGGCGTCGCCCACCTGCCCCCCCATCTCGGCGTAACACACGCTCGTGTCGAGTACAACGGCGAGGTGATTCTGAAGCTGTACCACTTCGAGCACGGTGGCCTCGGTAGAAAAATCCTCATAACCGCCAAATCGCGTTGGTTCTTTCGTGACGACTTCCGAAACCGCAATCACTTGTTTTTTTTGCGCAGCACGCGCTCGCGTACGCTGGTCTTCCATCAATCTCTCAAACCCCGCTGCATCCACGGACAGCCCCCGTTCCCGCGCCATTAATTCCGTAAGGTCGAGTGGAAACCCCTGTTCATCATAAAGTCGAAAAGCAAACGCCCCCGAAATCTCTCGTGTCCCTATTTTCAAAGGTTCTCGGGTACCACGCCCGTCTTGGGCGTTGTTTCCCGCGCCCCCGCGAGAAACATCGTCTCCTGGGGTAAAGTCCGCAGGGGCGCGGACTCCGACGTCCGAGGCGGGCGTGGTACCCGAAGAAAGCAATCTAGCGGCTTCACGCTCAAAGAGCTCTATGCCTTTATCGAGAGTGCGGTTAAATGCTTCTTCTTCGCGCTTTAATACCTGCTCGACGTGCTGTTGTTTTTCTCGCAGCTCAGGAAAAACATCGCCCATAGTTTGCGCAAGGACACCCACGAGTTTGTAAAAAAACGGCTCGCGAAATCCTAGCGTACGCCCATAGCGCACCGCACGACGTAGGATGCGGCGCAACACGTAATGACGGTCATTATTTCCCGGCTGAATTCCATCCGCTACAGCGAAAGAAAGCGTGCGGGCGTGATCGGCGATGACGCGAAAGGCGATGTCTATTTTTTCCTGCTCGCTATGGGCATTTGCTCCCGCTTCCGGCAGGGTGGAGGCATAGTTTTTCACGCTTAATTTTTCAATTTCTGAAAATAGCGGACGAAAAATATCCGTCTCATAATTGGAAACATGCGCTCCTGAAAATTGCGTGAATCCCTTCGTTCCTTGAATCACCGAACACACGCGCTCAAAACCCATGCCGGTATCCACGTGCCGCTCGGGCAGCGGACTAAAGGTGCCATCGGGGTTGGCATTAAATTGGATAAAAACGAGATTCCACAATTCAATACACTCCGCATTTCCCTGATTCACCAAAGTTCCTCGCGTGTCGCCCTGCGGCGTGAGGTCCAAATGAATTTCCGAACATGGCCCGCACGGACCCGTATCACCCATCATCCAGAAATTGTCCTTCTTGTTGCCGTGAACGATGTGAATTTTCGGATTAAGCCCCACGGCATTAAAAAGCTCAGCCCACGCGTCCCACGCCTCTTGGTCAAACATGCTGGGATCGCCTTCGCTGGGAGAATACACGGTCGCATAAAGTCGTTGTGGCGGGAATTTCCACCGCTCCACCAAAAGCTCCCACGCCCAAGCGATGGCTTCTTTTTTGAAATAATCTCCGAAGCTCCAATTCCCGAGCATCTCAAAAAAAGTATGGTGGTAGGTATCCAGCCCCACATCCTCAAGGTCATTGTGTTTTCCACCGGCGCGAATACATTTCTGCGTGTCGGCGGCACGATGATCTGACCCGGCCATCGCCCCGGGCCAACGCGAGACATCGGCCTTCGACGCACCAAGGAAAATCGGGACAAATTGATTCATTCCCGCATTGGTAAAAAGCAAATTGGGGGAGTCTGGCAGAAGACTCGAAGAGCGCACGATGGTGTGCTGTTTCTCTCGGAAAAAATCGAGAAAGCTTTGGCGGATTTCGGAGCTAGTCGGAATAGATTTCATGAGCAGAAAAGTACTTGAATTTAACGCGCCGCACCCGCCCGACAAGTCCGCCTTAGCGGGAGTTTATTTTTTCTCCATCGCACGAACATGCTTTTCCATGAGGCGGTGCATGCGCATAAAGGCACGTCGGGCGGATTCAATATCTTTCTCCGCACCGAGGCGTTTGGCGCAGGAAGCAATGCGTGGATCGGCGGAGGATAAGGCTTCTTCAATGACGGCTGTCTGTGCGTAGAGACCTTCGGTGGAATGACGTTTCAGTGTTTCGCGAATGGCTTCATACGCGCCGATAACCGCCATCATATTGGAGGACTGCCCGACAAGTTCATTCCCACCAATGTAAGGGCATGAGGGCAAATCTGCGCTATCATCGGGGTGTACCCATGCGCCAAAAAACATCGCAACGCCTGTCACAATGAGAAGCAATACGAAGCCTGCGAGAAGGAATCGCCACACCACTTTTTGCATTAGAACGTTGCCTTTCCGCGTGCGAGCAGACGAGCCATTTCAAGGTCTGCCGGATAAGTAATTTTGCGATTCCATCCCACGGAATCCACGAGAGAAACGGGAGCACCTACGGCTTGAACTGCGGATGTTTCATCCGTAAAATGCACGTCGGATCGAGCCGCTTCCGCATAGGCGTGACGCAGCAATTCCGCACGAAAAATCTGCGGCGTTTCAACCGCCCACAAATGCTCACGCTCCACAGAACCTACGATAAAACCTTCGTCATTGACGCGTTTAAGCGTATCCGTCACCGGACGCGCACAGGCCGCAGCGCCGGTATTGCGAGCTGTTTCAAGACAGCGGTCAATCATCGCACATGTTACCAACGGACGGGCCGCATCATGGACGGCAATAATAGAAACACTCTGCGGAACGCAGTCGAGACCGGCAGCAACGGACAGTTGCCGATGCACTCCACCCTCAATCACCGCTCGTAATTTTTTCGGCGCGACAAGGCGGGCAATCGCTTCAAATTCCTCAAGTTCTCCTGCGGCGCACACGAGGACAATGGCGCCTATGGACGGACACTCATTAAACGCCTCTACACTCCACGCCAACACCGGACGGCCCTCCAAGTCTGCGGTCAATTTATCAAAGCCCATCCGGCGACTTGAGCCGCCGGCGACAATGATAGCCCATGTCCCTGTCCCGATTTTACGTTTTTTATCCAAGCTGTTTTTGCACCTCCGCATTGACCGATTTTCCATCGATGCGACCGGCGGCTTTTGCCATCACAACTTTCATTACCGCGCCCATTTGAGCTTTGCCGGTGGCACCTGTCTCGGCAATGGCCTCTTTCACCAATTTCGCAAGTTCTTCGGCTGAAAGTGCAGTAGGAAGGTAGCTTTCCAATAAAGCGATTTCCGCTTTTTCTTTTTCCACCTGCTCGTGGCGTCCACCTTTCATGAATCCCTCGATGGCATCCTGGCACTGCTTAATTCTTTTTCGCGCTACGATGATCACATCAGCGTCAGTCAATTCTGCTTCGCCGGCACCCCCTTTTTCGATGGCGGCATATTTGAGGGAGGATTTAAGCATGCGCAGAGCGGAAAGACGCTCGGCATTCTTCGCTCTCATCGCTTCTTTGATTTCCTCGTTAATTCTGGCAGCAAGACTCATGCGCGGAGGATAGATTTACTTCGCAGTCGGAAGCCAGCGATTTTCTGTGACGATTGCTCACGGAAGAATGCTTCGCTAGATTGCGAGGCTCATGAGTCACAAGCCTGAAACTATCGCCATCCTCGGTACGCCTGTGGCTTTGGTGGATTATGATTCTGCTATCGCAGAGAGTCTGCGCTTGGCAGCCACGTCTCGTCCGGCGGCGGACGAGACA
>JBDHQL010000064.1:0-6470 GCA_039807035.1 Chthoniobacterales bacterium
CATTGCGAGCGTGCAGGAGGTGATGGCGCAACAAGCCAGAATCGCCCATCGGCAACCATGGCGGCTTGTTGATAGAGTAAAAGCTCAGACACCGGCATTTCCCACAAAATGAAATCGCGATGCCAGCCTGTCTCGCTTGCCAATTGATAGACAAAGGTTGCGAGCCACGCTGGCGTTAGTCGTTTGGGGGCGGACTCTCCGCAACGCCTCCGCTTAGCGCCTCTTTGGGCACCGTTTCAAATTGTGCCGCACCGATGCGATCCATCTCCCCTGCGAGACTCTCGATTGCCTTGGCCATTGCACCCACGGGTAGGCTTAACTCAAAGTTTAGAAGAAGCTCGTCCTCAAATGCCGCACGGTTCTCTCGCGCTAACTTCGCTGCCCGTTTCACGTCATCGAGCGGAGCGCATTGAATGAATAAAAACGTCGTGATTTGTCGCTGCTTTTCTTCATCGCTAAGCGTTGCCTTGTCCTCTGCGTTCCCAAGCAACATCGTCAATCCAAGCTTGCGACAAAGTGTGAGTGTCCCTGCGCTAAAGGGGCGCATCTTTAATTCTCCGACCTGCATGGGCGGCTCCATAAAGATGTCCAATTGTTTTTCGGTGCGTTCTTCGTTTGTGTTCATGATTCGAGTTGAGCAAGTAGTTCCTCGCGACGGGCAGAGCTTGCATCAAAGGGAATAAGAGCAAGACGTTTGCCTCGCCGAATGAGCGCAATAGGCGGCTGCGTTTGCATTGCCTGCGTCAATCTTGAGTGATTCACAAAGGCTTGTTTGATATAGGCCATTGGGTGTTCGGGGTTGTCGTGACAGAACGTTTTTTCATTCCACGCATCTATCATTTTTTGCGTCTCAAATTGCCCGCAGACGCTGATAGATTTTAGAACCCAAGTGGAAACCCGCTGCTCTCGGCCATTTACAATTTCGCGAGTCTCTTGATAGGGGCAGTCGTCATCGAGCGGAATACCAAGCGTGACCAGAGCGGCAATCATCATCGCGATTTCCGGCTGGGCCCGTGCATCACGCACGACGATGAGTTTATCGCCTCGTTGCATGACGGTTAATTTACTGCCGTCGCGTTGGGATAATTCTTGAAGCTATATTCCCATCCGCTGAAATCCTCGTTGGATTCGGAGCGCTTCAAGTCTGGAATGACTGTCACGCCGCCTTGCGGCAATCCATCAACACCCGGATCGCCAACACCCGGAACGACGGAGAGCGTGCCATGCCCCTTCACAGAGCCCTCGGTCATTGCGCGAAAAATCTTCACGCGAGCAATTTCACCGTCACTCCCTGCGAGTTCCTTGACTTGCACGGATTCGGTTGTTTCCACGCTATCAATGAGCGCACCTTCGTGACGGGAAATCCCAAATGTAACATCGTTTGCGGGCATAGTAATTATGGTGCCGTGTCAACAATGCCTGCAACCCGTCTTAATGGAGACAACGGTAACAGATGCTCCGTCATTTACCTCCTGTTCCGCCCCCATCACCGCATAGCCGATGACCTGCACGCTCCCCTGTGCGTTGATAGTGGCAATAACATCGGTTTTTGCAGTCAATAAAACACGCACCCGTTCGACAATGGCTGCGTGTTCTTCGGGAGTATGGTCTTTGGCGTGATGTTCAATTCGCAACTCTACGGCGACTCGAAAAAATTCTGTCGAACCGACAAGCGATTCTGACTTCGAGACAATCGTAAGAGCGGGAAGCTGATGGTTGTCATCATCGAGTGCCGTATAAAAATGGAGTCCATGAAATTCGTTATCTCCCTGCAATGCGCTGCAAAAGGCTTTTTCAAATTGATGCTCAATCATGGCCCTTAATCCTCGGATGAAACCACCAACACGACCATCGGGTAACGTGCATGATTGGTTGATCGAACAACGCGATACTTGCCGCCTTCATATTCAAGGATGTCACCAAGCTGCGGCACCGCTGAGCCAAGCGACGACCGCATAATTTTTATGGTGAAATCACCACTGCTCACAAATCCACCCAAGTTGAGGTCTTCGCCCATTGTGGGGGCACTCACAAGAGCCGGATAATCCGTGCCCTTCCACGTTACAACTTCACCAATTTCGGCAATAATTTCTGCTGCATCGGCAGCAACTTCGTCTCTAATGTTCACGCCCAAGAGGGCAGTGTCAACGGACGTACTTAAACCGCTTCAGCTGTTGTTCTGGCTGACGACACACCCCTTGTGCATATCTTAGAGTTGCTGCAACAAAATGCTCCCGCACCGTTACCAATGCGGGAGCAGGGCATGACGGAAACTACGTCCTTACGGAGTCGGCTTCACGATGCGTTTGATTCCCGCACCAATAGCCGCCTTAAATCCGTAGAGACACTCAACGGTGACAAAGATGCGATTGGAATTGGTTTCGGTATAACGCAGGTAGCCGAAGGTAAGTCCGGTTTCGGGATCAGTAACGGCACCGGCTTCGTCATAGTTGGCCACAGGCACGAGGTAGCGCATAGCCAGAGCCATCCCGCTTGGATGGGCGGCAAACCCGACAAGTTTCTCACCGTTTTCTGGGATGACTGTGCTTGGATAAACATCAAAACCACCAATGCGTCGTAGCTGCGCCTCGACCACACCGGGTTGAGAAAGCGGCAAAACGAAGCTCTTGGCTACGACATCATCGGCGAGAAGATTCGTATAGTAAGCATCGTCGAGAATGAGCGAGCGATCCGAAATGGGCATCTTAGCCTTGCTGCACTCCTCGCGGACTTTCAGCACTTTCTTGTAATCGAAAGCCTCGGCAGCGAGTGCAGTAATAGCGGGATTGCCGTAGTTGGCGGCAGTAACCTCGGAAAAGACATCCTTTAAGACATCCTCGGCGAGTTGTTTCACCGCTCCGGCAACAAGTCCTTCAAGCACGTTAAGAGCCGTCTCCGCTGCCTCGCGAGCCGTGACGTGAACGGTCTTAAATTTGTGCCGATTGAGCACGACAGGCACCACCGTCACCGTGGAGTCGGCGTTGGAAGTATAGTCGCCCGAAAAGTCAGAGCTTTGAGAAGGAGCACCAATAACGGGCACCCGCACCGTATCGAGTTTATCGGCAGGTTCGGGGTTGAAGTTTGTCGAGAACGCTCGGAAGGGCGTGAGAGTTGCCATGAATGGCGCAAGCGCATTTTGGGCAACCTTGATGTCTTTAACGTTTGTAAGGGTGTTGGGCATAATCGTGGATTAGTTAGAGCTACTGGAAAGGATGAGTGCTTGTTGCTGGGCAGTGAGAGAACGCCAAAAAACGGTCTGCTCTTTGGGGTCGGAAATGGCCTTAAATCGAGCCACCAAATCTTCGCCGCGTTGATCGCCTTGTGCTGTCACGGGAACAGCAGCAGCGGTGCCGGTGGAGGCAACAATCTCGGCGGCACGCTTCGAAGCGCGACTCTCGATGTCTTGCTCCTTGGCTTCAATCTCCGCATTGCGGGCTGCAAGTGCCTGCATCTTGGATTCGAGTTCCTGATTGGTGCTCCCCAAGGCGGAAACATCTGCCTCGAGGCGTTGGTAATTAGCGGCGGCTTCCTCAAGTTGGGCTTCGAGTTGTTGCGCCTTAGTAGATGATTCCGCAAGGAGAGCTTCCTGCGCCTGTGCGTCTGCTTCTAGCGACGCGACGCGGGCTAGAGCTTGATCGAGTTGTTCGTCAACAGTGAGCATAATACCCATAGGAGCATGTCAACTCGTTGCCTTAATGTGGCGAGCCCGAAGCACCTTCAAAACCTCCGCTCGACTCTTCGTCGTACCTGAGAGATTTAACCGCATGGCGACCTTCGCTGAAAACGTCTGCCCTTCCATCGCTTCCTCGGGAATTTTGCGCCCACGGGCCAACACCGCAGCACGAAACTCGGCTGCAATTTCCTCCACATTCTCTTGCATCCATGCCCGCTGCTCTTCGGTAAGAGAAACGCCCGAGGCCCCAAGGCTTTTATATTTTCCCGCAGCAAAGACCTCAATTTTGATACCGTCCTCGCGGAGTGCCTCGGAGTCGTCGAGAATGGAGGCAATCACGCCAATGGAGCCCACTCGCGCACTAGGCGTCATGTAGATGGCATCGCATTGTGAAGCGACCCAATAAGCGGCGGAACACATCTGCCCTGCGGTAAAAGCATAGACATATTTTTGGCGCGAAAGATCGGCCACAGCCTGCGCTAACTCCGGCGTTCCATTAACGCTTCCTCCCGGGCTATCAATGTCGAGAAGCACAGCTTGCACCTCGTCGTTGGCCGCCGCCTCATTCACGGCTTCAATCACACATTCGGTATCAATGGCACCAAAGAGAAATTGGGAAATCAGCCCCGGACGCCGCATGATCGGGCCATCAATGGATACGATGCCCACGCCTTGTTCGATAGAAAGAAGCGAGAACTGCGGCAGCTCATCTACCTTCGTCGGTGATTGGTAAAATGCCTGCGATGCCGCAACAAGCGATGCGTGAGCCTGCGGGGTTAATAGCCACGGGCGCGATAAGACTTCAGTGGGATTCACACCACCAGCTGAGTGTCAACGCACACACTTCTCTCACCCCGGCTGTATTCTTCCGCCAAGACCCGTCGTTTCTTCGACTTCTCCAATCACAGGCGTAGCACCTGTTCCACTGCGCGGATGCCATAGCATTTCTAAGGGCACGTCATATTCCTTGGCTAAATCGAGAATGCGACGAGCGTTTTGCGCCCGAATCCGAATCTCCTCCTCAAAATCCATCCCTTGTTCGGCAAAATGCTCGCTAAGGGTTTTGAGCCCCATTTCAACATCGGCGCGATTCTGCTGTGCTTCCCTCCCCGCATCTACGGTGATGCGGCGAGGTGTGGTGGCACTAAGACGATGCCAGTTGGCCACATGGGGTAAAGCCCCTGTCTTAATCGCATCGGCAATGACATATGCCCAAACGGGCCGAATGAATCGTTGGATGAGAATAAGCTGACGGAATGAAAATCGCCGATCCGCCTTAGCCACCACGAGACGAACTCCGGCTCCACCCACGCTACTGGAATCTGCGGCAAATTCGTAAGGCAGAACTCCAAGAGCAGAATCTCTGCGCAGATGCGTCAAGAACCCCGTGAATGTAGGACTCGGACGATTGCTTTGAAAGCTGTCGAGGGATTCGTCGGGTTTCAAAGCCACAAGTTTACCGCCGATGATTTTTTGCAAAGCCGAAGGATTGCTCGATTCCTGGACGTTCATCCCCTCGCCCAAGGAAAAATCACCATCGTGTTCGATGCCACCACCTGTTGTTTTGAGAATGCGAGCCACATCAGCGTTGTCCTTTACAGCGTGTTTCTCCAGCGCGAGAAGCTCCATCTCGTCGAGAACATGGTTAATGGAATGTTGAATTGTCGCCGCATTGCGAACAGCAGAGGCTGATTCCGGCTCAAAGATGTGCAGGATGTCCTCAGCACTTACATCGTGATATTTGCCGTCATCAAGAATCAGGCGGTAAAAGGCCGGTGCCCCAAATTGATTAATCCCAATTCCATCTACGGTTTCCTCCGAACCGGGAGCATCCCCAATGCGGTGCGATTCCAATAATTGCAGCATAGGACGCCCAAGATGGTCATGCGTCTTATGGACAAAATACTCTCCATCTACATCAATGCCACGGCAGACAATGCTTTGGCACTCCTCGAAGGAAAATCGCCCTGTAATCTCACAGCGCGAAGCCCAGTTGGCGAAGTATTCCTCGGCCTGGCGGTTCCACACTACGTCGGAAGATTGCGCCTGCGGTTTAATGCCGTCTCCCGTCGAGTAGATGGCCATATTCGCGACAAGCTCTCGCACAAAGCCGGAGTTCTTGTGCAGATACCGCGAGCGACGCACAAGTTCTGAGCGCACTCCCGACGTAAGGTCACGTTTTGTGTCTCTCGGTGCTGCGCCTGGAACCCGTCCACGTCTCGGCGAATAATTAGCAGACTCATAGGGGCCACCCCATGCCCATGTCACTAATTTACCAACAAGGGAAAATGGCGATTTCATTTTGGCAAATAACCAACAATCGAAGACGTCTCGATTGTCTTTTTTCTTCCATAGGTAAAAGGATCAAGCGCACGCAGCGCATAAGCACATTCTTCGAGTGTTTCTTTTATGGTCATAGGAAATTGTTTGGATGTCGTCATTCCCGAATCTCCCCATGCCATAAGCGTCTTGCCTTCCATGAGCATTTCTTTGGCTTTCGACTGGATGGCGAGCACCTCGGTGATGGTGAAGCCGGTAATGAAAAGTCCTTGGGCCATGACGCTCAATGCACGGGTGTCAATGAAAGGCTCATTGCAAACTTGCGCAGACTCGCATTGCGGTTAAGCCAACCCTTGAGGTATTTCATCCTCCTGCCTCTTGCGATACGACGATAAAACTTCTCCCTGCGGCACAAGAGCGTTGACGCGAGTTCGCTACCCCTATGAGCAAAAACTGCTCGTAAAGTTTTGGGGCCGATAAATCCATCCGCCCTCGCGCCCACAGCCTCTTGAAGCCA
>JBDHQL010000065.1:0-6449 GCA_039807035.1 Chthoniobacterales bacterium
GTTAAAGTGTGTGTGCCTTGTTCGAGAAGCGATGACGGAAAAACATTCGGCTTCGGGATTGGTGCAATTTTGATAATACGAGCGCCATTGAGCACTTCGTTGGGACGCGGACGCTGGACGATTTTTTTTACGGGGTTGATGACGACGCCTTCCATGATCCCGACGGAAAGAAGCAAGCAAACGAGCATGGCGCGTCCGCGAAACCCACCTCGCCAAAGAATGAGAACACCAGCGATGATCAACAGGGGAAACCAGAAATCGAGACTTGAGGAAATTGCCATGGCAGAATCCAGCCAAGGAAGCTCGCGTGTGGCGTTGAAAAAGAAAAACAGTTGCTGGTCGAGCGATGACAACACGTGTGATAATGTCGCTGCACGAGCATGATGAAACAAGCGTTCATAGAACGAAGAAATGGGCGTTCTATTTTTTTTCTCCTTCTCGTGGCGATGATGGGATGTACGGCGACTCCGGTTTTTGCGCAGGAGAAAGCACCGAATCCGCAGGAATTGCTGCGTGTCGCCCGCATGGCTTCCACAAACCAAGAGGCTGTGGTGAAAGGGCAACTTCGGGCAGATGCTCTGCGTGCGCCCTTTATTTTGAGGGTTGCATTTGGTCGGCTACGATTTGAGTTCGAGAATCCAGTGCGCGTTTTCGAAGTGCGGTTGGGAGAAGAGGCTTCGGGAGTTTTTGATGGGAATGGTAACGAAGTCAAAAAAGGCATGAGGGAGCCTGTGGTGGCCGGAACGGATGTCACGATTGAAGATTTGTCCTTGGGATTTCTTTACTGGCCTGATGCGCAACTTCTCGGAGAGGAATCCGTACGCACACGGAAGTGCTGGATCATTGATTTACGCCCCGGACGGCGTGGTTCGGAGTTTGCGGTGGTACGGGTATGGTTGGATCAGGCAAGTGGCGCACTTATGCGCATTGAAGGTTATGATTGGGAGGGAAAATTGCTGCGGCGATTTGAGGTGGTGTCGGGGCAGCGCATTGAAGGCCAATGGATGCTAAAGCAAATGCGTATAGAACGGTTTGGTCCGCAGGATGTGTCGCGTCCGCTGTCACGTTCCTATCTCGAAATTCTGGGGAAGAGTGAGGATTAGCGAATAAAGTTTGGAGTTTTCAGCGCGTCAAAGTTAGGCCACATTTTGCCGCGTGGATTTACCTCCTGTTCAACCCAAAGATTGGCAAAGAAGAATTTGGTATGCCGCACTCACGGCTCTGGCCATTGCTGTCGTGGTGTTGTTTGTATTTACCACGGGATGGTTGGTGATTAGTGCCTTGACCTTTTTACAGCCGCTTCTCATTCCCGTGGTGGTAGCGGTGATTCTCACATATTTGCTCTCCCCGGTCATTGCGCGGTTTGCGTCATGGGGAATGAGCCGTACAGCCGCCGTAGTACTCTTACTGTTTTTACTCGTTTGTGGATTGGCCGGAATTGTACTTTGGGTTGCACCGCCCATTTCGCATCAAGTCACGCAATTGGGTCAGTCGCTTCCGGAGTACACAACGCGGGGTCAGAAATTGCTGATGTCCACCTTGGAATGGGCACGTGATATCCAATCGCGTTTTGAGCCACACGCCGTGGAGGAAGCAGAGCGGACGGTGCGCGATGAGGTTTGGGGATTAGCGCGAGGCTATGTTCGACAAGTGATGGAATGGTTGCAGCTTAAACTGCCACTTATTTTTGCCTCGGTGATCGGGTTTCTCCAGCGAAGCATGGGTGGTGTTCTTGGTGTCGCAGGAATTGTTTTGAGCTTGTTGCTCGTCCCATTGTTTTTGTTTTTCTTCCTCAAAGATGCGTCAGACCTCGCAAAAAATTGGCGGACGATGATTCCGTTGCCGGATTCGGACCTCAAGGACGAAGTGGCCTCGTTGGTGGAGGAAATTAATAGTTACCTGATTCGGTATTTTCGCGGGCAATTTTTGGTGAGTCTTATTGATGGTGCCCTCATTGGAATTGGACTTTTCATTTTGGGATTAAACTTCGGGCTGCTCATTGCCTTGGCAGTTTGCATTATGGGAATGATTCCCTATCTCGGGCTTTTGCTCTGCTGGATTCCGGCGGTTCTCATCGCGGGAGCGCAGTTTGGGGATTGGACGCATCCTCTCATTGTCACGGCCATTTTCGTGGGTATGAGCAATTTTGAGAGCTTCTTTATTTCGCCATGGATCGTTGGAGATTCAGTGAGCTTGCGGCCATTCACCGTGATAATGGCGGTGTTAATATGGAGTTTGGTCTTGGGGGGATTGCTGGGGGCTTTGCTTGCGGTGCCGCTGACGGCAACGCTTAAGGTGCTGTTGCAACGGTATGTTTGGAAACGACGGGGTGAGGTTTCGCCGCAATCGCAGTGCCAACCAAGCGGTTGAGTAAATCCTCCCAATGTTCATGCCCGCGTAGAATTTCAATTTCCACACGCAAAAAAAGCATTGGGATCGGCGGTGACTCAATGTCGGGAAAACGGACGGCATCTTTTTCTGTCGTAACGAGCGCATCGAGAGAGCGGCGATCACACCATTCGAGAAAACGAAGTATTTCCTTTTTCGTATAGCGATGATGATCGGCAAAACCTTTGGCCACATCAATGGTTGCCCCCAGTTGACGTACGCCTTCTTCAAAACTTTCCGGACGCGCAATGCCGCTGATGGCACCTACGTGATGCCCTTTGAGATGGTCTATGGGAAAACGCTCTCCACTTCGAATATCCTCCCAATATCGTGGAGCATGACTGCACTCAATAATATCGGCAGTACGATTGAGGCGTCGGATACGGGCGAGGAGTTCTTTATCGGGCTCGGCAGAACTTTTGGTGATGATGATGTAGGAAGCGCGGCGCAAATTGGCAGGTGGCTCGCGGAGGGTGCCACGAGGGAGGAGGTGTTCGTTGCCGAAGGGGGATTGACGATCTACGAGAACGACGTCCATGCGGTGGCGCAGGCGTTGGTATTGAAGTCCATCATCCAAGAGCAAAATATCGCTGTCGAATTGACGCAAGGCGAGGAGTCCGCTTTTGACGCGGTCCTTATCAACCAGCACACAAACCCCCGGGAGATTTTTTGCCAGCATATGCGGCTCATCACCTGCGTGGCGCGAGTCGAGAAGCACGCTTTGACCATCGGATACGATGCGGGGAGGGAAGAGTTCGTGATTCTTAAAAATTTTGGCGCGGAGGCGTTGGAAAAACGGACGCGGAACGCTTTTATAACCTCGGCTAAGAATGGCGACACGCCGCCCTCGTTCTTGCAAGGACCGTGCGAGCACTTCGGCAACGGGAGTTTTTCCTGTTCCGCCGACGGTGAGGTTTCCAATGCTGACCACCCTACATCCGAGTTCTTGCGCTCGAAGAATGCGGTGACGGTAGAGAGCCAATCGTGCTTGGACAATGCGCGTGTAGAGTGCCGAAAATCCGCCAAGAACAAATTTGAGAGCGTCAGCACGTCCGCCTTCACGTCTTTCCAGAATGACATCTACGGCGAAGCGTTCGAGTCTTTCGAGGAGGACGCGCATGGTTTAATTGACGACTGTAATGCCGGTGTTGTCGGCGTGAAGGATGAGCGTCTTTGCATCCGGTGCCACAGCCCGCATGGCTGTGGCGACAGCTTCAGGGTTTTTTAAGGAAACGCAGGCAATCGCGGAGCCAGAGCCGCTGAGATAGCCGCCGAGAGCACCCGCAGAAACTCCCGCTTCCACAGCAGCCCGCAGATACGGATTCACGGCAAGACGGTAAGGTTCATGCAAGTGATCCCGCATGGTTCCGCGTAAAAGATCGTATTGTTGCGACACAAAAGCCGCCGTGAGCAACGAAGCATGGGCCGTGTTCCACACAGCATCCGCGTGAGAAATTTCACGAGGGAGGCGTCCGCGAGAGACATCTGTTTCAATCTCCTCAGTCGGCAGAAGTACGATGAAATGCAGGGAAGGCGAGACATCGCAGCGAAAATAAGTGGTGTCCGGTCGCGCCACCGCAAAGCCGCCAAACGCTGCCGGGGCCGCATTGTCAGGATGCCCTTCGAGTTGTACGCACAGACGATAAAGCGTATTGGTATCGAGTGGTTCGCTGGACAGTGCGTTGAGCGCGTGAAGAACTCCGAGTCGCACGGCGACGCTGCTGCCAAGGCCGCGGGATCGAGGAATGTCACCGGTGATTGTCCATGAAAATTGAAATGGCGAAACTCCCGCAGCGTAAAAAAAAGTCGCAGCAGCTTCATCTACCATCGTATGTGGCGCGGAGGTGCCTTTACGCATGATACAGACGAGGTTGTAGCAATTGAGGGCGACGCCGAGGCAATCAAAGCCCGGGCCGAGGTTGGCACTAGTGGCAGGAACACGAATCGTGATTTGGTCTAACATAACAAACCTTTAATATTGGCCGAAACGCGGCGAACTTGCACCCGAATTTCCACCGATGAAAATTCGCCGATGGGTTTTTCGTATTGGCACAAGACGCATTTGCCATTAGGCAGGAGGCATGTCGGAATTCTGCGAGGAGATTAAATTTGCAAAACAAATGACCATAGCCGTTTCAGCGGCTTTATTTTTTGCCTTGTTGGTTGCAGCCACAGCGATCACCGCGATGATAAGCGTGAATTTCAATATTTTGCAGTGGCTGGAATAATCTGGCCTTACGGCGTTCGATAAAATCTGCCCTTTCTTGCATGGCTGGCCGTGATTAGCATGATTGCTGATGGTTCGCTGGATTAAAATTGCTCTTGTATTGGCGGCGGTGTGGGCGGTGGCATTTGGAATGATTTCATGGAGCCGTTCCTCACGCCCGACGGCGCAATCTCTCTCGACTTATATGGAGGGGTTGCAATTCGAAAAAATGACCACGGCAGAGCGAGGGAAGGTACTTCATCATGTGGCTGAGCAGCTCAACCGTTTGGATTTTAAGCAACGTGAGGAGCTTCGAACGATGCGACGTGACCGCATGTTCTTTGAAAAACTTACACCGGAAGAACGGAAAGAATTTTTGGAACTGACATTGCCCCAGGGGTTCCGCGAACTCATGCGGGCGTTAAACGCCATGACGCCCGACGAGCGTAAAAAAGTCGTCAATCGTGCGCTGCGGAATATCGAACGTGATAGCCCTGAAATTGCGGAGCGTTTTTCCGAAAAAGATGTCGCGCAAATTGTCTCTCGTGGGCTGGAGACGTTTTATGAAGATGCTAATGCGGATGTAAAATTGGATTTTGCGCCTGTGCTTGAGCGTTTGCAGCGAACAACGCAGGGATTGCGATGAAGCACAGTGCCGCAGGGTTTTCGCTTTTGGAACTGGCTGTCGTCATTGCCATTTTGGTGGTGCTGGCAACAATCCTTGTTCCTGTCGTGCATACGACGGCCGCTCGCGCTCGCTCCGCAGCGTGCCTCGGGCATCTGCGCTCGCTGGGCAGTGCGTTGAGTCACTATATTGGCGAACACAATATGATGTTTCCGACGATGGCTGCCGGTCGCAACTCGCGTGAGGAGGAGATTCCGGTTTTAGATGTCGTGCTCGCGAACTATGTGGACGATGTCGCGGTTTTTACGTGTCCGGCGGACACCGACAATCTCGCGGCGAAAAGCGGAACGAGCTATTATTATAACAGCGTTATTTCGGGCCAATCGTTGGTAGCGCTTAATTTTCTTGGACTCACGGAGGAGGCGACGCGGATTCCGGTGTTGGTGGATAAGGATGGTTGGCATCGGGGTGCGGGAAAGCCGGTGAACCATTTATTTGCTGACGGCCATGCGAGTGCGGAGCTGCGGCTTTTTGCCGAATGATGGTACGACTTCAAAATCTTTCCAAAAGTTTCGGCGGTCGCCCCGCCGTGCAAGACGTGTCCCTCAACATTCCGCAAGGAGAAATTTTTGGACTCTTAGGACACAATGGTGCCGGGAAAAGCACAACATTTGGAATGATGTTGGGGATGCTGGCACCTGACCATGGTGAAGCGTTTATTGGGGGCTATTCCGTGCAGCGGGAGAGACGACACGCACTTGGGAAAACCGGCGCCATTTTTGAAACACCGGCGTTTTACGATTATTTGAGCGGGTGGGATAATTTACGCTTCTTCGTTTCGTTGAGTGGACAAAATGTTTCGCGTGTACAACTCGAAGATGCGGTGGCGTTGGTCGGACTTACCGAGCGCATTCACGATCGTGTCAAAGCCTACAGTCATGGAATGCGACAACGCCTGGGCTTAGCGCAAGCTCTCGTACCATCGCCGGAATTTCTTTTGCTCGATGAGCCTAATGACGGCTTAGACCCGCTTGGGATTCTCGAAATGCGAACATTGATTCGACGGCTTTGTGATGAGCGGGGAATGACGGTAATGCTTTCCTCACATTTGCTCTCCGAGGTGGAACTTTTGTGCGATCGTGTGGCCATATTGCATGAGGGGCGCATGGTTTTTGAAGGCGTATGGCGTAAGTCGTCAACACGGTGGAAATTTACATTCCAACCTGCGGA
>JBDHQL010000066.1:0-6381 GCA_039807035.1 Chthoniobacterales bacterium
CTCCAAAGTCATCGGCGGCATGATCGTGGGAATGCGCTTTGTCAACATGCTTTTACCAGCGCCCGGAGCACCAAGAACGAGCAAATTGTGCCCGCCCGCCGCAGCGACTTCAAAGGCGCGCTTCACACCGGCTTGCCCCTTCACATCGGCAAAATCTATGTCCGAGTTCTGGTTGCGGTGAAATACGGCATCGAGATCGGAAATGGTGGCAGGGATTTGACGTTGTCCATCGAGAAACTCAAAACATTCGCGCAAGTTTTTTACCCCATGCACCGAGAGTCCTTGCACGACGGAAGCCTCGGGTGCGTTTTCCTCGGGAACGATGAAAACGGGTTTTCCTTGGCGACGCGCTTCGAGCGCCATGGGCAGAACGCCTTTGACCGGACGAATGGCGCCGGTGAGGGCGAGCTCTCCCGTGATGCAGCACTCCGCCAACCGTGGAAGATCGCGTCCGTGAACGATGGAGAGCATTCCCAAGGCAATCGGAAGATCAAAACTTGGCCCTTCTTTTTTAATATCCGCCGGCGCGAGATTGATCGTGGTTCGTCCGCGTGGCCAGCGGTAGCCGCTGTTGGCAATGGCGGTGGTGACGCGGTCTTTGCTTTCTTTGACGGCGGCGTCCGGGAGTCCGACGAGAACCACTTTGGGATCGCCGCTGCCTTCGTTGACCTCGATTTCCACTTCGATGGCATCCGCCCCATAAAGTGCCGCAGAAAAAACCTTGGTGAGCATGTCACTTATCTTGTTATGCGAGAATGGAGGGCGATGCCAATGGAAACAAGGAGCCTCGCTTTTTTCTCGCCACGCTTGTAAATGAGGGAAATGCGCGTCACCGTCCTTGGCCCCGCCGAAGAACTTCTCTCCTCCGAGGAAATTCCTTTTTTTTGCGGCGGAGTTCGCGCCGGATTTCCGAGTCCTGCGGGCGATTATTTGGAAGGCTCTTTGTCATTGCAGGACATGCTCATTGAGCATCCTGCGGCCACCTTTTTAATTAAGGTCGAAGGTCACTCGATGAAGGACGCGGGGATTCTGGATGGTGATATTGCCGTCGTGGACCGAGCACTCCCGCCTTCCAATGGTCGCATTGTTGTGGCCGTGGTGGATGATGAGTTTTGCCTAAAGCGACTCGTGTATCGTAGCGGACGTTGCTTTCTCGAATCTGCCAACGCCTCATTCCCGCCCATAGAGGTTTCCGACTGTTCGGAAAATAAAATTTGGGGCGTCGTGAAGCACGTTATTCACACGCTGCGATAAGCCATGATTGCGCTGGCGGATGGGAATAATTTTTTCGCTTCTTGCGAGCGCGTTTTTCAACCGAGGCTTGAAGGCGTTCCTGTGGTTGTCTTGAGCAACAATGACGGCTGCATTGTGGCGCGGAGCGAGGAAGCAAAGGCTCTCGGGATTAAAATGGGGAGCGTGGCATTTAAGATGCGTGCATTGATGCAGCGGCATGGTGTGAAAGTTTTTTCCTCAAACTACACGCTCTACGGCGACATGAGTCAGCGTATGCACCAAGTACTCGCGTCGGAGGTGCCATCGTGCGAGGTCTATTCCATTGACGAGATGTTTTTAAATTTGCGCGGCATCCCGCAGCCCGAGGCGCATTGCTGTAGGATCAGGGCCAAGGTCAAGCAGTGGACGGGGCTTCCGATTTCCATTGGCATTGGGCACACGAAATGTTTAGCGAAAGCCGCCAATCGCCTCGCCAAGCACCATCGCCGCGATGTGGGCGTCTTGCACATCACGCCGGAAAATCGTGAGGAGTGGCTCGACAAACTTCCCGTGGGCAAGCTCTGGGGCATTGGCCCTCAGCACGAAGCTCGTTTGCTGACGAAAAAAATTATCACGGCACGGGATTTTTCCTTAATGAAACCAAGCGACATCCAAAAGTCCATGGGCGTCGTGGGGCTTCGTATGCTTTATGAATTGCAGGGAATTTCCTGCCTGTCCTTGCAGGAAATTCCGCCGCTTCAAAAACAATTTGTCTCCGCAAAATCTTTTGGCCGCCCGCTCACACATCTTGAAGATATTGAAATTCCCCTTGCATCTTACACCAATCGTGTGAGCGAAAAATTGCGCGAACAAGGTTTGGTTTGTGCCGCCGTGCAAGTCTTTCTCCTCACCAATCGCCATCGCCCCGACCAGCCTCAGTACAATCCCTCCATGACCACCGTCATTCACGAAGCCACAAACTATGCGCCTGCATTGATAGCGGTGGCTCTTAAATTACTGCGCAAAATTTGGAAACCCGGATTCCAATTTAAGAAAGTTGGCGTTGTTCTTCAGGATTTAAGTCAACACACGCAGCTCGATTTATTTGAGCCCAAGAAAAATTGGGAAACGCGAAATCGTCTGCAAGCGACTGTGGATAGCCTCCATGGTGCTGTTCGCTGGGGCTCGATGGGCTATGATGAAAGTTGGAAATTGCGGGCGGAATACAAAAGCCACCGCTGGACGACCCATGTTCATGAACTTCCTATCGCCAAAGCTTAAGCAACACTCTGCAACCAGGGAGGAGGGCTGTTATGTGTGGACGCATGAATACCCGAGGGGTTGAGTTTTCTTCCTTTGATGTTACGGAGCCGGAAAAAGTGAAGTGCCGGCAGCTTGGAGGATATAATGTCGCACCGACTTCCCATGTCGCGATGATTCGAAATGATGTGCGAGGCGAGAGGGAAGTTGTCGAGGCTGTTTGGAATCTTAAACCCTCGTGGACACCTCCCGAATCAAGCAAACTTCTCTACAATGCTCGTGCGGAAACGGTGAGTACGCGCCCAAGTTTTCGTTCCGCTTTTAAGACGCGCCGATGCCTCATTCCTGCCCGTGGATATTACGAATGGCGTAAACCCGATAAGCAGCCGTTCTATTTTACCCGAGCCGATGATGCCCCCCTCGCGCTGGGTGGCATCTATGAGGAAGGGGATGATGCGGGATTAAGCGCGTGCATCATTACGACCACAGCCAATGGCGAAGCGGGTGCCGTGCATGACCGTATGCCCCTCATCCTTCCGCGTGAGCAGTGGCCAAGATGGCTGAGCTCCGCGCCACTCACAGACCAAGAGACGTCAGAGCTCCTCGTGCCTGCTCCCTGTGGGGCGCTTGCCTTGTGGCCCGTGAATCGTGCGGTCGGAAATGTGCGAAATGATGGCCCCGATTTAATTCAACCGGCATTGGAAACGCCCTTGACTTTACAGTCCGATTTTTTTGGTGACGCCTAGCTTTTCTTGAATGAAAAGTGCAGATGCTTTAGCCCATCATTTTGAACGCTTGTTCGAGTTGTTTGTCGAACACTAGCAAAGAAATCATATTGAAAATTACTTCTATGAACTCTCCAGAAACCAACATGGGACTGTATCTCCGCGAAATCGGCCAAGTGCCGCTTCTGACGGCGGCGGAGGAAGTCAAGTTGGCAGGCCAAATTAAGCGCGGCAATAAAAAGGCACGTCAAAAAATGATCGAGGCTAACCTGCGCCTCGTGGTCAAAATTGCCAACGATTTCAACAACTATGGTCTGTCGCTGCCGGATTTAATTTCCGAGGGCAACATTGGCCTCATGAAAGCTGTGGAACGCTTTGACCCTCAAAAAGGCGGCAAGCTCAGCACTTATGCCGCGTGGTGGATTAAGCAAGCCATCAAGCGTGCCCTCGCCAATCAAAGCAAAACAATCCGCCTGCCCGTTCACCTCGTAGATAAAATTAGTAAAATTCGTCGTGTTACCGCGCACATGACCGAAGAACTTGGCCGCGAGCCTACTGATGAGGAGTTGGCAGAGGAGCTGGGTCTCTCGGTAGCGAAAGTGACACATTTGAAAAGCGTGGGCATACGTCCGGCGTCGCTGGATGCGCAGATTAATTCCGAGGATGAAACGCCCTTCGGTGATCTCGTGGGAGATGAGCGCGCCGAGCATCCCTTTGAAGTTCTGCGTGACAAAGACCTGCGTGAAGAAGTGGGCGGACTACTGGAAAAGTTGGATAAACGCGAGCGTCGGATTTTGGCTTTTCGTTTCGGACTTGGCGGCGGACGCGAGCGGACGCTGGAGGAAGTCGGACGCAAGTTCGGCGTAACGCGAGAGCGTATTCGCCAGTTGCAAAACATGGCGTTGCTAAAAATGCGCCGTGCCCTTACAAAATGCGAAGAACCACCCGCGTCATCATCAGCAACACCACGCCCTGCCTAAACCCTAAGCGTAAAAATTCCGATAGCGTCATCTATCAAAAAACAAGGGCTGCGGTCGTTTGCCAAAGGGCTATCTAGTGGACCCTTATGGGATCACTCGTAATTGCACCGACGCATGACGTCTGTCGCCCTCGACGATGTCGGTGACAACGATGAGATGATCGCCGGAGGTGGCGAGCCCTTTAAGCAGGAGTGCTTCTTCGGCAGCAAAGACATTTTTGTCAGGCTCGGGGTGAAATTTCATGCGGTGCGCTTGCACGTCATACCACAGAGCCATACGACGGCAGACGCGCTCATCGGGAGTAAAAGCGTGGATGGGCGCATGCCTTGGGCGCAGGTGGGCCACAAAGCGTGCCATGTACCCGTGAAAGGTGAAGATGACAATTTTGGAGTGAGGAAAATCATTGGCGATGCTCACGGCTGCTGCGGCTGCTTTTTCTCGGGGGCCGTCAGTGGGAACACCGGAGGCAAAGTCCGCGCCGCCGCTGCGTTCAATGCGTCGCGCCACACGATCAAAAACTTCGACACACGCCACGGGATAACGCCCCACACTTGTTTCTCCACTGAGCATAATGGCGTCGGCTTGTTCAAACACGGCATTGGCTACATCGGTGATTTCCGCACGTGTGGGGAGGGGATTGGTAATCATGGATTCCAGCATGTGGGTGGCCACAATGACGGGCGTGCCGATTTTGAGGCAGAGTTTCACGATGCGGCGTTGAATAATGGGGAGCTCTTCCATCGGACATTCAATCCCAAGGTCGCCTCGCGCCACCATGATTGCATCTGCGGTGGCAATGATGTCTTTGACATATTGCACGGCATGTTGGTCTTCGATTTTAGCAATAATGTGAGTGTCACTTCCCAGCCGACGAAGCTCCTTGCGCATGACTTCAATATCCGCCGCCTCACGGCAAAAACTCAGTGCAAAGTAATCCACGTTTAGCTCCACACCGAGTTTCATATCGTGAAGGTCCTTTTCGGTGAGCGGAGGCAAATTGACTTTCACACCGGGTAAATTGATGTGACGACGTGAACCAAGTACGCCTTTCGTAAGGACCTCACACCGCACGCGATTTTCTGCTTTTCCAAGAACTTTCATGTGCAAGTTTCCATTGTCCACCAACACGACATCACCCTCGGCAATGTCATTCACCAGCCCATCGTAATTTACATCCACCGAATACTGCTCCTCGCTCCGCGCCCCGCGTACTGTGAACTCAATGATGTCTCCAGGTTTAAGATTAAGGCTCGTAGTCATCGTACCCGTGCGGATCGCGGGCCCTTGGGTATCCATCATGATGGCAATGTTGGCGGACGTTTGCCGTGTGACTTCACGGATGCGCGGAACGATTGCACGCACCCAATCATGTGAAGCATGGCTCATGTTCAGGCGAAAAATATTCGCCCCCGTCGCGATGAGAGCGGAGAGTGTTTTGGGTGACTCGGTGGCGGGGCCAACGGTGCAGACAATCTTGGTTTTGCGCATGAAAAAAGAACGGTGCCGTGGAGTGGAAGCGAGGTCAAGCGATGTGCCTTGGGAAAATTGGACTTGCCGCAAGGCTTTAGGAGCGGTTTCTTGCATGGAGATGAACGATACATTTGATTCCTTGCAAAAGTTTGATCTCGGCCATGGACGTGAAGGTTTATTTTATTCTTTGCCACAGCTTGAAGCTGCCGGCCTCGGACGCATCTCGCGCCTGCCTGTCAGTCTCCGCGTGGTGCTAGAATCGGTGTTGCGGCATTGTGATGGACGCAAGGTGCGGGAACAGGACGTCAAAACGCTCGCGGCGTGGAATGCCAAAAAGCCCGTGGCGGAGGAAATTCCTTTCGTGGTGGCGCGGATTGTCCTCCAGGATTTTACCGGCGTTCCGTTGCTCGTGGACTTGGCGGCAATGCGTGATGCGATGGCGGCGGCAGGGAAGGACCCGTCGAAAATTGAACCGCTCGTTCCTGTGGATTTGGTGGTGGATCATTCGGTTCAGGTAGATTTTTTCGGAAGCAAAGAAGCGATGCAGTTGAACCTCAACATGGAGTTCAAGCGCAACCGCGAACGCTATCAATTTCTCAAATGGGGACAGCAAGCTTTTAAGACATTTGGCGTCGTTCCTCCGGGAATCGGCATTGTCCATCAGGTAAATCTTGAATACCTCGCCAAGGGCGTCCTTTCCCAGCCTCGCAAAGATGGCACTTTGTATTATCCCG
>JBDHQL010000067.1:0-6355 GCA_039807035.1 Chthoniobacterales bacterium
TGGGAGGCGGGCAAGCTGTTTCGTTGAGTCACATCGGATATTTGGATGGAGTGCAATCCCTGGCAAGGGCTCCCGGTGGTGGTGTTTACAACTTCGGGGATCAAATAGCAGGAAAGGCAGACGATTTGATCAAGCCATACAATGGAGAATTTCATGAGTCATTTACAAAAAGCTATAATTTTGGAAGTGTAAGTTGGCCCCTTGGCAATGGAACGCTCGCCGGTTATTATATCGGAAATATGACATCCACGCCAAATCCGAGTCCTGAACCGGGTGGAACATATGACTATAATGGCGTTGCAAGCATAGCCTACAGCGACATGTTTACAGACCCTTACGACATTATTCAGCTGTTATACGAGAGTTCAACAAGCGAGGATGTCCCGCCGTTCCTGTTGGCTGCCGCGAATGGCATATGGATTCCTGGCATGCCTGGATTCTATATTCAGGGGACACCTTACGCAATCATAGATTCCTAGACGGAGTATTATTTTGGTAATGGAACTTATGAATAGATATTTTGCCAGAGCATGTTTTTTAGTGGGCATTCTTTCTATCACGTATTATCTTGCTGGTTGCGACATTCTTCGAAAGACTGTCCGGCTTCCTAATGATTATAGGTTGGAAGAAAGGGGTAAAAGAATTTTACTGATAAGCCCGGATAACGTTGTTTTGTGTCAAAATAACATTACGGATTTCATGGTGGAAAAGGATACTGTTTATGGTTGGATTGATCTTGATCCTCATCAATATTTTTTCCTTGACACCAGATCGGGGCAATTCGAGGTGTTTGTCGTCAGAAGAGAGTTTAGCTCGTTTATCAAACGCAAGGGGCTTCCGCAATTTGACATGAAATTTTCCTATACTTTTTGGGATTTGACGTCGGGCCGAAGAAAATTGGATGACTAATGCACGCTACGTTTTTTATGTTGCTCACCAGATGCGCCTCCAGAGAATGAGGATCAGCATCCAAAATTTTGCACCCTGACGCGCAATGCCTAGGCTGTTCCTGATTTTCATCCTATGCGGCCAAGCTTCCGTGACTGCCGAGCGCTTGCGCTTCACGGTGCCTACGGAATCTCCGTTGAACTCCGGGGTTTCCTTCGAGGCCTATCTTCCCAGTCTTCGTGAGCCGGAAGCGCAGAGAGCCGTTTTGTTTCTGGTTCCCGGCTACAATGGGGAAGGAAGCTGGTTTTTGTCTTCGGAACATGGCTGGACTGCCTGGGCGGATCGGGAGGGGGTGATTTTACTCGCGGCCTCATTCCGCACCAATCTGGAAGAGATTCATTCCCGGCGGGGGTATTATTATCCGGATCAATGGAGTGGCCGGGCGGCGCTGGACGCGGTGGAGGAATTGAGCCGCCGGACGCCGGTGCAAAAGGGAAAAGTGTTCCTTTTTGGTTTTTCCGCCGGGGCGCATTTTGTCCATCGGTTTGCCCTTTGGTCGCCGGAGCGGGTGGGGGCTTTTGTCGCCTATTCGGCCGCGTGGTGGGACGAGCCGAATGAACGGCTGCGGGAGGTTCCGGGTTTGATTATGTGCGGGGAGGAGGACTTACGCCTGAATGCCTCGTTGGCTTTTGCCCAGAAAGGGCTTTTGATGGGGTGTCCTTGGATATGGAAGTCGTATTCTGGGATTGGGCATGAACTAACGCCTGCCATCAACGAGATGGCCCGGGGGTTCCTTTCTCATTATATGCGCGGGGAGAAAGATGAGCCTCTGATCGGGGACATCCAGACCTTTCGTATCTGCCAGTCGTCCGAAGCGGAAAACGTACCCGCCATCTGCCGGGTGGTTCTGCCTTCAAGGAAGGTGGCGTCCCTGTGGGAGGAAAAACCATGAGCAAAAATCAGAATGGCGAAAAGATGAACCGATGTTTTTTACCACGGATTTTACGGATGAACACGGATTTATATTATCCGTGCTCATCTTCTTATCCGTGGTTAAAGTCTGAATAAAATGAACTCTTCAAATATCCCAGCATGGCGTCTCTCCAGGTTGCCGCTTGTATTGCTGATTTTGTGCAGTCTGGCGGTGCCCGCTCTGGCGCAAGCCAAAAAGAAACCCCAACCGACACCCAAGCCGCCGCCGCCGCCTCCGGAGGTTGTGCCTCCCGGAATCGAGGTGATCGAGATTTCGACGTCTTCATCAGACAACCCCAAGGTTCCGTTTTACGTCCGCCCTCCGGCGGGGTTTTCCGCAAAGGATGGAACAAAGAAACACCGGCTGGTGATCCTTTTTCCCTTTGTGCCTGAAAGCGGCTTGAAGGCGATGGCCCGCAGCAGGCTTCTCACCCAACTGGCTGATGTTCAAGGCTGGTTTATCGTCTCTCCCACCTTGGCAGTTGATTTCCGCAACGATGCGCGCAATCGGGAAAAGGCTTTTTACTACCCGGAACGCTGGAGCGGCAAGGCGGTGCTGGAGGCCGTGGCCGAGATCGAAAAAAGATTTCCGGTGGATGGCAGTCGTCTCTTTGTGTTGGGACTGTCCGGCGGGGCGCAAATCGCCCATCGTCTGGGGCTTTGGTGTCCGGAGCGAATCACGGCGGTGGCAGTAAATTCCAGCGGGTGGTTTGACGATCCAGAGTCGAAGGCCAGTCAAGTCGCATGGGCGATCACGGTGGGTGAGTCCGACCCAATCATGCCGGCCAGCGTGGACTTCGTAGATAAACTGAAAGCTCATGGCGCACAGCCGATTTTCAAGGCATTCATTGGCATGGCTCACGAGGATTATCCCAAGGCCAACCAGCTTTGCGCGGCATTTTTATTGCACATGGACGAACTGACAAAGGATCAACTGGGCCAGCCGCCCGATTCTTCCGGAGGAGAGGCTTTCAATCGCCCGGAGCATCACCGCTACGTGGGAGACAGGCGGGACTATTCGTATTTTCCGAAGACCCCTGAAGAAATGAAAAATATTCCTCCAGAGGCTCAGCTTCTCCTGCCGGATGATACTGTAGCAGAATTCTGGGGGGAACCGGGTCACTAGAGCCGGTAAGGATTTTACCCACAATATTAGGACTAAAATATGGACTATTTCTATCAGGATCAAATTCGTTGGAATCTCGGTTTCGATAACCCGAACCATGCGGCGGCGTTCATTGCGGCTCTGCTGCCCTTTCTTTGGTTGCTTGGCAGGTTAGGGAAGTCAGATCGACCGATTTTTCGTATGGCATGCCAAATACCTGCGGGCGCGATGCTTTTGGCGGGTTGGGGCTTGCTGGGGCTCACGATCTCGCGCAGCGGCTTGGTGGCCGCTGTGCTGGCCTTCGCTTGGAGTGGTTTTTATACATTTTCCTCATGGAAAGACTTTTTCGTTCGTAGGGGAATGTGGGTGCTCGCTTGCGCGGCCTTGCTCGCCGCGACCGGCATCGCGACGCGCACCGCGACCACGGCGTTCGATCCGGATGCCTCCGCCACCAACCGGCTCGTTTTGTGGAAAGGCGGGCTGGAAATGCTGGCCATCGCCCCGCAGGGAGTGGGAGCGGGAAATTCCGGAGCGTTTTACATGAACTGGCTTCAACCGCTGGAGTCCCAAGCCGGGTATCGAACGATGGTAAACAGCTACCTGACCTTCCTTACGGAGTATGGGGTATGGGCGGGAATGCTGACGGGATTTCTCGCTCTGGCGGTTGTCCTGGTGTGCCTTCCGGACCTTCGCGGGGCTTCCCGGGCCAGGGATGCCGTCACCGCCTGCCATGCCTCGTTGATGGCCTTTGCCACGGCGGGATTTTTCAGCACCACGATGGAAACGGCCTGGGTCTGGCTGCCCGCGCTTTTTTCTCTGCTCCTTCTGGGGTATTCGACATACCGGTACGGACGAACAACCCGGATGGGAATTGGTGCCGCTCTTGCCCTTGCCGCCATCTTGGCTGCTGGAATCGTTGCGGGGCTTTGGAGCAGCGGCTGGATACTTCGCATCAATCAACCCGTGCAGATGCACTATGATGGCCCGGCATTGCTGCTGCAAAACGGACTGAATGGAAGTGACTTGCGGCGTGAAATTTATGTCCAGCCCAATGAAGCCATTATGGGGGGAACCTATGGAAAGGGAATTCGAAGGCTTTTCCATGGTATCCCTCTCTCCATACGGGTCTGTCAAAGTGATATTCCTTCGAGTGAAGCCGCAGAATGGGGCGTGGTCACGGGGCGGAGGGGCGAGTCGTTCCCTGCGGCGCGAAGCCTGATGTTGCTGGCACCGGAGATTCTTTCCGAGGAGGAAACAAGGGCTTTGTTGAGCTCGTATGAAAGCCTTGTCATCATTCTCCCCGGATTTGATGAAGACGGGCGTGTTGCGTATTGGCGAGAAACAGCAGCCAATAATTTCGGGAAGATTCAGATTTTCTCTCTGCCGGAATTCGGGAACGATTTTTCTCAAGCATGGCCGATTATTGCCGAGTATTTCCGAAAGATTTTGGAAAAATAGCAGTGAGGGATTTCTGTATTAAGCAGGATATTCTCTGCGAGAAACGATATCCGAGGGCGAGCGAGATATCTAGAGCCTGTCCCACAGGGGGTGGATAGAGTTGTTATGCGTGGTGCGGGGCGAAAAAGGAGGGGCAAAGACAGCAGAATTTGCTGCTTTGCCCCAAATCGAGTGGTTATGGTGAATTTGAAACAAACGCCACAACCATCCCGATGAGCAAAATCCTATCCTTCCTACTGCCTCTTCGTCCAGCCCTTCCCGAGGTTTTCGGATGCAAGGATTACCAAGATCAAGAGGCCTTGCTGCGGAGCATGGATCACGTTTTGCGTGTCAGTGGAGTAGAGGCGGCTTTTCTGCGAGAAAGTGTCGAGGTTTTTGAGGCGGAAGCGGTCAGGCAGGTGCAGTCTGGCCAAAAGGGTAAGCATGGGGCACGGGCGCGACAGGTGTTTCTTGAAAACAGTTCACGCGCTTTACGCTGCACGATTCTGCTGCGGCTGACAGGGAAGAGCTATCGTGGGTTGAGTTTGCAGTTGGGGATGAGCGTGGGTGGATGTGACATGCGTGAAGGCCTGCATGCATTTTCCGACCGACTGGGTGCTGCTGCGTGATCCGGTGAGGACAATCACCAAAAGCATCCTGACGATTCGACGGCACGGACTATGTCATCGCATGCTGCCCCCGGAGAGCTTTTTGCATGAAGTCAATGTGTTGTCCATGAGGATGGCGGCAGCAGGGCGTCGCGGTCGTCCGGGAGGAAAGAAAGAGCGCAAGTTGATCCTGCGAGAAATGAAAAAGCTGACCAAGACGGTGAAAGCTCATGGACGACGCTATCGTCGGTTGCTTGACGAGCATTGGCAGGAGTCGGATTTGCAGAGCCGAGGCGAAGCGGACGTAATTTTGCGGCGAATGGATAATGTGCTGGGAAAATTGCCCGAAGCGCGGCGGCAAGCTCACGAGCGGATTATCGGAGGGCGTCCGGTGCCCAATAAAGCGAAGTTGTTGAGTCTCTATCGATCCGACGTGCATGTTATCGTGCGGGGCAAAGCGGGGGCGGAGGTGGAATTTGGCAATGGGTTGTTTTTGGCCGAGAGCAAAGCGGGCTTTATTATTGATCATGAACTGCGGCGTGAGAGGCCGCCGGATGACGGGCGTTGGCTGCGCGAGCGTCTGGATAAGATTGAAGTCCAAGGTGGGAGCGAGGAAATGAAAGTGTGTGCCGACCGCGGCTTCGACAGTGCGGCAACCACGGCATGGCTGGAGCGCAAGAAAGTTGGTAATGCCATCTGTCAGCGTCGGCCGCAGAAGCTGGAGCGGCGCGGTTTGGAAGACCCTGATTTTTCCAGTCTGTTGCGGCGGCGTGCGGGAACGGAGGCCCGGATTGCCATTGTAAAGAACGTTTTTCTGGATAGCGTTCCCGTCCGAATCCTGACGATCTCCCCAGCAGGATCCGACAAAGCCGACACAAACGTCTTCACGCATTGCTTCACACGCTCACGATGAGAATTTCAAAAGCTCAAGGTGGTTTTCGAGGGCACGTTGTAGGGGAGGATGCCTGTTTTTTGCTGCAAACGCTCTTCAAAAACGCTTTCAAACCATGCTCCGCCACACCCTGAAATCGAGGAGATATCGTTTTTAATTTTTAGCTGGTTAAGGCCTCGCTTAACTCGCGTCGAGAATCACTCGCGCCCGGGCCGGTCACCCCGGCTTGCGCTTCGGGTAATGCGTTTCCAAAAACAAGTGCCACCAACGCAGGGCCGCTTTGGGTACAAAAAGCCGCCACCCCCGACGATAAGCATGACTGCTGAGCTTCACCGGAAACGTCAGCCAAAAACGAATTAACGTGCGCACCGTCCATGTCTGCTGATCGTCGTCGAGAAAAAGGATTTCACAGTCATCATGCCCTCATTTCATCATCCCAAAACATCCTCATAA
>JBDHQL010000003.1:0-28665 GCA_039807035.1 Chthoniobacterales bacterium
GGCTCGCGCTGCCGCTACCTTGCCCTGTCGGGCATTTGTGAATAATTCTCATGACGGAAACCTACAAGGCGCGGAGGAGGAAGCGTAGAACGAGTTTTCCAACTCGTTTTTCTTCTAGGGATTTATTTGAACATACGCCGAAATTTTCAGTCAAAAGTTTTATGAAAAAACATTCAGAACCGACACGCAAGGTCAGACGCTCGCGTCATTCTCTTGGAGAATTAGTTTCCGTCCTTAGTTCATGCACCCGCAATAGCCGCGAAGCAACGGTGGCATTGTTAGACCTATTCAAAACCAATCGCATTCTTATAAACGATCACGGGCGGCTTAAACGCGTGCGTGTTTATGCCTAACGCCTTTTTCATGGTAAAATAAAGGGCCGCAGTTGAGGAGCTGCGGCTCTTGTTGTTTTCCGGGCTGGTGGATGCCCGTCGAATGACTATTCTCGCGGAGTGATTGAACGTTATTCCCGACCTGAGATGCGGGCCTTATGGTCTGACCAACGCAAGTACGAAATTTGGCTCGAAATCGAAACGCTCGCCTGCGAGGCCATGGCATGCCTCGGGCAAATCCCTGCGGAAGATGCGGAGGCCATTCGCTCCCGCGCCAAGTTTTCCATTCCCGAGATTCTGGAAATTGAAAAGCGCACCAACCATGATGTCATTGCCTTTCTCGAAAATGTGGCAAACTCCGTGGGCCCTGCGGCGCGATGGATGCACCAAGGACTGACTTCGTCCGATGTGCTTGACACAACACTCGCCGTTCAAATGACCGCCGCCTGCGATTTGCTCCTTCGCGGCGTGGATGACGTTCGCGTTGCTGTGGCGGAACAAGCACGGGCGCATAAATTGACACCGATGATGGGGCGCAGTCACGGCATTCATGCGGAGCCTATTACTTTTGGCCTTAAGATGGCGCTCATGTATGACGAACTTGGTCGCGCACGGCAACGCCTTGAGCAAATGCGTGCGCGGGTTGCCGTGGGGAAATTAAGCGGTGCCGTGGGAACGCGGGCCCATCTTGATCCGAAGGTTGAGGAAGAAGTTTGCGCCAAGCTGGGACTGCGCCCCGCCACGCTTTCCACGCAGATTGTGCAACGTGATCGCCATGCAGAGTTCATGACTGTCCTCGCGCTCGTAGCGAGCACAATTGACCGCTGGGCCACGGAGTTTCGCCATTTGCAACGCACAGAAGTACTCGAAGTGGAGGAATTTTTTGCCAAGGGGCAGAAGGGTAGTTCTGCGATGCCACACAAACGCAACCCTATTACCGGCGAACGCCTCAGCGGATTAGCTCGCGTGATTCGCGGCTTTGCCATGACCGCGATGGAAAACGTAGCTCTTTGGCACGAGCGCGACATTAGTCATAGTAGTGCGGAGCGAATCATCATGCCCGATGGCTGCATTCTGCTAGATTACATGCTGGCCTTGCTCACCAAGCTGGTGCGTGGCTTGCAAGTTTATCCCGAAAACATGCGGGCCAACATGGATAAATCACGCGGTCTTTTTGCCAGTCAGTCCGTCTTGCTTAAGCTCACGGAAAAAGGTTTTGAGCGGCAAAAAGCCTATGAAGCTGTACAACGAGCGGCACTTAAAACATGGGCGGGCGATGGAGAGTTTCTTGCTAATCTTTCGGCGGAGCCGGAAATTGCCCAGGCTCTCAGCATCGAAGAGCTCCGGGATGCCTGCGGATTAGACAGGCACTTCCGCTATGTGGATAAGGTTTTTCGCGACCTCGGTTTGGAAAAGTAGGACGTAGAACGAATTTTTTTTGCGCAGAGGGGCGGGGACGTAGAGGGGAAAGCGTAGAACGAGTTTTCCAACTCGTTTGCCTTTGGCGCCTGTACCAGCGTCACTCTCCTGACGCTTTTCTGTATGTCGTAGAGCGCGTTACCAAAAGAAATGCGCTCTCAGGTGACACGGCTACAATGTTGCGCTTTTCTGGGCTAAAAAATCACGGGATGGCTTGCTTTATGCGACCCATGGTGTATATCCGTGTTTTCAAAATCTTGATTGTAGAAAAATTGGGAGAATAGAACTGTTTTTTCGCGATACCGCTTTGGACGTAAAGTTCTGAGAGACTAAGATTTAACGCCGGTATAGCTCAGTTGGTAGAGCACCTGATTTGTAATCAGGCGGTCGTCGGTTCGAGTCCGACTGCCGGCTTACTTACTTTGTCCAACGCCCGCCATACGACAGAGCGGGAAGCCAATTGTTGCGGTACATTTGAGCGTAGTCGGTTTTTCCAACGGCACCAATCATGGAAACTCCCGTGGCGCGGCGCCATAACTTCGACATGCTTTCGCCGGTATGACATCCCCAGCTTTTTATCAAGGCATCGCGAGTGAAAAGTCCACGATTGATTTTTTTGAGCTCATTTTCATGAAGCCAAGATTTTGATCCACTATCAATCTCGTTGCTGTAATCGAACATGAAGCAGGCCTTGTTGGAATGGACGAAAAATTCGAGGTTAGCGATTTTGACACGGTCACGGGGTTGACCGGCATTGAGGTAATTAATGATGGTGTCGGGTGAGCTGAACCAAATTAAATGGGCACCGTATTTGCGAGCGGTGTTGCTAATCCATGAGGTGAGCGGACCTTCGTTTTGGCGCAGCCGTCGTTCGTAGCTGGGGCGGTGAACTAACCATGTGAGGCGGACATTGGGATCGGCGGCTTTGATTTCCTGAAAACGAGTCACAGCGGGGCGAATGAAATTTCCCCACCAGCGATCATGCGGAGCGCGTTTGTATTTTTCCCATTGCTGAAGCGAGGGACCACCGCTGACGACGATGTATTCTTTTTCGTAGGAGGCCGCGTGTAAGGGAGCGACGATGAAAAATAACAGGGCGACGACAATCAGGCGTTGCATACAATCACAAAGCTTCTGCGAAATATGCAGGAGGGCAAGCGAGAAGGCGGACTATTTGGCTTTAAGGATATTGCCCTCGTTGTCCACCTTGGCCACCATGGTCTTGTTGATTTCCACCGCAAGGTCGCGCATGCGTTCGACTTCGGATTTTGAGGGAGCGCGTCCATTGGCCTCGGCGGCGATGGCGCGGATGGTTTGAAGTCGTGAGGTAATCGAGGTGACTAATTCGGATTTTTTAATTTTAGGATTGAGAGTTTGAAGTCGGTCGAGGAAGTAATCCATCACTTCGAGATTCATCAATCCGGCAGCGCGTTGAGGGGTGTAATTTTCGGCGGTGACGATGGTGCTGACCTCAAATCCGCGCAGCCAACCGCCGAGGCTCACAAGGTGCGCCATTTCTTCATCGCGCAATTCAATCATCGCTTGCTCGACATCCGCTTGCGTTTTGATGAGCTCTAATTTGAGCTCAGCCCAATCTCCGCGTTGTCCAAGTTCCAGCAAACTGTTGGCATGTGTGGCAAGACGTTTTCCTACGGCGAGGCTTTTGGCTTGGCGAAGCAGGGCGCGTCCGACATTTTGGATGAGCGGTTTTTGCTCCGTCACAACGGCAAAAAATCCATCGCAAATGAGTGCGCCAAAATTGAGCGATGTTTGGAAACGATTGTTGTAGGTGCGATTGAAATCCGTTTCGGCGATGAGGGCGATTGGCACCGGTTTGAAGACTTCCAGATCTGTGAAGAGACGCTGGATGGAAGGCGTCGTTAGCTCATTGACTCCGAGTTCCTCACGCGCAAATTCATCAATCTCGGTCGACGGTGTCGGCGGTGTGTCTTGCTGCGCAAACGTTCCTACGACGGCGAGGGCAAGAATAGCAAGTAGCAGAGCAGCACGCATAGTACAGCGAACGTGCCATAAACAACGTCAGGTGTCCATCGGAGCCTCATGCACAATTTTTCTCGCTGGCTCTTGTGGGCGGATTGTCCGATGATGTGGTTGCTATGAATACCATCATTGTTCCCCTAGATTTCAGCGACACGTCGGGTCGTTTATTGGAGGCGGCAGAGGCGGAGGCACGCTTGCGTGCGGCGAAGTTGGTGCTGTTGCATGTGATTGAACCAAGTGCCGAGGTGGCAGGATTTGAGGCCGATCCGCAAATGATGCACCTGCGTATTGGGCAGAATCTTGATGACGAAGGACGCGTGGAAGAAAAGCGAATGCAAGAGCTTGCTGCAGGCATCAACGAGCGCGGCGTTGCGTGCGAGACTTACCTAAAATTCGGATTGCCGACCGATGAAATTATTGCCACGCGCAAAGAGCATCAGGCCAATCTCATCATCATGGGCTCGCATGGGCGTGGTGCTCTTTATCATCTTTTTGCGGGCAGCGTTGTTACGGGTGTGTTGCGTCAGACGGAACGTCCTGTTCTCGTCGTGCCCCTGCGTAAGGCGGCGGCAAAATAAACAGCGATATTTTATCGCATGGAAAATTCCAAAAAATCGCCGCGTGATTGGAGCGTTTGGAAGGCCGATGCGCTTTGTGTGCTTTGCTACATTCGGCGCGGGGATGATGTTTTGCTTATTCGAAAAAAGCGCGGATTTGGTGCCGGAAAAATTAGCGGCCCCGGAGGCAAATTAGAGCCGGGAGAAACATCGCTCGATGCCGCAATTCGTGAAACTCAGGAAGAGCTGGGGGTGACGCCGCATCACCTGCAACACCTCGGGGAATTGTATTTTCAATTTGCGGATGGCTTCGCTTTGCAGTGCGATGTCTTTTTAGCGGATGATTGTTTGGGAGAGCCGATGGAAACGGAGGAAGCAGCACCGCTTTGGACACGCGTAGATGTGTTGCCGCTGGACGCGATGTGGGCGGATGATCGTCATTGGTTGCCGGGATTGTTGGAGGGGAAAAGTTTTCGCGCCTATTTTGAATTTGATGGCGACCGTATGTTGCGTCGCCAAGTGGAGTGGAAATCACTTGAGAATGTGAAAATTTTTCACCACGATCAAACAATCTTATAAAATGACGAAATTTCTTTGCATCGTAATAATTACGAGATAAGCATTTTATAGAAATTTAAAAATATCTCGTAGTAACTGCTTTATCAGTACCGAGTTCATAGGAAGGTGATTCACGTGGCGTTTCCATCCGAGGTGAGTGCTCCGGTGCAATAGGGGCAGAATTTTAAAAGCATGCTGTGATTTACCTGCACGAATATCAAATGGTGCCTCATGAGAGATTGAGTCAGTTCTGCGAAGATTTTTACGGCTACTCGATCAGCGAGGCAATGCTGGCCCATGCGCGTGGAAGGCAAGCTTCAATGGGTGCATTCTGTGAGCACGGAACTCGACACCCATTACCATGTTGACCCCAAACGCGGGCGCCTTGGCATGGAGAAAACCGGACTTTTAGAATCTTTCCGAGGAACTTTGATGCATGATTGTTGGAGTGCCTATTTTTCCTGGGAAAAATGTCAGCACGCCCTGTGTAATGCTCATTTGCTGCGCGAACTGCAATTTTTTGAGAAAAAAAATCAATCGTGGGCATTGAAAATGGCCGCCTTTCTAAAAAGTACTCATCGAGATCCAGGGAATCGGTGTATTGAAGAGTGGCTCTGGCAATACGAACTTATCCTTCTTCTTCGATTCCTAACTAATCCCTCGGTTCCGTTTACCAATAACCGAGCCGAGCAAGACAATCGCATGATCAAAGTGAGGCAAAAGACCAGCGGAACCTTTTCCTCCATCCACGGTGCAAGAATGTTCTGCCGCATTCGTTCTTTCATTTCCTGCGCAAGAAAACGCCAACGATCCGTTTTCCAATCCTTACGAAACGCCTTCCTTCAATCCCCAGATTTCTGCTCGAATGGCACATGAGTAGTTATAGTTTAACTATCTTTCACCCGAGCCTTTTCATGGTCGCTTCCACCGCTTTCAGATGAAATGGCTCTGCGAGTTCTATAGGATGCTTGTGAAAAAATTCATTTTTTTCCTTGCATTCTTCAAAATCCGCGTTAAAGTGAGTGCATCGTAAAGATTGTTCTGGGGGGAACAGCAGCCCTTCTCGCCACTCGGTGAGGGGGGCTGCAACTTTTTAGGGGTATCACTCGAAAAAATGAGAGAGCATCGTGACAACGCGTCTAAAAACTTTGGCGTTATTTTATCGGCGCGGCACGCGCATGAATTAAGCCGGTCATTGCCGAAGGCGTGCGATGCTGCTTTACTAGGAACGTTGTGAGCCGAGGGATGTTTGATTCTATTGAGAGTGTATTGAAAGACGTTCGTGCAGGGCGCATGGTCATTGTGACCGATGATGCGGAGCGAGAAAATGAGGGCGATCTTTTAATGGCAGCGTCGAAGATCACGCCCGAGGCGGTGAACTTTATGGCAAAGCATGGGCGTGGCCTTATTTGCGTTCCGCTGACGGAGGCGCGTGCACGTCAACTCGGTCTTCAACGCATGGTCGCGCACAATCGCGAAGTTTATCGTACCGATTTCACCGTCTCCGTGGATGCGGCGAAAGGAATTACGACGGGCATTAGTGCTCGTGATCGCTGGCGGACGATTAAGGTCTTGAGCAATGCCAAGGCGGGGCCGGAAAATTTGACGCAACCCGGGCATGTGTTTCCTTTGCAAGCGCGGCAGGGTGGCGTTCTTCAACGTGCGGGGCATACCGAGGCGGCGGTGGATTTAGCGCGGCTGGCGGGATTGGATGAGACGGGGGTAATTTGTGAAATTCTCAAAGAAGATGGTTCGATGGCGCGGCTGCCGGATTTGGTAAAATTTCGCCGCAAGCACAAACTCAAGATGTGTTCCATTGGCGATCTCATTGCCTACCGTCGTCGCAGTGAAAGGCTTGTGGAGCGAGAACAGACCGTACGTTTGCCTACGGAATTTGGAGAATTTGATTTGCATCTTTATCGGTCGCTCACCGATGGGACGCATCATCTGGCGTTGGTAATGGGACGTGTGAATTCGCGGGAGCCTGCGCTGGTGCGAGTTCACAGCGAATGTCTCACGGGGGATGTCTTTGGCTCGTGTCGCTGTGATTGTGGCCCGCAATTGCATGAAGCCATGCGGCAAATTGCAAAAAACGGGAGCGGCGTTTTGGTGTACATGAGGCAAGAAGGGCGCGGTATTGGACTCCCGGCAAAAATTCACGCTTACAAATTGCAAGAGCAAGGACTGGATACCGTGGAAGCCAACGAGCGATTGGGTTTTCCGATGGACTTACGGGAATACGGACTTGGTGCTCAAATTCTCACCGATCTCGGTGTTCGTAAAATTCGCCTTCTTACCAATAATCCGCGCAAGATGGTTGGGCTTGCCGGGCATGGTCTGGAAATTATCGGGCGCGTTCCCATTAAAATTCGCCCACAACCACACAACGCTCGTTATTTGCAAACGAAGAAACGCAAAATGGGGCATCTTCTTTAATTGCCGTTAGCATCCTTTCTCTGCGAAAAAGCCACATGTCTTCCAAACTTCCACCTCGCCCTGTCAACGTGCTGCCTACGCCGGCTTCGCGCATTGCCATTGTGGCCAGCGAATACAATCCCGAATTTGTTCAAGCCCTCGTCAATCACACCTGCAAGGAATTGTACCAGATCGAGGAAAAATGCACCGTTGAGTTATTTGGGGCGCCGGGTGCGTTTGAGATTCCTTTAATCACCGACATGGTTCTCGCTCAAAAACGTTATGATGCGGTCATTGCCCTCGGCGTTATCATGCAAGGGCGCACTAAACACGCGGAATTCATTGGCGCCACAGTCACGCAGTCCTTGCAGCAAATCGCGTTAAATCGTCATATTCCTGTCATTCACGAAGTCCTTCTCGTCGCGGATGAAAAAGAGGCGAGGGAACGATGTATTGATGAAAAGCTCAATCGAGGTATTGAAGCCGCATGGGCTGTGTTTTCCATGTTGCGGGTGCGAAAACAAATTGAGCAAAAACTCACCCGTCGCTGATTCGTCAACTATTGCGATGCCTGCGCATAAAACCAGTCGACGCCAAGCGCGTATTCAAGCCGTTCAGCAACTTTACGGTCAGGAAATGCAAGGCGCACTTCCCCCTGCTCAAGGAGAGATGGTGACGTCATCGCCGAGTGAAGAAAAGGTATCGTCTTTTGCACGAGGCATTGTCACCTATGCCCTCGCGAATCTTCCCGGCATTGACCGCTTACTTGCCGACGCTTTGCAAAATTGGGACTTGCGCCGCCTCGGCGCTGTGGACCGTGCGACCCTGCGCATGGCCGTAGCGGAGATGCTCGCCCACCCCGAAATTCCTCCCGCTGTCACCATCAACGAAGCCATCGAAATTGCGCGTGAGTTGGCATCGTCCGATTCCGCCCGTTTTGCCAATGGCGTCCTCGATCGTGTGCGTCAAGAAATCGGACGCACCTCGCGCCTAAAAAATTAATCATGGCGGGATTTTTACGCAGCATTGCCGAGAGATTTCGTGGGCGTCCCGTGGATTGGGACGAGCTGGAATCGTCGCTTCTCCAAGCCGACTTGGGTGTAAAAACCACCTTAGAACTCGTTGCAGAACTTCGCGCCGCTACCGGATTTTCCGCCAAGGCTGATGCCGTAGAACGCCTCGCACGAGAGGAAATCACGAAAATGCTGCCGCCGCCTTGGCCTCCGCTGCTGCCGTTGCCTGGGCGCCCGCATGTCACGCTCGTCGTGGGTGTGAACGGCACGGGGAAGACAACCTCGTTGGCGAAGCTTGCGGCGATGCTTCGCCGTGAAGGACGCGCTGTCGTTATGGCCGCCGGCGATACTTTTCGTGCCGCCGCTATTGAGCAACTTGTGGCATGGGGAGAACGGTTCAACATTCCCGTGATCAAGGGTGCTTATCAAGGCGACCCCGCAGCGGTTTGTCATGATGCCTATGACGCCGCCGTTCGGCAACGTGCAGATTTTCTTTTGTGCGACACCGCAGGGCGTTTGCATACGAAGCACAATTTGATGCAGGAACTTGCCAAGGTAAAACGCGTGCTTGGGCGGCAAGATGCATCGAGTCCGCATGAAGTGCTCATCGTCCTTGATGCCACCACTGGTTCCAATGCTCTCGAACAAGCGCGGCAATTCAAAGAGGCTGCCGGATTAACCGGCGCGATTCTTACCAAGCTCGATGGCAGCGGACGCGGTGGCATTGCGGTTGCCTTGCAACAAGAGTTGGTTGTCCCCGTGCGTTTTGTTGGCACCGGTGAAGGCGAAAAAGATTTTGCCCGCTTCGACCCCTGCACCTTCGCGGCAGAAATGCTTTAAGAAGCGTCACTCCCTACATCGTGAGTTAACGCAGTTCGTCTCGATAAATCATTTCGTTATTGCATGGAAAAGGGGTGCGGGTTATGTTCTGCGCGACTTTTCTGAGGTTATACGTCATGGTTGTTGTTTCCTCTTGGCTGCAGGCGATAGGTGGCATTGGTGTTTTATTTCCATTGTTGCTCGCCATCCTGCTTCATCGCTCCGGCATTGCCCGTGGGTTCTCGAAGCGGGGCTTCCGTGCTGATCTCGAAAAGCATACGGTTTCCGTTTTTCCTGCGCATAAACATGGCGCGGCGTTGGCGGATGGCACCGCGATGGTGCTGTGTCCGTTTCACTTCCGTGAGAGGAATTCCATGTACGCTCGGCGTACCTCGCGGTTTAATCCAACAACTATTGATAGCCCAAATGCAATCACGTCATTCCAATCAGGGTCGCCGCCGCCATCGTGGCAACGACCGTTCACGCAATTCCTCACGTCCACGTTCCAGCGATACTTTTCCCGTACAGCGCGAGCCGCGTAAACCGGCAAGTTTCTGGGATAAAGTTAAGAGCTTCTTTGGGATCGCTCCTCAAGCGACGCCCACTGCCTCTTCCAACGGCCAATCACGTCGCGATGAAAAACGCACGGAGCGTCCCCGTCGCGAGCCTCGTGCGCCACGCGAGCCACGCACGCCGCGGCCTTCGCGCAAGCCCGAGGCGGTGGAAGTGACAACACCACGGCTTTATGTTGGCAATTTGTCCTACGATGCGTCGGAGAGCGATCTCTTCGAGCTTTTCTCGGGTGTTGGAACGGTGGCCAATGTCGAGATCATCACCAACAAACACACCCAACGCTCCAAAGGTTTTGGATTTGTGCAAATGAATGCGATCTCCGAGGCGAAACGCGCCGTTGAAGAATTGCATGATAAAGAATACATGGGGCGTAAGCTTTTGGTGAGCGGTGCTAAATTGGCTGCAGACCGTCCCCATAGCCGTGACCGCTCCGAAGAACCTGCGGCATCCACGCACGAAGCGACTGCTGAAGCAACAAGCGAAGCCGAAGCTTCGTAAGCGGGGGAAGTTGAGATCAGACCGGCCCGACTGCTTTGTCGGGTCGGCTGGCTCTCACAAACCATGGATAGAGCCGCCATTTTTCGGTGAAGTCACCCGACCGCAATATTCTGCGCCGTGCGATTTTTATCGTCGGCCCTACTTCGGTTGGAAAATCCGGCATGGCTCTTAGTTGGGCTTTGCAATGCAATGGAGAAATTGTCAACGCCGATGCATTTCAGCTCTATCGTGAATTCCCGGTGTTAAGTGCGCAGCCGTCCGCTGACGATAAAGCCCGCGTGCCGCATCATTTATTTGGCTGTGTGCCTTGCAGCGAGCTCATGGATGCGACACGCTTTTCGAAGTGTGCACTCGAAGTGATTCGCGACATTGTCTCACGCGATCGCACGCCTTTTGTGGTGGGGGGCAGCGGGCTTTACCTACAAGCTTTGCTTGCCGGACTTCCTGTGCTTCCGGTGATTGCACCTGCTTTACGTACTGAGGTGCGAGCCATGTCTTTGGAACAACTTGTCGCTAAGCTACGAAAACTGGACCCCACAAGCGCGGCAATGATTGACCTCGATAATCCGCGTCGCGTGGCGCGGCGACTGGAACTTTGTTTGCAAACGGGGCAGCCTGCATCTGCTTTGCTTGCGCCCGTTCATCCTCCTGAGGGTTTGCGTGGAATTGTTTTCACGAGGGACCGTGAGGAGCTTCACTCTCGTATTGAAACGGCGGTTGCGTCTCGACTTGCAGGGGGTGGCTTGGAAGAAGTTCGAGCGGCACGCAGTACGGCAAGTACAACAGCACGTCAAATTCTCGGCTGGCGTGAAATTACGGCATATTTCGAGGGCGCCATGACGCTCGATGAATGTCGGGAACGACTTACGGCCTCTACGCGGCAATATGCCAGAAGGCAGTTGACGTGGTTTCGAGGTAAGTCCACTTTCCCTACGGAGAATCTTACAAACGTGACGCCCATGCATCTGAATTCCCTCGCTCGTCAATTGGGAGTTTTATGAGAAAAACTTTCTAATCTCATGCTCCTAACAACACCGCCTCCTTCTGCCACCGAAAAAACAATTCTCATGGGTTTGGAGCATGATAATGTCACGCGCTGGGACCTTGAGGAATCGTTGGAAGAATTGCGCGAACTCGCTAATACCGCAGGTGCGGAAGTGGTCGGCGTTGTCACGCAGCAATTGGAGCATCCCACGGCTCCTTTTTACATCGGCAAAGGCAAGGCGGAGGAGGTGGCAAAACTTTGTGCCGATCTGGGAGCGGGGTCGGTCATTTTTGATGACGAACTTTCACCGGCGCAGGGACGAAATTTAGAAGCTCTCACCTCGCGTAAAATTCTTGATCGTACACAACTGATTCTCGACATCTTTGCTCGCCGCGCTCGCAGTCGTGAAGGGCGTTTGCAGATTGAGTTGGCGCAATTGCAATATCTGCTTCCGCGTCTCACGCGTATGTGGACGCACCTTTCGCGTCAGACCGGCGGAATCGGTACACGTGGCCCCGGGGAAACGCAGCTCGAAGTGGATCGTCGTCGTGTGCAAGAGCGCATCACGCGTTTGCAACGAGATTTGGAGGAGGTGCGCAAGCATCGAACGATTCAGCGCGAAGGCCGCCAACGTCATCAATGGCCTGTGGTTGCCATTGTGGGCTACACCAATGCAGGAAAATCCTCTCTTCTCAATCGCCTCACGTCCGCCGGTGTTCTTGCGGAGGATAAACTTTTTGCCACCCTCGATCCCACGACGCGGCAGTTTGTGCTTCCGAATAAATTAAAAGTGCTCTTCACCGACACCGTAGGATTTATCCGCAAACTTCCCCATACCGTCGTCGAATCCTTTAAGGCTACGCTCGAAGAGCTCCGCAGTGCCGACCTTCTCGTGCATGTTGTGGATATCAGCCATCCGCAATATCTCGGACAAATTGCCGCTACGGAACACGTCATTCGTGAATTGGATGCCGATGGAAAACAAACGCTTCTCGTGTTTAACAAGATTGACCGCGTGCCAAATCCCGAAGTCATACAGTCCGCACTCCAGCACTATTCCAGCAGCGTTGCTATCTCCGTAAAAACGGGAGAAAATATCACGGCCTTTGTTGAAGAATTGCAAAATCAGCTTGCGGCATGGCGCATGAGACTAACTTTTCGGATTCCGCAATCCAACAGTGCTCTCCTCGCAGAACTTCATCGTGCGGGGCATGTCGTCGAGATTCACTATGAAGAGGATGACGCCGTTGTTACGGCTCATATTCCACCGGCTCTCGAAGCCAAGTTTTCTAACTACGCCATCAATAAATCCAATGCCTCGGCGACAGCATGTGGTGCTTCGTGAAGTAAGCGGTGCCCTGCATCCGGTACGATTTGAAAACCCCCGGGGAAATTTGCAACTCGAAGGGAATTAAGCAGCGAAGAAAATTTTTGATCACGCTCTCCGCACATCCACAACAATGGCAGGGTGAGTTGGCTTGGATCGGTGGATTGATCAGCTACGGAAAAATGTTCTAAAGCCGCAGCTAATTTATGGCGGTCAAAGTCGGCTTCGTAACGTTGAGGCGGCTTTTTACCCAGCAGCACACCCTGCGTATTCCAACGTCGCATTAAGGATGACCATTCATCGTTTTGAAAAGCCTGTGCCCATGCTGCATCGGCAATACGGCGTGATTGACGTTCCGCATCACTTTGAAAATTTCCCGGGTTGACGGAAAGCAAGAGCGCGCCATGCCAACGCTCCGGTTCTTCGACCAACCAACGTAATGCAAGTCGGCCGCCCAAGGAATATCCCGCAAGCCATGCCTTTCCGCCTTGATTTCGTTCCACATTCAAATCGTCCGAACTCGGAGAAAATAAATTGGGGCAAATCCATTCTGCGTCATGCGATGTTGCCGTTCGCACCGCATCCCAATCCGCGCCACATCCCAAGAAGCCGTGCAATGCCACGACGCGTGGCTTCATGCCTCACGCCTCCGAATGAAAAGCGTGATGACATAAAGCATCATCGCCACGAGGACGATTGTTGCACCCGTTGCGGTGGACGCATAAAAGGAGGCGACGAGACCGATAATACCGGACGTTGCCGCAATGACGACAGATCCGATGAAAAATTCGGAAGTGTTACGCGCAAAATTTCGGGCTGTCGCTGCGGGGACAATGAGGAGAGCGTTAATGACGAGAATTCCGATCCACGGCAAACTACACGTAACGACGACGGCTAACATGCACGCAAAAATTAGCTCGGCAGCACCTGGGTGTTTTGTGCGACTGCGCGCTAAAACCGGATTAACGCTAGTGAGGAGGAGGCGATTGAAAAACAGCAAAAATATGGCAAGTGTCACGGCGGTTAAAATGCCCAATCCCGCCACATCCGCCGCTGTAACACCTAGCATGTCGCCGATGAGAAAATTCGTATAGCGCGCAAAGTCACCACCCTTTGACAAAATAACAATGCCGAGTGACACGGTTACCGCCATCACTAAACCAATTGCTGTATCCGAAGAGAGTCCGCCGCGTTTACGAATCCACGCGATGGTGAGGGTTAGCAGCAGCGCAAAGCCAATCATAGACCACAGGGGATTGGCCAACCCGAGAATGACGCCAAGAGCAATTCCCGTGAAGGCCGCGTGTCCAATGGCCTCGGAAAAAAATGCCATGCGATTGGCCACGACGACTGTTCCAAGGCCGCCCAGCAGGGGTGCGAGAAAAATGACGACAAGGAGTGCAAGTCGCATAAAGGCGTATTGCGCCCACTCGAAGGGAAGCAGCGAAACGGCCCAGTGCCAGGGTTCAAGCCATGCGCCGTTCATGTGAGAGATGCTAAACTAAAGGCCTCACGTACACGTGGGTCGTGTAGAACTGTGGCCGGTGGCCCTTCACAGATGATCCGCCGATCCAGAAAAACCAATCGGTCCGCAAAACGCGCCAACGACGCAAGATCGTGGGAAACGAGTAACACGGCCAAGTCATATTGACGTCGTAATCGTGAGAGTAAATCGTAGAACTTTTCACGTCCGCTATGATCAACGCCGGAGACGGGTTCATCCAACACGAGAATGTTGGGCACCGGGGTGAGAGCTAAAGCCAACAACACGCGTTGCATTTCGCCGCCGGACAATGTGCCCAAACGCCGATTCATCAAGTGCGAGACGCCTGTTCGACGGAGGCCTTCAATGGTTTGGCCTTGCACGGATAACGAAACCCCGAGGCACGCGGGACGGCTTGTTGTTAATGATGCGGCGAAAAGATCGAGGACGCTCACGGGTGCTTCGCGGTCAAAGGACACACGCTGCGGAACATAACCAATCACCGGACTGTCTTTACGCCGACATGCTGCATCCAAAAAATGAACCTCACCCGAATGAGGAATCTCACCAAGCAAGCAGCGGACAAGCGTTGTTTTTCCTGCGCCATTTTCTCCGATTATTGCGGTTAGTTCTCCGCAATGAAGATGTAAATTGATGTCTTCTAGCACGGGCGTGCCATGGTAGCGAACGCCTACTTGACGCAGGGTCGTGCAACATTCACCACAACGATGCGGTGCGATGCCGTGATGCGTGGGGGCTGTGTCAGAGGGAAGTTCCATGGAATTTATTGACCACCGCTCGCGTCATACCATAACGAGATAGGTTTCGCTTATTTCAGCGCCTCCTGCAACACCGTGAGATTTTTTTCCATGGCCGCGAGCCATGCCTCACGAGCGAGTTTTGGCTCCGTCGGTCCGCTGACGACAGGATCCAATTCAAAAACTTTTACCCCGGTTTCGGCGGCAATTACCCGTGCGCTTTTATCCGAGAATTGTGGCTCTGTAAAAAGTGCTTTCATATGCTGCTGCCGAACGATCTGCACCATATCTGCCAATTCTCGCGCACTTGGTTCGGTGCCGGGCTTGTGTTCAATGACGCCGACTAAACGAAGGTGAAAGTCGCGCGCAAAGTAAGGAAATGCCTCGTGAAAAGTGACAATCGGGGTGTCCGCATAAGGCGCGAGTGTTGATTGCATTTTTTTTTCCAAGGCGGCCAACTGCTGTTGATACTTCTCCGCATTGGCGTGAAAAGCGTTTGCTTGTTCCGGCATCACTTGTGCCAGCGCGTCGGCAATGTTTTTCACCTGCTGTCGCGCTCCTTCAAAGCTAATCCAAACATGAGCATTGTTATCTAAAAGCGGAATCCCTTTGCTTATTTCTACCACATGCAACTTTGGGAGTTGGGCGGTGGCTTTTTCGAGAAATGTTTCCATGCCCGCGCCATTGACTAAAAAAATATCGGCATCGGCCAATCGTCGCACATCACCTGCCGTTAATTGATAGTCATGCAAACAACCCAGATGAGGTGCTGCAAGATTGTTTACCTCCACGCCTGTGACGCCCTGCGTTACGTTGAGCGTCGCGACATAGACGGGATAAAATGATGTGACGACACGCAGGGGATGTGCCGCCCATGCGTTGCTGGAGAGGAAGGCAAGCAAGCAAGCCATCACGCCCCACCATTTCGTCAAAACCGCAAAATCCTTTCGTTGCATTCGCCGTAAAAGTAAAACATCTACAAAATCAGAAACTACGCTCCGCAACAACGAAATCAACTCCGTGAATTACGCCACACGCCAACGAACTGCTGTGCAAAAGGCATTGGATGAAGCCCAACGCCCGCTGACTCCGGCGGAAATTTTAGAGGCGGCCCGCGCCATTTCGCCCGGCCTCGGCATTGCGACGGTTTATCGTGTTCTGCGAATTTTGACGGAAATGGATGCGATCAACATCGTAGAAATTCCCGGGGCACCCCCGCATTACGAGCTTAAGCAAGCTCGCCCGCATTATCATTTCCTTTGCGAGGTTTGCGATAAAGTCTATGCCGTCGAAGGAAGCGTTCCGAATGTCGAGCAGTTAGCACCTTCGGGTTTTACCGTGAAACATCATGCCCTTGCCCTTTATGGCATTTGTGCGAATCCAAGTTGCTCATCCGGTACGCCTACGCGCTGATCTCTCTGCGTGCTGCCATCACAAACTGGCGCATGAGATCGGCGTCTTTAATGCCCGGCGAAATTTCAACACCACTCGCGGTATCTACGGCTCGGGGCTTCACTCGTTGAACGGCGTCCGCAACATTGTGAGGGTGAAGTCCGCCCGATAGCACGACAGGCTTTGGCGCATGACGAACGACCTCTGCAGCAAGTGACCAATCTATCGTGCGTCCCGTTCCTCCAAAAATCCCGGGTGCGTGAGCGTCGAGTAAAAGGCAGGGCGCGGGATAACTTAGTGCCGCGGCTGCGGAGGACTCGTCCGATAACGCCATGGCTTTGATAAAAAACGTACTGCCCCATGGAGCGCAAAACTCGGGTGTTTCTTCACCGTGAAATTGCACCGCATGAAAAAGATTCGATTGCGTGATGGTACGCAGAAGGGATTCTTCCGGATTCACCACGACGGCGATGCGTCCGATGGTCGGTGGTAATTTTTTAATCCATGCTTCCACATTTTCCAAATCCACGAAGCGTTTGGAGCGGGAATAAAAATTAAACCCGAGGGCATCCACGCCTGCTTCTATCGCCGCTAAAGCGTCTTCTTCCCGTGTGATCCCACAGACTTTAACGCCGACGCGTTTTCCATTTAACCAGCGACGCAAGCCCTCGGGGCACATGGTCATTAGTGCAAGGTACGTCCGCGTGCCTGCTTAATCTGCGTGTGGTGGGTTAGCGGATAAACCCGCCCGTCGCTGGCATGGAAAAACGAACTGAGCAACCAGCTTACAATGCTAATTACGAGCGCTCCCCAAAACGCCGGCCAGAATCCGGCTACGGTAAAATGCCCCGATGGGAACAATCCTGCCACAAACCACAGGAGAAGGGCGTTCAGCACAAGAATGAAAAATCCCATGGTGACAAGAATGAGAGGTAGGCACAGGAGCAGCAAAATTGGACGCACAAAGGCATTGATGATTCCCAATAATAAGGCGGCCAGCACAAGATCAGTGGCCGAACCGCTTTCGATGCCGGGGACTAATTTTGCCGCGACAAACACCGAGACGGCGGTAACAAACCAGCGGATACAAAACTCGGCTAACGAAGTTCCCACGCCCTCAGCCTAGAGAGTTCTGCTCCCGAAAAAAGCCAAAATAGCACGTGCTCTCGCATTGCCCGCATGTTCACTCTTGGGCATGATGCCCGTATGCGCCTTGTTCGCCCAAGCGATAAAAACTACGAGAAATTTTTGCACGCGCTCAACCGCCGTGCATCTCCGACTCCCGCAGTTGAAAAAACGGTGCGCGAAATTATTGCATCGGTAAAAAAACAAGGAGACGCCGCGCTCATTCATTACACGCACAAATTTGGGGGGCCAAAATTAACGGCAAAACAACTGCGCGTTTCCTTCGAGGATTTGCGTCAGGCTTGGGAGTCTCTCGCTCCGCGTACACGACGCGCTTTGCAAGCCGCGCATCGAAACATTCGTAGCTTTGCCAAAAAAAGTCTGCGCCGTAGTTGGTCGGCTCGGAATGTCCAAGGTGTGCGTGTTGCGGAGCGATTTGATCCATTTCAACGCGTCGGGATTTACGTTCCCGGAGGGACGGCACCGCTTGTTTCGACGGCACTCATGACCGCAACTTTTGCGGCGGCAGCGGGTGTTCCGGAAATTGCGGCAACAACCCCTGCGGGAGCTGATGGTAAAATTAGCAACGAATTATTAGCGGCTTTGTTTCTTGCCGGTGCTACGGAAGTTTATCCCGTAGGCGGTGCTCAAGCCGTGGCGGCTATGGCTCTCGGAACGAAAACCATTCGCCCTGTCGTTAAAATTTTTGGTCCGGGGAATGCTTATGTTGTCGAAGCGAAGCGTCAGCTTTTTGGCTGTGTTGCCGTAGATTTGTTGCCTGGGCCCAGCGAGGTGTTGGTGATTGCCGATCGTACGGCCAATCCTACATGGGTGGCGTCGGATTTGTTGGCGCAAGCCGAACATGGTGCTGATAGCGTGGCCTTGTTATTGACCGATTCGGAAAAAATCCTGACGACGGTGCAGGGTGCGATTGAAGCTCAGGCCGCAACATTACCGCGTGGGGAAATTCTAAAACAATCTTTGCATGACGCGGCACTCGTTTTTGTGCCATCCATGGATCGCATTGTGGAACTTGCTAATGCTTTTGCGTCGGAACATGTCTCGTTGCAAACGGCCAATCCACGCGATTTAGCAGCGCGTTTACTCACGACGGGTGCCATTTACGTAGGCGGATTCTCACCCGTGGCTGCCGGTGATTTTTTGACAGGCCCGAGTCACGTACTGCCCACGGGCGGGGCCGGACATTCCTTTGCAGGATTGACGAGCGATCAATTTCAACGGCGTACCGGCCTCGTGGAATTGGATCGTCGCGCTTTAGAAAAATCTATGCCGTATATTGAGGAGTTTGCTCGCATTGAAGGCCTCGCGGCACATGGGCGTTCTGCTCGCCTGCGTCTCGAATGATTTGGAAAACTAGTAAGCGAACTTTTGATCTCAACGCCCGTGGCGTTATTTTTGGAATCCTTAACGTCACTCCCGATTCATTTTCCGATGGTGGAGACCATGCGTCTATGGATGCTGCGGTTGCCTACGGTTTGCAGATGGCAAATGAAGGAGCGGATGTGATTGATATTGGCGGAGAATCTACACGCCCGGGTGCGACCTCCTTGTCAGCGGCTGAGGAAATGCGACGCGTAATTCCGGTGATTGAGCGGCTCTCCATGCAAACCTCCGCTGCATTGAGCATAGACACGTCCAAAGCGGTCGTTGCTCGCGCCGCAATTGCTGCAGGCGCAGAAATCATCAATGACATCACCGCCTTGCGAGGAGATGCCACCATGATGGATGTGGCGGCAGAGACAGGTGCGGGCGTGATTCTCATGCACATGCAAGGAACGCCACGCACGATGCAAGAGGCGCCGCATTACGATCATGTCGTGCATGAGGTTGCCACCTTTCTGCATGACCGTGCGGAGGTGGCTCTTGCGGCAGGCATTGCGTCAGAGCATATCGCGGTGGACCCGGGAATTGGTTTTGGAAAAACGCCCGAGCATAATTGGCAATTGATTGAGGGACTCGGCGAACTCGCCCGGTTGCCTTATCCGGTGATGCTTGGTGCCTCGCGCAAATCTTTTTTAGCGAGCGTCATTTCTAATGCCGGACGTGAAGAGCGCGATTTTGCCACAGCAGGATTAACAGCCTTTGGTCGAACTCTCGGTGTTCGCCTTTTTCGCGTACATGCCGTCCGAGCCAATCTTTGTGCTCTTCGAGCTGTTGAAGCATCCCACATGTGATGGAAAAACGCACACGGGCGAGACGCCCATGCCCCCTGGCCAGACCCCAAGCTAGACCCGTGGCCAGCCGCCAGGATATATGCCCAAGTCAAATTTATTGACCCATTCAACGTTAGAGGGTGCGGCAGAATTGCTCGATGCGATCTAATCCTGTCTTAATCGTTTCGAGGTCGGTGGCGTAGCTGAGGCGAATGGTGCGGTCGTCTCCAAAGGCGATGCCGGGAACTACGGCCACTTCGGCTTTGCTGAGAAGTCGGTCGGCAAAGTTGGTCGAGGTGAAGCCGAGTTGAGAGATGTTGACCAACATGTAGAAAGCCCCCAGCGGCTTAATGGCAGACAACCCTGAAATCGTACTGATACGCTCGAACATGTACTCGCGGCGAATGTTGAATTCCTCACGCATGTCGGTCACACAGTCTTGCGAGCCGCGCAGAGCCGCAAGTCCCCCTTTTTGCGCAAATGAATTGGGGCCGGAGGTGCTGTGACTTTGCAATGAATCAATCGCCTTGGCGATCGGCTCTGGTGCCCCGAGATAACCGAGACGCCATCCCGTCATGGCATACGCTTTGCTAAATCCATTGACGGTAATGGTGATGCCGTAAGCGTCTTTGGAGAGCGATGCCGGGCTGACGAATTCCGTATCGTCATAAACCAGTTTTTCGTAAATTTCGTCGGACAAAATGAAGATGTCTTCCGAGAGGGCGATCTCGATAAGTTTTTCGAGTTCTTCGCGTGTATAGACGGAACCTGTGGGATTACCCGGGCTGTTGAGGATAATCATCTTGGTTCGTGGCGTCATGGCGTTTTCAAATTCCTCCGCCGTGATTTTGTAGGAATTTTTGGCGGATGTGGGAACGATGACGGGAGTGGCTCCGGTGAGGCGCACCATTTCGGGATAACTTAACCAATAAGGTGCGGGGATAATGACTTCGTCTCCGGGTTCGCAACACGCGAGAATGGCATTGTAGCAGGATTGTTTGGCGCCATTGCTCACAATGATCTGATGAGGCTTGTACGCAATGTTGTTGTCCGTGGAAAATTTTTCGCTAATGGCGGAGCGCAATTCCGGAAGCCCTGAACTCGGCGTGTATTTCGTGAAACCCTCTTGCAGCGCTTTAATCGCGGCCTCCTTGATGTGAGCCGGCGTATCGAAGTCAGGTTCACCAGCGGCAAAACCGCAGACATCCACGCCTTCGGCACGCATGGCTTTGGCTTTGCTGTCAATCGCGAGGGTAAGAGAGGGGCTGAGTTTAATAACGTGAGACGAAAGATCCATAGTTGTGTTTTTTGAAATTGCGGAGGGCTACATTATGCGGTGGAGCCGAGGGATTCAACGAATCCTTTCAAGAAATTGTACGTCGGATGAAATGAAATGCTGGATTGTAAGGCTCAAGGTTTGTAAGTTGCGCAGGTTTGAATTAGCCGGCGTGGCGGAACTGGCAGACGCGACGGACTCAAAATCCGTTGCCCGCAAGGGCGTGTGGGTTCGATCCCCTCCGCCGGCAGATTTTTAAGAAGTCAATCCTTCAGCGGCTTCGGCAACCGTTCGATAGACGCGAAACATTTGATCGAGGCCAGTGAGCCGAAAGAAGTCATCAAGTTGAGGGCGCAAGTTGGCAACGGCCATTTTTCCTCCGCGTAAGCTAATGGCTTGGGAAGGGCGGATAAGCGCACGGATTCCTACGCTCGCGATAAAATCTACGCCACCCATATCAATGATGAGTCCTTTGCAATCTTCGTTCCCCGCCAACTCCATGGCTGCGGCGTGCAGGGCGTCTGCGCTGGCTTGATCGAGCCGCCCTTGGAGTGCGAGCACATTCACGCCATCTTGCGTTTGGTGAACAATTTCCATGGTGCTTAGGAGGCCTTGAGCGCAGTGATAGCCGCTTCTCGCGAATCGTGAACAGCATAAGCCGTCATGAATTGTGCAATTTCAAAAAGCTCTTTCACCTGCGGCTGAAAGCTACACACGGAAAGCGATCCTCCGGTTCGTCCCATGCGTCGCCCCGCGAGAAAAAATTCTCGAAATCCGGCGCTGCTCACATATTCCAGATTCGCAAGATCAATCACCAGATGCTTGGCGTTGCTGGCATCCAATTCGGCATGAAGCAACTTTTTGAATTCCTCGTAATTTGTCGTGTCAATGCGTCCTGTGGGGCTGGCGACGAGGATGTCGCCTTCGGTGGCGAAGGAACAAGTCATGCGCCAACTCTGACCACACCGCCTTGTGAGCCGCAAGGATTTTTTCCCCCCGAGGAATCATAAAATCCTGCCAAATGTAGCAGCGGCACTCTGCTGCCGCTTGATGTTGCAGGACGCGTCAGCGGAGTGACGCGGCTACATGCTGATTTCCCAAAAGCGGCGGGCGGCGTTGGGCCAGCTGCGGGATTCGACACGGCGACGGGCGGCGTGACCCAGAGACTGACGGAGTTTTGCATCGCTGCAAATTTTTTCTACACCTGCGCAGAGTGATGCGAGGTCACCGCCGCGGGTGATGAAGCCGTCTTCTCCGTCGGCTACCAATTCGCGTGGGCCGCCTTGATCGGACACGACGCAGGGAAGTCCCGAGGCTTGGGCTTCGAGAATGACGTTGCCGAAGGTATCCGTCGTGCTCGGAAAAACGAAGGCGTCCGCAGAGGCATAGGCGGTTGCTAGTTCTTCGCCGCGTAGGTAGCCGGTGAAAATGGCTTCGGGAAACTTTTTCTGTAATTCCGCCGCATAGGGGCCATGGCCGACGATAAGGCCGCGAACGGGAAGCCCTGCGGCACGGAGTTTGCGAAGCGCGGCACCAAAAAGCTCGAGTTTCTTTTCCTTCGACACCCGACCGGCGTAGAGCAATCCAATTTCTCCCTCGGCAAGTCCTCGCGATGGCCAGAAATTGGGATCGCGTCGAGCGGGTGTGAAAAGTTCGGTATCCAAACCGCGTGGCAATATGTGAATGCGATTTGTCGGAATTCCTCGCGCTTCGAGGGCGACGCGGTAATCGCCGGAATTGACATAGACAATATCCATTTGCTCGTAGAACCACTTCATGAAATTCCACGTGAGGGTTTCCATCCACGAGTCGTCCGTGAGAATGCGCACATATTGCGGAAAATCGGTGTGATAGATTCCGCTTGTTTTTAATCCGAGAATTTTTGCCGCCAGCAAGGCGCACAGTCCGATGGGCCCCGGAGTGCTGATGATGACCTCGGTAAAGCCTTCGCGTTGCACGTAGTCAATGATTTCAAGAACGGGCGGGAAACTCAGTTTTTGGAGCTCATATTCGGGAAGCTCAAACTCGCCGACAGGAGGAAAGTTAATGATGGGAATGTTGTTTGGTGCTACTTCGCCACGTGAGGTGGCCACGGTGAGGTCAAAACCTTCAGCGCGAGCAGCGGCTGTCATTTTTCGAATGGTCGTCGAAACGCCGTTTACATCCTCGAGAGTGTCGGTGAACCAAATGCGTTTGTGATTGCGCAATGCAGAAGGAATTTCGCCGCATGTTCCTTCGCATAACGGACGCAAGTCGGCGCGGCCCGGAGAACGAAACGCGTAAAAATAAGGCGCGAGCCCGAGGGTGAGTGGGAAGATGGAGCTGATGAATTGCAGGCTTTCAATGAGGCGACCCGCTCGTAGTTGCGTGATGAATTGGGAGAAAAAGCGAAAGGCGAGTTGATTGACGAGTAAGTTGGCGGTGAGAAAGGCGCGGCGTTCAGGTTCTTGGATTCCGGCAGTCGCCTTTTCAATCGCCGTGCGCATTCCGGGCTTGCCCACGGCATCGGCCAGCTCTTTCCACAGCGACGCATTCCCGGGAAGTGCAATTTCCCATATTTTTCCCGTGGCAATTCCCTGCGCAAGAAAGCCAAGTTTTTCCGAAAGAGTGAAGCGTGTTGGGTCTTTGCCTTCCATGAAACGCCCTGCCATTTTTTCGAGGAGGGCGGCGGCGGGTTTTTGCGAGCTGCGAGAAAGTCGCTCGCCCGCAAATTCAAAGGCGACGCTATAAAGACTGTGTGCCATAAGCAATGGACCGCCACCTTCGCCGCCGGGCTGACATCGCCCTTCGCGCACCGCCGAGAGAAAGTCCGCCGGAGTTTGTGCCTTTTCTACGGATGTCCATGCCCGACCTTGAAAAATGCCACCACGGTCATCCGAGCCTCCCGTAAAAACTTTTTGCCACGGTTCGTTCCACAGGGGTTCGAGATTTTGCTCGGTGGCGAAGCGCGTTATGCGCTCGGGCGTAAGTCGCGTTAAGGCGAAGGTTACGGTTTGTCCGAGCAGCGGATCGCGCAAGCCATTGATGGTTTCAAAATGACGAAACAGCAAAACGATGCGCTGCCAGTGGGCAACGGAGAGGCGTTCATCCACGGGCCAAAATGGGTGGGCCACCGCATGGGCGATATTTTCGCATTTTAACCACGCCGCCAGCTCGTAGATATTGCGACGCAATTCCTGGATGGTCGTATGTTGAGTTTCGGTAATTCCCCAGACGAGCAGGTGCATTTTCACATCGTCCTCGGGAAAAAACACCGTCACTTCTTCGCTTAAAAAAACGCCCGGTTTATTTGCGATCTCCAAGCATCCCTCGAGCGTGTCGTGATCGGTGAAGGTAATAAAATCGAATCCTTTTTTTCGTAAAGAATCGTAAAGAAAATGAGGGTCGGTGCAGCTGGCGGGGAAATTCACTTTGCGCAACAACCAGTCGGTTGCACGAGAGCTGTATCGCGTATGCAAATGAAGATCGGCGCGTTTTTCCATGAGCCGCCCATTCTAAGCGGCTTCTTCGTCAATGGCAGCAACGGAATATGCTGGTTCGAGGGACGTAGCCCGCGTATGGCTTGGGAGATCATGACTGCCACCCTCCTTATCCTCGTTGTCGTCGTCGTTGTCGCGCTGCTCTATGTAGTGGGTGCTTACAACGGCCTTGTGACTCTGCGTAACCGCTTCAAAAATGCTTTTGCACAAATTGATGTTCAGCTGAAGCGCCGTTACGACCTTATTCCCAATCTTGTGGAAACAGCCAAAGCTTACCTCAAACACGAGCGTGAAACTTTGGAAGCTGTCATTGCCGCTCGTAACTCCGCTGCAGCAGCCAGCACCAAGGCTGCGGCAAATCCGGATGATGCCGCTGCAATGAAGGGACTTGTTGGTGCTGAAGGCGCGTTGACGGGAGCGATGGGGCGCTTCTTTGCTTTGGCGGAAGCTTATCCCGATCTCAAGGCAAACCAAAACATGATGCAGCTGACGGAAGAGCTCACTTCGACGGAAAATAAAATCGCGTTTGCACGGCAGGCGTACAATGACTCCGTGATGCTCTACAACACGAAGCGTGAGCAATTTCCCACGGTGATCATCGCTGGAATGCTCAATTTCGGGCCTGCGGAACTTTTTGAAATCACGACGCCCGACGAGCGTGAGGCGGTGAAGGTCAGCTTTAGCTGAGCCTTTACGCACGATTATGGCGACGGATTTTTTCGCCGCGCAAGAGGCGGCTCGCAGTCGCTCGCGGCACCTCGTCGTCCTTTTCTTGACCGCCGTTGTTGGGCTGATCGTGGCGATTTATAGTGCGGTGACGGCACTTATGATTATCGGCAATGACGGAAAAGGCCCGTGGTGGGATGCTGGTGTGTTTTTTTGGACGGCAGGTCTAACCGCCCTCATCGTGGGAGTTGCTTCGATGGGAAAAATGATGTCATTACGCGCTGGCGGCGGGAGTGTCGCTCGTAGCGTTGGGGGGCGGCTGGTGGATGCGCTGACACAAAATCCTGACGAACGCCGTCTCCTCAATATCGTCGAGGAAATGGCTATAGCTTCCGGCGTTCCGATGCCGGAGGTTTATGTGCTCGATGATGAGGAGGGGATTAATGCGTTTGCAGCGGGGTTTACCATGCAAGATGCCGCTGTGGCGGTGACGCGTGGATGTTTGCAAAACCTCAATCGCGATGAATTGCAGGGCGTCATTGCGCACGAATTTTCGCATATTCTCAATGGCGACATGCGGCTTAATATCCAGCTCATCGGGTTGGTTTTTGGGCTTCTGGTGCTGGCTATTGTCGGCCAGTTTGCCTTGCGCATTGCCTTTTATAGCGGTGGAGGGCGACGGCGAAACAACAAGGATGGTGCCGCGTTCATCGGGGCCATTGCAGCCTTGGGTCTTATTTTTTATGTGGCGGGTTGGGTTGGAGTACTCTTTGGGCGACTTCTCCAAAGTGCTGTGTCGCGTCAACGCGAATTTCTCGCCGATGCTTCTGCCGTACAATTCACGCGCAACCCGGGAGGCCTTGTGGGTGCGTTGCGTAAAATTGGAGGTGCCGGTTCGCGTGTTGCCAATCCTCATAGTCAGGACATCGCCCATTTGTTTTTTGCGAATGGATTGAAAATGAGTTGGTGGGGACTTTTTGCCACGCATCCCCCATTGGAAGCGCGTATTCGTGCTTTGGATGCGGAATGGGATGGAACTTACGAAACGTTACCGCCTCCGCTTCCCCATTCTGAGCCAACTCCGCCACCGCTACCAACTTCGGCAAGCATGGGTATTCCCGCCGCTTTTGTCGCTGCCGCAGGAGCCATGGATCAAATGTCCCGCGCCCACACGATTCGTGAACAGCTTTCAAAATTGCTCGGCGACGGATGGCGTGAACCGAAGACGGCAGCGGACTTGGTTTTTGCGCTGCTTCCGTCCGCTCCCGAGGAGGTGGATGAAGTCCGGGATTACCGTGAGAAACTTTCCGCTCTTGCGCCGAGTGAACGCCTTGCGCTTGTCAGTATGTTGGCACCGACGTTTGGGCGTATGACAGCGGGGGAACGTTTTGCCTTGCTTGATCGGCTTGATCGTATGAGTCGTGAAAGTGACGGTTTTGATGCGTTTGACTTTGGCGTCTGGTGGGTGGTTCGTCGTAATTTGCAACGTCTCGATCAATCGCCCAAACCCAAAGGAAAACTCAACAAGGACGCTGCGGATTTTATCCAAGATGTAACGACATTGATTGCGTCTCTCGCGCATATTGGAGCCGACAATGAGGCACGAGCGGTACGTGCATTTGAGGCGGCCATGAAAGAAAGTCCGTCGTTTGGATGGCGATGTTCTTATCCGGGGAAAGTTCCCGACATCGCCCGGCTGGATCAAGCCTTACAGCACCTCGGAGATGCCTCCTTTGCTCTGCGCCAAGAAATCATCGCTATCGCTGCACGCGCCGTCACCAGCGATGGAAAAATCACAGATTCCGAAGCCGCGCTTATGCAGCTTGTCTCGCTCGCCCTCGATTGCCCTGCGCCATTGTAGCGGCATTGCTTACGGCATCTTGCGGAAAAACGTAAAACGCATTCTCCAACGCGTTATTTTTAACGGCATCCCACATCAAATTTGCAGCGTCGTCTGCTCAGGATGAAGCACGGTATCTTCGATGGCCATATAACACGCACGTTCTTGAGGGGTTCCCAAAAGATTGGGCGACTCTTCATCAAAGCGGCCAATGTTAAGGTCCGCGTGAAGGAGTCCGCCTTTATCCACAACGATCGAACGGGCATGAATTTCTCCACGTAGGAAGCCGCGTTTGAGAATGCGCAGGGTACCCGTGCAATAAACACGTGCGGTGAGTTTGCCGCGCACGATCATATCGCGGACGCGAATGGGATGGGCCACGACAACATCGGCGCCACGCTCCACGCGGATGCGTCGAGAACCAATTTCACAATTAAGGCGACCTGCCGTGCGAATCTTCGTTTCTCCATCGCAAAAAAGCCGCCCTCCAATACCGCCTCCAATATCTGCGGCTCCGCAGATGCTGAGCTGATTATTGAGATAGCCAAATTTTTTTATGGTCAGCTTTCCCCGCGTGTGCACGGTGCATGTCACGCGGCTGTCCACCAGCACATCATAGAGATCAATATGCGCATTACAATTCGGGCATGATGTGGATGCGGCGAGGTGTGGAGTTTCGTGAATGCGGGCACATTCATGGCAGCGAACGCGGCGAAGCTCCGGAGGTCGCCAACGATGATAAAGCTCGCGGAACTTTTCGATTTGCGGCTCGTAACGCAGCAGCCATGGCTCGGCGACGACGAGAGCGTGTTGGCGGAGTGGCTCGAACTTTTGAAAAAGTGGCGTCCATTTCTCGATCCATGCCCTTTTTTGCTGAGGCGCAACAACGATTTTTTGCGATGGCGTAGCGATCTCAAAATGCTGTCCGCATGAGCGGCAGAATGTATTGACGACTTCCAGCGGCTCCTGCTGGGACGCTCCGCAATCCGGGCAGGTGACCGCCTTTTTCGCTATGCGCGGCGGCATGGCGAGAGAGCCTTAGAGAAGGCCTTTTTTCGCAGGCTCGGATGGTGTCGGCGTCGAAGGGCGGGAAGATTCGGCGCGTTGCAGCGTGCTCTTATTTGGGCTGACTTCGGATTTGCCGACGAAAGTGGCACCATCTTCAATGATGATACGGGCCGCACGAAGATCGCCGATGAGCTGCGCGGTTGCCTTAAGCTCCACGCGTTCTGCGGCGTCAATGTTGCCCTGTACGGAACCGTTGATGATGACGGATTTTGATTTGATTTCGCCGGTTACGGTGGCGCTTTTGCCTACGGTAAGGGTCGCGTTGGAAATAATTTCGCCTTTAATTTTTCCATCAAAAACGAGGTCATTTTGAAATTTCAGGGTGCCTTCAATTTCAACGTCGCTGGAAAGATGATTGCGGTTAACCGCGCTGCCGGGTGTCGTAGGTTCGCTCATAGGATTGACTAGATTGCTGAGATTCATTGGTGAAGAAAGTCCTACGATAGAGTGTGAGAAGGGAGTGTCAAAACGAAAGCGTTAAAATTGAAAAATTAGAAAAAGATCGCCAATTTATGCCGCCATTTTTTGCCGGTCGCATTGGGAAAATGACGCGACCGGAAGATGCTTCGCGTTATTTATTTTTGAGCTTTTCCAACGCGTCAATGAAAGCTTGCGGGCCGCCTTCCATGTAACCAAGTTTGCCGACTTTATCGCCATTGGAATTGAGGACGATAATGGTGGGAAATCCGCGAATGCCGTATTCCTCAGCCAGCTTTTCGTTTTGAGCTTTGACCTTAGCAGAAAGTTCCTTCTTTTTCGGAAAATCAAGCTCTACCAATTCCAAATTCTTTTTGGCGTAGTCTTTGAATTCGGCTTGGGAAAAAATTTCTTTGTCACTCTTCATGCACCAGCCGCACCAATCCGAGCCGGTGAAATCGAGGAGAATCATTTTGTCATCCGCCTTTGC
>JBDHQL010000068.1:0-6252 GCA_039807035.1 Chthoniobacterales bacterium
AAAAATAAGACCCCTTGATCATCCCGACCCCACCCTGCGACCACAGACGAAGTTACGCCGGCAACAAAACGCCTTACCCAATCCTCGACGGACTTTCCACGATGCTGACGAATTTCTTCCCCTAAAACCTCCCAATGGGAAGGCCCATAAACAAAGGTACCGCGTGTTCCATTTTTTTTGAGACCGTGTAAAACACGTCGCTTATCATGCAATCCCGCTCCATAAAATTCGTGCGCGGCCGTGGGTAATCCGGAAATCTGATTCATTAAATCAGCCACACTTATCCCACGAAAGGCACCGCAAACCTGATGATCTAATAACAGTCCCCCATGCCCCCTATCTCGAAACGCACCCATCGCCACAAGACTCTTCGTAATGCTGTAAACCCGCGGGGTTGCCGTGCGTTATCCGCGCTCATAAATAATATGCCCATCCTCCCAAACAAGGAGGGCAGTCTCGCGGAACTTGGCAGAATACGCGGCCGCTTGCGCTAAGTGATCTGCATTGATCTCCGCTTTGGCGGCAGACATCCCCAAAAGTGCTAAGGCGAAAAAGCACAAGGGGCGCATCATCCTTCTCCCGCCCATCGCCGCCCGGCCAAAGCACGCGCCAATGTCAGTTCATCAGCATGTTCCAACCCTCCACCTGCGGGAACGCCCTGCGCCAAACGCGTGACACGCACAGAGCGAGACGCCAGCAATTGCGTCAAATAATTCGACGTAGCTTCTCCCTCCACATCGGTACTCAATGCAAGAATCACCTCGGAAAACGTATGACGTTCTAATCGCGACGTTAATTGCTCCAGGCGCAAATCCTCCGGCCCGATATGCTCCAAGGGCGACAACCTTCCACCCAAGGCATGATAATGACCTCGAAAAGCACCGGAGCGTTCTATCGGTAAAATATCCGTGGCTCTCTCCACAACACACAAGATGTTCTCGCGATCGTCATCCGCACAAAGATCACAAACGTCCGCAATGCTAAAAAATCCACATTCCGCACAATGCCGCACTTTTGCCCGAGTCTCTCCCAGAGCCTCCGCCAGTGCAGAAGATCGTTCGCCATCTTCCAACGCCCACAAGGCCATACGTTCGGCACTGCGTGGACCCACGCCAGGGAGACGTCGCAACTCCCGCACTAAAGCACGGAAGGGCTCGGGATAGTCCGCGTTTTTCACAAATCCTCGTCATGACGACGAGCGGCCGCACTACGCAGTGCAAAGATGCGTGCAGCAGCGTCATCGCGTTCACGCGCCAGCGATGCAAAGCCATTTTCAGCCTCTACCCAATGTCCGCGCCAAAATGCGTCCCACGCACGATCCCAACGCGCCACATCGGCGGAAACTTCCGGCGGCGCACCTTCTACGGGGCTGTTTATTTCGTGAAGAAGAATGCGTTCACCTTCAAAGTCCCACCATGCCATGCGGCGTGCAATCCATGCCCCGGCGAGTTCTTTAGCGAGAGAGTCCTCGACCAAAAGTCGCGCCGCAGATCCACGAGCGGCTGACGCCATGCGTGTCGCCTTACGTGGCGAAACTCCGCCGACGGTCCAACGCTTGCCCGAAGGAAAATCGGCGGCACCACTCACACATTCTCCGCGTGTGATGGCCACACATCCCCCCGCTTTGCGCACCCAATTCCAAGCGGCTTGCACCAACGAGGACAATTCGACGGTCTGTCCCCAGCAACCAAAGACAAAACAAGCCCCGCCCGCATCGCAGCGTTCGAGATAACCTCCTTGCTCTTGAAAATAACGCGCTGCTTCCTCAGCCACACCGGTCATTCCTCCCCACGTTGCCACCTCATCCCCGCCACCGGGCCACAGCACTTCAAGTACCGTAAGCGTTTCACGACGCGGCTCTTCATCCAAACGTTGCTCATCCACGCGCGCACGAAGAAAGGCAGGTGCGACACGTCCGCCGACAAGAGATTGCCAACGAACACGGCGAGAACCGGCGGGGGTGATCGAAAAAATGAGTGCTGCAATTCCCGCAACTGCGGCGGCAGTAAGTGGCACGAGTGAGCTGGAATCATATCCATACAAACCAAACAGCCAAATCCCGCTGCCAAGTAGCCATAGCGTTGCGCCCCACACGAGCACCTTGAGTCCTCCACGCGGAATATCCACTACACACCACGCCACCCAAAAGGCCATCACCGACGCCAAAATCGCCTCCACACGCGGATTCACAATCGGCGGACGCCATCCTTGCCACGCAGGAAGAAGGGGTACCCAAAGCAAAGGCAGGGCGATAATGATACCAAGGAAACCGCACAAAAGGGCGGCTTTAAGATGCAGCGTCAGAGGACGATTCATGAGTTGGACGTTCACGATAGGCTTGCACAACCAATTCACTCAAGAACTTGTCAGGAGCTTCCACCGCAGCACGAGGCAAAATGAGTGGCGTACTCTCGGGTGAACGTTGAACAAAACGGAGGCCAAATTCGTAATCTTTGAAAAGCTCCGCACACAACTCTCGCATGGGGCGCTTTTCCGTCGTTGCTTTTTCTACGAGCAAATCAAGAGCTTCCGAAGAAAAGCGCAAAGCCACTCCATGACTTTGCTCAAAGCGCGTCAAAAATTCCGTCGCTGCACGTCGCAATACCTGTGCTTTTTCTCCAAGACCGCATTGTAAAAGCGTGGCAAGGCGGGCGGACGGGCGGTCTATCAAATCCGCATCCACTTTCAACGACGTAACACCGGAGCCGGGCAGATCAAATTTGAAATCACGCAAGAGCCGTTCGCAAACTGTGAGAAGCCCGCGTGCTCCCGTTCCTTCCTCCGCCGCCATCGCCGCAATGCGATCCAAGGCGTCATCCTCAAACACAGCTTCAATACCATAGGCAAGAAATGACCTTTCGTATTGCCGCAAAATACTTCCTTCGGACTCCGCAAGAATCCGCCGTAAATCCCCCGCATCAAGCGCATCACACGCCACACGCACGGGAAGGCGTCCGATAAACTCGGCTTCCATGCCATATTCCACAAAATCCGCAGTCGTAACTTCATGCTGCCACGGTTTAATGGCGTCCCCCTCGGATGCCGCACCAAATCCAATTTGCGCATGGCGGCGACGCTTTTCGACGATGTCTTTGAGGCGTGAAAATGCGCCGCTGACGATAAAAAGGATGCTGCGCGTATTCACCGATTGACGTCCGGGTTTTCCTCCACGCTGAACTTCCATCACCGCCTGCATCTGACCTGCTAAATCCATGGGGTTGCGCAGGGAAACTTCGGTTTCCTCCATGAGTTTTAGTAGTGCCGTTTGAACGCCGCGTCCGCTTACATCACGTCCAATCGAACCACCTGCTGTGGCAATTTTGTCCACCTCATCAATGTAGATAATTCCGTGCTCCGCCTTGGAAACATCGCCATCGGCCTTTTGCACAAGCTCGCGCACCAAATCCTCGACATCACCTCCCACATAACCCGTTTCACTAAATTTCGTGGCGTCAGCTTTTACAAAAGGAACTCCGATGAGATCGGCGATGTGACGTACGAGATAAGTTTTTCCGACACCCGTGGGACCGATGACAATGATGTTCTGCTTCGCATATTCCAATGCTGTCGTCTCTCCGCGTTGCGTCCGCTCGTGCAGCAATTTGGCATGGTTGTAATGATCACACACCGCAATAGAGAGAACCTTTTTTGCATCGTCTTGCTGAATCACAAAACGATCCAAATGCGCCTTTATCTCTCGTGGTGTGAGGTGAAAATCGAAGGCATCATCTTTTAATTCCGTCGGCGACTCGGGTTCACCGACAGGCTCTGTTGCAGCACCGGATTGTGGAAATGCAGATTGAAAAAACGCTTGAAGACGACGCTGCATTTCTTCCGGATCGGGAAATTTAGAATCATTCATAGATTTATTTTAAGCACAACACGTCAAGGCGCAAACGGGCTACGAGGCAGACTGCAAGCGACGTGCAATTTTTTGATATGTCTCCCACGAGGCGACATTGCTTGGAATAGGGGCAGCTAAAAAATAATTAAAAAGCTCATTTGCTTCTTCCTTGTGGCCATGCGACCAATCACTCACCCCCGCAAAAAATAGGAGCATCGCAGCAACATCTTCTTGGGGGTAGTTGTTGAGCGCCTCAAGATTGATGACACCCGCACGCGATCCAAAATCCGCAGTATAGAGAAACGTATTGGCCAGCGCATGCTGCTCGCTGTCATCGCTAAACAACCCCCGCTGGGTGATTTTATTCATTTGTGCAATCCCTTCCTCACGTTTTCCTGCCAACGTCAACGCGAGCGCATAATTCAACCTCGCCCACACGCCTTGCTCGCTGCGCGGGGATGTATCCGCGACGGCTTTTTGGAGAAGCTCCTGCGCCTTGTCATATTTTCCCGCTTCCAACGCTCGCATTCCCGTAACAAATGGGTCACTTACCCAACTCGATTCCAATCTTTCCCGCAAAGCGATGGCACTCTCCGTTCTGCTTTGGAGTACAAAATACACCCCCGCTCCGAGAATCACCAGCAACGCGGCGATGGAAATGAGCACGCCATAAAGTTTTGTTCGCTTTGTTTCAATCTTGACCACCTCGCGTTTTCTTTGAGCCGCAGGGCGTCCCGCGTGTTCCATCACCTTGGCGCGAGCAAACTCCAGATGTTCGACCAATTCGCCATAGGACGCATAACGATCAGCGGGATTCTTTTCGAGCATCCGGTTAATAACAAAAGCCGTCTCGGACGCAACATCGGGAACAAAGGCTTCGAGGCTCACGGGCTGACTTTTAATCTGCTTAAGAGCCACCATGCTTGCACTCTCTGCCTCGAAGGGAGGACGTCCCGCAATGGCATGAAAAAGTGTGCCGCCGAGGCTGTAAATGTCACTGCGAAAATCCTCCGGCTCGTAATTGAGTCGCTCCGGCGCAATGTAGTAAGGCGTTCCCCAAATTTCCCCACGGGCTTCTGCTTCCTCCTCCAAAACTCGCGCCAAACCGAAATCCACAATCTTCGTGGTATGCGAATCCGCAAAGAGAATGTTGCCGGGTTTTACATCGCGGTGAATCAGTCCTTTTTCCACAGCTGCCTCCAACCCTTGCGCGATCTGAATTCCAATTGCCAACACCTGCGCTTCAGGCACTCGCGTTTGAATACTCATCAAATCATCCAAGGAGCCTTTTTCCACCAGCTCCATCGCCAAATAAAATTGTCCATTGGCCTCGCCGAAGGAATACACGCGAACGACATGGGGGTGATTCACTGAGGCAGTGATTCGCGCCTCTTGCTCAAGCTTGGCTTTCTCTTCTTCCTTGGCACTCATCTCACGGCGCAAAACTTTAAGTGCCACCATACGTTCTAAAGAATGATCGTAAGCCTTAAACACCGATCCCATCCCCCCTTCCCCAATGAGTTCCACCAGCTCAAAGTTGTTAAACATTTTCCGCGCCCGCATCCCCTGGGTGCAATGAGGACAAAAAATTTGTGCAAACGGCAATTCGCCGGAAACGTCAATGGAACCACCACACGAAGGACATGTGTCTATAATCGTCGGCGAAGTTTGTTCCACGTCGACATATTAACCAGCCGCAACGACTTTCGGCAAACCTTGTGCGCCGTGCATGAAAAACTTAAAAGCAGCACCTCCATGTCATCATCATCGCCCTTGTCCGCTATCGCCGAAGCCCCCGCACCACGCCTTGATCGCTGGCTCGCGGAACATTGGCCTGAGTTTAGCCGCATGCGTTGGCAACGCGTCATCTCTGCCGGACTCATAAAGATCAATGGCATTCCCGCCCGTGCCTCCGACGCCATCAAGGTCGGCGATCGTATTACAGCCATGCCTCCCCCTCCCGCCGAAGCCGCCACCACAGCGAAGCCGCAGCCTATTCCACTGGCGATTATTTACGAAGATGACAGCCTGCTTTGCATCAATAAACCCCCCGGGCTTGTTGTTCATCCTGCCGCCGGACATTGGGAAGGCACGTTGGTTAATGCCATTTTACACCACTGTCATGAGCTTTCTCAAGGTGCTCATCCCTTGCGCCCGGGCATTGTTCATCGCCTCGATAAAGACACGAGCGGGTGCATTCTGGTGGCTAAGACGGCGGACGCCCACCTTGCGCTTGCTCGCCAATTTTCCGAGCGCACCGCTCGTAAAACCTACCTCGCCATCGTGCGTGGCAACCCTCGCGCAACGGCTGGAATTATCTCCGGCGCCCTCGCACGTCATCCTGTCCACCGGCAGCGTATGACGGTCACACAACGCGATGGTGCTCGTGAAGCAGAAACGTCATGGCG
>JBDHQL010000069.1:0-6061 GCA_039807035.1 Chthoniobacterales bacterium
CTCGATACATTACGAACGTATTTCGGATCGGCGCAGGGGCCGATGCGTGGACGGGATGGAAATATTCACCGAGGGCGCCCGAAGGAAGGTTCTTATGCCATGATTAGCCACCTTGGTTCGATGATGGCGGTGGTCGGTGGCGGCCTCTATGCGCGGCGGCTGCGCGGAGAGACGGGTGCGGTGGGCGTGACGTCCATTGGCGAAGGGGGAACGTCAACAGGCGCATTTCACGAGGGCGTGAATTTTCTCGCGGTCGAAAAACTTCCGGTCGTGATTGTGGTGGCCAATAATCAATATGCTTACTCCACGCCAAACAGCCGACAATTTGCGTGCGCGGATTTGCTTGATCGAGCGAAGGGCTATGGAATTGCGGGGCACAGGACGGATGGTACGGATATTATGGCTTGCCTCGAAACGCTCGAACGTGCGGTTAATGCAGCGCGAGAAGGCGGTGGACCGCAGATGGTGTTGGCCTCCTTGCTGCGTTTGGTAGGTCATGGGGAGCATGATGATGCCGGCTACGTGGATGCCAATTTGCGCAAGGCTAATGTTGGACGTGATTGCGTGGAAGTAGGGGCGCAGCAAATCACGGAGGCGGGGCTGGCGACGGAGGCAGATATTTCGGCGTGGACGGTAGAGGCGCAGGCAGAAGTAGAAGCGGCATTGAGTATTGCGCAGCGTGAAAAAGGCCCTGATCCCAATAATGAAGATTGGCGGGCAATTTCCACGGAGCGCTTGGTGGATGGTTGTTATGATCATGAGGAGGAGGCATGAGCGTTACTTATCTTGAAGCCATTCGTTCCGCTCAGGAACGCGCTTTGGAAACGGATCCGCGGGTTTTTATTTACGGTCAGGATGTTGGTGTTTTTGGGGGAGCGTTTAAGGCGACCAAAAACCTCGCCGCAGCATTTCCGGGACGCGTGATGGATGCGCCGATTAGCGAAGACGCCATCGTGGGAATGGCTATTGGGGCGGCCATTGAGGGTGCGCGGCCTATTGTCGAAATGCAGTTCGCTGACTTTTCCACGGTGGGCTTTAATCAAATCGTCAATCAAGCTGCCACGCTCTATTTTCGGACCGGCGTTTCGTGCCCGATGGTTGTGCGTTTGCCCAGCGGCGGAACGGTGGGCGGTGGCCCTTTTCATAGTCAAAGCCTCGAAGCGATTTATGCACATTATCCCGGGCTCATCGTGATGACGCCTGCCACGGTGGAGGATGCTTATAGCATGTTGTTGGAAGCAGTGACGCTGGATGATCCGGTGATTTTTTGCGAACACAAGTTGCTTTATTACCATCTTAAAGCGGACAAACTTCCCGATTCAGCGATGCCTTCGGGAAAGGCGCGTGTGGCGCGGATGGGACGCGATGCGACCGTCGTGACTTATAGTGCGATGCTGCATGAAGCGTTGCAGGCGGCGGATGAATTGATTGAGGAAGGATGGCAAATTGAGGTCATTGATTTGCGCACGGTAAAGCCTCTTGATACTGACACTATTTTGGCTTCCGTTGCACGCACGGGGCGGCTTCTCGCCGTTGGTGAGGCTTGGCCGTGGGGCGGGGTGACAGCGGAAGTGGTGGCGCGTGTGACCTCCGAAGGCTTTGGTTTGCTCGACGCTGCGCCGATGCGCCTTAATGCTAAGGACACGCCCATTCCTTATCATCCTGATCTTTGGGCTACTTTTCGACCGACGGCAGAAACCATTGCCGCTCGTTTGCGTCAACTTCTCACTCAATAATTCTCTCGTTATGATTCGCATTCCCCTTCACATGCCTCAACTCGGTGAATCCATCGCCGAGGCCACGATTGTTCGTCTTATTGCTGCCCCTGGTGACGCTGTGGTGGCGGATTCCGACGTGATGGAAGTCGAAACCAACAAAGCGGTCATGGGTGTGGTGGCACCTTGCAGTGGAACGTTAGTGGAAATTCGTGCGGTGGAAGGCGAGAGTTATGCGGTGGGTGCGGTGTTGGGGTATTTGGAAGTTTCAGAGGAAGACGCGGATCGCATGGGCTACCTCGAGCCGGAGGAAGAACCAACGGTACAGCCGGTAGGCTCGATGCCTGCGGGAGCGCCGGAGAAGCCGAAAAAGAAACGTACACCCAAGCCGGAGCCTGAACATTCGGATAAAGTAGAACCTACGATTAAAGGACTTCCCGTTCCTGCTCATGCCGGAGGAGCCTCGTATCTTTCTCCGCGTATGAAAGCGCGGATGGTTGAGCTGGGGCTGAGTGCAGCCGACTTAGCGGGTGTGGCGGGGAGCGGTGCGGGCGGACGTGTGACGATTGAAGATTTCGAGAGGTTTATGGAAAATCTCGACCGTCAGAAAGTCACCGATGCCTCACCTATGCGTGTGGCCGTGGCGGATGCCATGCGGCGCAGTTGGACGCGTCCGTTGGCGACGGTGGTTCTTCCCGTGCCTCTCGATCATTTACTCACGCATCGCAAAGCTTCGAAGGAAAAGGCGGGTGTTTCGCTTTATGCACTGCGTGCGCTGGCTATGGCTTTGAGCGAAAATAGTGCCCCTGCCGGACGGCTGATTGGTAGTCAAATTGTACATCCGGGTTCCATTGATATTGGCTTTGCTGTCGAGGCGGAAGATGGCGTTTTAGTGCCGGTTATTCGTGAGGCGGATAAGCACACGCTGGTGGAGCTGGTTCCGATTTATGCGCGGCTTGTAGAGTTGGCGCGTCAACGTCGCCTTGCTCCTGCCGACATGGGCCATTGTATTTCCACGGTTACCAACTACGGCACATTTGGCCTCACATTTGCCACGCCGATTCCGCTGCCGGAACAGACGGTTCTTTTAGGGCTGGGAGCGGGGCGCATTGAGCCGCAGTGGGATAAGGACAAGCAGCAGTTTGTCCCCGCAACGATGGCGCGATTTACGCTCAGTTTCGATCATCGTGTGCTTGATGGTGGTGCGGCAGGACGGCTGTTGTCGCGCATTGCCGAGCTGCTTAATCATCCGGAGCAGCTGTAACGCAATAAGCTTTTAGGCGAGACCTTGCGATTGCGCGAGGCGTTGAAGTTCCTCTTGGAAAGCCATGACGTCTTCCTGACTGGGGCGGTAGGACGGCTTTGTGGGATTGAGCCCGAGGCGCCCTGTGCGATCCAGCATCCAATCGGCAGTTTCTCCATCGGAAAATGTCACCTTCCCGCTGATCATTGCCTGCGGTTTGGTGATTTGATCTATCGTCACGTGAACGCCCCCGGGTGGCACACCACGACGCTCGCTTTCACCTTGTTGTTTAGCTGTTTCCAGACGCGCAACGGCTTCGCTCTGGCGGGGTGCATCCTTAATTTGCAACTGCAGATCATCCACGAGAAAACGCACATCCATATAAGTCAGCTTAAGGCTGAAATGTTCCTGAAGGTTTTTTTGCACGTCGGATAAAGAAGAGCCGCCTTCAATCCATGATGCGACTATTGCCTTTTGTTCGTCGGATAGCGTCATGGCGTTGAGTCTAGCCGATTTTGTTCGCTCTGCAAAGCCGCAGGGCATGGCGTTCTCGGACTTGCAATAATACCCCTGCTGCTTATGTAATATTCATGGAAAAAATTTCACGTCTTCTCATTGTCATCGTTCTCGGTAGTTCACTCTTTATCTCCGGTTGTGAAAATATGACAGCCGGAGAAAATGCACTGATTGCGGCAGGTCTCGCGGGTGCCGCCACAGGCATTGCGCTTGGAACCACGGGTGTACCTGTGGGCACAACTTTGCCTGTCGCTTTGGGAGCCGCTGCTGGAGCGGGTGCGCTGGGTTATGGTGTCTCTAAATGGCAGGTCAATCGCGACCAAAGAATGTATGCTGAGCAGCGCGGACAAACTCTCGTGATGGATGCCCAACAACGCGGTGCCCATATTCCGCGCTACATCCTTGTGGATACATTTGCCGAAAAGCCCGCCACGGGTGGACGTCCGGTCATGATGTTCGACACCGCCACCGGACGCGTTGCAAGCAACCGACTTTATTACGTCAATGCCGCGCCCAATCGCTACGGTTACCTCGAGGCGCCTGCGGGAATGGCACCGCGCTAAAATCAAGATGTCCGCGCACGCGGATGAAATTGACGATGTGCTTTATGCAAATGGCGCGAGTCCACATGCGTGTAGATTTGCGTCGTAGAAATATCGGCATGTCCCAGCATTTCTTGGATGATGCGCAAGTCCGCGCCGCCTTCGAGTAGATGCGTAGCAAAAGAATGTCGCAGCATGTGGGGGTGAATCGCCTTGTTTAATCCCGCTCGTTTTCCAAGAGCGACCATGAGTTGCCAAATACGCTGGTTGGTCAATTTGCGTCCGCGTACGGATAAAAAAATCTCTCCGCCTGTTCGCTTGCTCATCAACTCGGGACGTCCCAATCGGAGGTAGGCTTCCACCGCTTCACGCGCCTGCACCCCAACGGGAACGAGGCGTTGTTTATTGCCTTTGCCAACGACGCGAATGAAGCCCTTTTCGAGATCAAGATTTTCGAGGCGTGCGCCGCAAAGCTCCGAAGCGCGAAGACCGCTTGCGTAGAGAAGTTCGACAATGGCACGATCACGCAATTCGAGAGGCGATTTTCCTGCTGCTGCCAACAGCAACTTTTCTACTTCGGGTGCCGATAAAGTTTCTGGCAGATAGCGTTCAATCTTGGGGACGCCGAGAAACTCCGTGGGGTCTTTCGTCAGCTGCCCTCGTTGAAATAAATGGCGAAAAAAAATTCGCAGTGCCACCGCATGGAGTTTAATTGTCGCCGCTGCCACACCGCCTTTTTTGCGCCATCCAAGAAACTCGCCAATATGTTCAGGGGTGACGTCGTACCATGTTGTTGCCCTTTTATTTTCTGTGGCCCATTGCGCAAACAATTCGAGCGAGGCGCGGGTGCTTACTTGATAATTGTCCGAGAGCCCACGCTCGGTGGCGAGGTATAGGATGAATTGGTTAATGAGGGCATTCATGGTGTGGGAATGGGGAATGTTTTGGTGGTTTTTTGGGATTACAAAAACGGGCGAGACGGCCGTTCCCTCTGGGTTTTCTGAGCTTTCTTGAGTTCTTCTTAGTTTTTTGAGTTTTCCCTTAGTTTTTTTGGAGCACTGTATGCGTGCTGTCCTTTGGGGAGCAAGGCACCTGCTTATTCCCTCAAAAAAGCCGAGGCGGCTTTTTGGGCCGCCTCGGTGTTGATTGTTTAGGCTGTCGGTGGACTTAGTAGTCCATGCCGCCCATGCCGCCGCCCGGAGGCATTGCGGGTGCCTTTTCCTTCTCGGGGATCTCGGTGACGAGAGCCTCGGTGGTGAGGAGCAGGCCGCTGATGGAAGCCGCGTTTTGCAAGGCACTGCGGGTGACCTTTGTGGGGTCAACCACGCCGGCTTTGACGAGGTCTTCGAATTTGCCGGTGGCGACGTTGTAGCCTTCGTTACCTTTGCCTTTTTTGACTTCTTGCACGATGAGCGCACCTTCCTGCCCTGCATTATCGGCGAGGGTACGGAGAGGTTGTTCAACAGCGCGGTTGACGATTTGGACACCAATGGCTTCGTCACCTTCGAGCTTGAGATTGGCGAGAGCCTTTTGAGCGCGGATAAGAGCCGCACCGCCGCCGGGGACGATACCTTCCTCGACCGCCGCACGGGTGGCGTGGAGGGCGTCTTCGACGCGGGCTTTCTTTTCCTTCATCTCGGTTTCGGTTGCAGCACCGACATTGATGACGGCCACACCGCCGGCCAACTTCGCGAGGCGCTCTTGGAGCTTCTCACGGTCGTAGTCGGAAGTGGTTTCCTCGATCTGCCGGCGAATCTGTGCGACGCGGCCTTGGATGTCTTTGCTCTTGCCTTCGCCTTCGACGATGGTGGTGGCTTCTTTTTCCACCACGATGCGCTTGGCTTTGCCGAGGTCATCGAGCGTGATGTTCTCGAGTTTAATACCGAGGTCTTCGGTGATACAGCGTCCGCCTGTGAGGACGGCGACGTCTTCGAGCAGGGCTTTGCGGCGATCGCCGAAGCCGGTAGCCTTGACGGCGCAGATTTGCAAGGTGCCACGGAGCTTGTTGACCACGAGGGTCGCGAGAGCTTCGCCTTCCACGTCCT
>JBDHQL010000070.1:0-6057 GCA_039807035.1 Chthoniobacterales bacterium
GGGCTGCGGAGGGCGCATCCAATCAATAGCGGGCACTGTGGCAAGCTCATCCCAAATCTGCTCGCGGACGATGGTAATGGGTGCCGAAAACAACGTGATTATGCTTCCCTGCACAAGCTGATTTCCCACGTCTTCCGCTGTGTCCACTACCTCCGCCTCGACCTCAAAAGGAAATTGAGCCGAGGGAACGTCACGCAACGCAGCGGCAAGCTCTGCGGTTTCCAAGTTTATGGAAAAGTTAATCTCACCTTGTCGGAATGTATGGACGGAAACGGTAATGAGAGGTTGAGGCGACGCCTCCAATTCACCAACAAACTCGATGTAGGCGTTTTCTTCTTCGGGATTGGTAACGACAAATCGTTTTTTTCCATCCGTCCACATTGCGTTAAGAGCGTCTGCGATTTCCTCTGGGCCATCTTCGATGCCAATTAACCGAGAGCTTCGGTAATCAAATTGCAGGTAGTAAGTCCCCACAAAATCATCGGGAACGCGAAGTGCCTGCACTTCGTTGGTGTTAATCGAACTTCCTTCTACACGCGGTGAACCCTCACGGATGCGTCGTACCGAGGGGGCGTCTGCTAATACTCGCTCGTGACTCCCCGTAAATGCCAGAGGCGACTGGATAAGACGAAGCTCGTGCCACCATTGCCCGTTTTTTACAAATGCCCTTACACGGACAAATGAACTCGGGGAAAGACGGTTTGTTTTTACCGATAACGGCACTTCCCCCGTATAATTAAACCGCAAGAGCCAACATCCGGCCTCGGGAGAGGATTGAACATCCACAAGGTCGTATGTCGCGTTTTCAGGGAGTGCGATAATAGCTGATTTTATGGCACTGCTGCTTGCATTAAACGCGAGAGAAGCACTCGAATTATTGGGACTCAACCGAAGTGTAAATGCGCCGCTACTTGGAGGCGTTAAAACTGCGCCAATAGATGCACGCAATGTGCGCAAATGAAGCTCTGCATTCGTGAGCGTCCCACTTGAACTACGCTCCATAGGTTTGAGAACAAACGTCGGGTAATCACCCAATGTAATCTGAGGCATCGTGAACGTACCTCCATCACGGGTCACAAGGGTTCTGCGTGATAAATCAACGTAGAGGGTGATCTTGCTCATGTATCTTTTGATACGGTGTCAATGCGGAGGCGGGTCACGTTGCACGCCATACGCCCACGGATTAAAGGCGACAACACGATATGGGAACGGCGGATTAAGCGGCTGCACCTTGTTTTCTTCGGCTTTCTTACGCTCGCGCTTTTCGCGATTCTCTCGGGGATTGAGACTCATACCGTCCAGAATTCACCTCGGAAAGTTGTGGCATTAAGTGCCGATTGAATTTGATTATAGAAGGAGTTTCCTGGTGCCAGGAGTGCTGCGAAAATTGAGTCTGCAATACCAAAAACCAAACCCGTCCGCAGCGTGATGGGTTTTGGCGGAACAGGCGGCACTTGTCTGCGTGGCGCATGGGCAAGATTCCAGAACACGTCTTGCTGAGCGTAGGCGACCCAAGAACCATCGGGCACGGCGAGTTCGCCACCCTCAGGATTTGGAGGCGACACAATCCAAAGCGTGGCAACTTTTATCTCATCGGTCTGTGGTTCAATGGCTGTTCCTGCAAGACGTTCGTTCATAGTTGGCTCTCGCTGCGACTCCCATTTCGGCACGGTAAAAATGCGGTATTTGAATGAAACCGACTGAGCGTAAGAAGCATTGAAGGCCGTCGAGATGCTGATGGTTTGAAAGTCTGTAAGCGGGTCATGAATAGTGACCTCTTGGTTGGTGGCGACCCGTGGCGTCATAAGGGCGATGTCACAGGCACGAATTTCCCGTGTTCTTTCTTCAAGAGGCAAAAATGATTCGCTTGCACGACTGCCCGCAAATGCAGGCCGCACTCCCATTAGCTCAAAAAACTTAGGGTAGCCCTCGGCAGGAAGCTCAACCAAATCGAGGCCAGATGCGGCCATGCCGAGGCTCACGAGTGGGTTGCGCCAACGAGCGACAAGATATGGACGCTCTGGCTCTGTCAGTCCGACATCCCGAGTTTCTGCGCCCGTCCCCATTGTAATCGTGGCATCATGACCATTTACAAATCCCGCTCGCACAAAGATTCGCCATTCATCGCCCTGCCATTTTGCGTGAATTCTCCACGGGTGTTCAAAGTTGCGGCTTGGGTCAAATGACAAAATTGTTCCAGCAGGCGTATGCGTAACGTCTGCGCCGATACCACTCGACACACGGCCCATGCGAAGCGTCTTGAGAATCTCGTTCCATGTTGATGCGCGAATAATCATGCGGGCCAAAAGAAATGCCGTGCTGATGCGTCTTGCACGTCTGCACGGTGTTGGAGGTTGAAGAACTCGATTTGAAAGTGCGACAAGTCACCCGTCTTGCCTCGCCGGAGCATTGCAATCGGGTGTCGCGCTTTCGCTTTGTCGCTCACGAGAAGCTCGGCGACCTGCACGATTTCGGCAGACTTTACGGCCCACTGTTTTTCCGTGTCGCAGGTTATCTCGACGGCAATCCATCCACGCCCATCCTTGCCAGTTTTTGGCGGTTTTATTTTGAGCTTTGGTTGCGGCTTGTTTTTATCGGCATCACCACCAATTGGCACGCCGTCAATAGTTGGTTCGATGCCATCAATAAGACCGCGTTCTACGGTTGCACTTTCCGGCCCCATTGAAACTTTGAATGGGTGATTCCACGGCTTCCACGTTGAGCAAGAAACAATGGTGCCATTGGGCGTAATACGAAGGCGAATCCCCTCACCTGCCAACACCCGACATGACCGCACGGCGGCAACGAGCTTATTCCAAAGAATTGCCGTAATTCTTTGTCCTGTGCGAACAATGAGCGTGGCATCCATTATTCGCCCTCATCTAGTTGCCCCGCATTGTAGATGTCGCTATTCCATCCGTTCGGCCCCGAGAGCATCCATTCTTCGACGACCTCGACCGAGTTTCCTCTGCGGCGAATTTTTGGGGCAAGTTTAAGCCAGTTCCGTTTGCTGCCCGAGGACGGCAGATTAAATGCGCCGATATTCGGAGGGCGTGCGACGATGGTGCCAATCCCCCTTAAAACGCCCGAAGGAATCGCACGCGAGGCGTAGGTCTTGCGAAATACCGCACCAACCGCCAAATAGCTCTCGACTCCGTAAAGCGGACTCTTTTGCGGCTTTTCCTGCGCACCGAGGGCACCACCCGACTTTTTCGCTTGAGGTGCAAATTTTGGGAACGCTCGCTCGGTTTCATCCCACCCATATTTTGCGGCGATAGCGTCAAAACGAGGATGCGACTCAATGGGGTCTTCGCTCAGTGACACGTCAAACTCAAAGCTTGTGTCGTCGGACTTTTCGTCATCGCTTAGCCCCTCATAGTGCAAGGTTACGTCATAACTTCCATCATCGGACTGCTTGAAATTTCGAGAAACAAGCGGAAGGGAAATTCCGATATTTGATGCAGTCACGCTCAATGCCTCAGACAACGTTGCCACGTTCATGGGAATCTCGATAGACACAACACCCGTGGCGTCCACAGAGCCACTTGTGCCAACAATTCTGAGAGGCGCAGCACTCATCCGAAAACTGCGACGCCTCCTGTTGGTGCGCTATTCATCTTGGTGCGCATATCACGGAGGACAGAACGCACATCACCAAGGATGCTATTGGTTCGCTTTTGCTCCGCTCGTGCAGGGTCAACAACGCCTGCGCCACCTCCACCACCAATGCGTTGAAGGCGCGAGAACTTATCCTTCCCTGCGCCATCGAGAACCTGCTCGCCTACGGCATTAACCTGCGTCGGTGGCATATCTGCACGCGATTTATCGGACACAGCTTTGACCTTATCCATCGCGCTGCCAATGGCGTCATTAAGCTTAGCATCGGACGTGTCAAAAATGTTTGAGCCCTGCTCAAATCCGTTTTTGGCTGCATCCGCGATTGCGTCAAACGATGGCAGTATTCCCGACATCGCCGAATTAAGCACAGGGGATAATTTGTCAGATGCCGCGCCAGCGTAACCTGCCGCGCCTTCTCGCAGTTCGATTGCCTTGCGTGACACCGCGTCCGCCGCATTGCCTACCTTGTCACCGATAAGCGGAACACCGCGAAGTGCGCCAATCATCATTGCAATGCCATCCATTAAAAACGCAGAGAAACTTTTGGCTGCGGCAATGAGCGCATTGCCAACGCCCGCCCAAAAATCAGTCTGCGTGACAGTGGATAGCAGCGTAATGGCAGGTTTTATCGCCTCGTATAGCGTTTGCAAGATAGCGCGACCAAGACCGGTGAGAATTCCGAGTGCATAGTTGCCCGCCGTGGCAAGCGCGACCTTCATGCTCTCGTATAAGATTGTCACGATGGAGCCATCGGAAATTGTCTGAATAAGAAACGCGACGACATCACCAATCTGCTGGCCCCATTGGCTAAAATCCACAGTGGCCATACGATCAAGAAGCGGTTTGAGAACAGGCGCAACCTTATCGGCTACGCCCACGAAAAAGCCCTGAAGTTTTATGCCGGTCAAATTGAGCTTGTCGCTCACGTCGTCAAATAATGCCGCGTTTTTGTCAAGAAGCTCCACTTGCCCGCCAAGTTCTCCCGCAGCTTGGCCAAATCCCTTGCTCGCAAAAACCGAAAGCAAGTCGGTTCCGGCGCGGCCAAACAAAGTTGTCGCCACCTTCACCCTATCGAGTGGATTTTGAAGCCCTGAAATCGCATCGCCTAATGTGTGAAATTGGTCAGTTGGCGTCTTTGATTTTAGCTCCTCCATATTGATACCAAGCCTCTCAATCAGGTCTGCCCCTGTCCCCTGTGCGAGCGAACGCTGCATCTTTGAGATGGCAGGCGCAACGTCCCCTGCTGATTTTCCGGCATTTGCAAACTCTTGTCTGAGTATCGCTAAATCCTTCACGGCAATCCCCGTGTTTGCGCTCATATCATTAAGCTCGCCGCCCAAATCAAAAGCCTTTTTGACGCTCTCAAATTGACTGCCCACCATTTGTCCTGCGATCTGGAGCCCCTTAAATACAGCAACCGCGCCTGCCACGCCTCTTTGCAATCGAAGCATGGAGCTTTGAACTTTTAAGAGTGCGGCATCAAGTTTCCCTGAATCTGCCTCAAAGACTGCCTTTGCGGTTGCGGCCATGCAAAAGATTGCGTGTCAATCTCGGGTCATTTCCATCCTGACTTACGCAGCGACTTTTTCAGCAAATACTCGGCCTGTCGCTTCATCGTATTTGCCTGCATGTTTATCGCGCCCTGAATCCGACGACGAAGTCCACGAACACTGCCGACAAATCGGACGCTATTGGCGATGACAATGCGGAAGCTTGTCATGCCTGTTGTAACACTCACAGAGCCGTGAGAAGTTCCATGACGTGAAATCCACGCGGGCAATCGAACCCTAAGACGTTTTGCCGCAGCGCACCACCCCGATGCCAGCATACCAACCGACTTAATCAATTCGCGTTGAAGTGCGAGAAGCTCTGACTTGTTCACACGATACGGCTGCTTTAAGCCACCCGGGTTTATACGGCCCGTGCGCTTGTCTCGAAAGCGGCGATGCAGTTCCGATGGCGACGCTACGGCTGCTCTTGTGTCCCGTTGGGATTTCTTAACGACGCCTACCATTATACGAGCAAGGTCACTCTTAATTTGCAGCTCACCTGCTTGTTTTGCGGCAGTTCCCTTTTTGTCTTTGCCCGAGGGCGGAGTGATACCGACCACATGTTTTACAAATCCCTTGGCAGCTTGCTCTACTAATTGCGACTGCGATTTTTTAACATGCGGGCGCAAATCTCGTATCGCCTTGGAGATTGGCCGTGTGTCGAATTTCATTTTTACATTCATGATTGCCTCCATGCCTTGGAAAGCTCCTCCCATTGCGAGCGTGCAGGAGGTGATGGCGCAACAAGCCAGAATCGCCCATCGGCAACCACGGCGGCTTGTTGATAGAGTAAAAGCTCAGACACCGGCATTTCCCACAAAATGAAATCGCGTTGCCAGCCTGTCTCGCTTGCCAATTGATAGACAAAGGTTGCGAGCCAAGCTGGCGT
>JBDHQL010000071.1:0-6055 GCA_039807035.1 Chthoniobacterales bacterium
CTCCTCACCAATAGCCGCGTTGAGGTCAGCAGGCGTGGGTTCTGCCCTTGCGGTGACGCAGAGAAGTGCCAGGGTGAGAAAAAATGCGGGGAGAAGATGCTTCATTTCCATACCTATGGATGTCGTAGTGTCACGCTATCGCAAGCCTAAAACCGCGAGTACGGGCAAAGATCGTGACTTTATCGAGCGTAAATGTTATGCTTGTGCATCGTGCTGAGGCGGAACTTTAGATGCTCTCTGGTGCCTCTAGGACTCAAAAATTTCTTATGAAAACACGCAACGAAACCGACTCCATGGGAGCCATTGAAGTTCCCGCTGACCGTTATTATGGTGCCCAAACCGCCCGCTCCCTCATTCATTTTGATATTGGTGATGACACGAAACCTCGCGAGTTAGTTCGTGCGCTTGGAATTCTTAAAAAAGCCTGTGCCCTCGTGAATCAAGACCTTGGCAAACTCCCTGCCGACAAAGCGAAACTCATCGCCACCGCCGCCGATGAAGTTATTGCCGGAAAACTCGACGATCATTTTCCTCTGCGAATTTGGCAAACCGGTTCCGGCACCCAGAGCAACATGAACGCCAACGAGGTAATTTCCAATCGTGCGATTGAAATTGCCGGCGGCGAGATGGGATCGAAAAAACCGGTTCATCCGAATGACCACGTCAACATGTCGCAGTCTTCTAACGACACCTTTCCCACAGCCATGTCCATTGCCGCTGCCGAGGTCGTCACGCACAATTTGCTTCCCGCCGTTCGTGAACTACGGGATGCCCTCGATGAAAAAGCCGTGGAGTTTAAAGACATTGTGAAAATCGGGCGCACCCATTTGCAGGATGCGACGCCGATTACATTGGGGCAGGAGTTTTCCGGCTACGTCGCTCTGCTCGATGCAGACATCACGCGCCTTGAATGTTCCATGCACGGACTTCTTTCTCTCGGCATTGGCGGAACCGCCGTGGGCACCGGCCTGAATTCGCATCCGGAATTTGGAGATCGTGCGGCTGCGAAAATTGCGGAACTTACGGGCCTGCCTTTCACGTCAAATCCCAATAAATTCGCCGCGCTCTCTGCGCATGATGAATTTGTCTTTGCCTCGGGAGGATTAAAAACTTTGGCGGCAACGCTGATGAAAATTGCCAATGACATTCGTTGGCTGGCGAGTGGGCCGCGCTGCGGACTTGGGGAGCTTAACATTCCCGAAAACGAACCCGGCTCGTCCATTATGCCGGGCAAAGTGAACCCTACGCAAAGTGAAGCCATGACCATGGTGTGTTGTCAGGTAATGGGCAATGACGCAGCGATTGGATTTGCGGGTTCTCAGGGCAATTTTGAACTCAATGTTTTTAAGCCCGTGATCATCCACAACTTCCTCCATTCCGTTCGTCTGATCGCCGATGCCTGTCGCTCCTTCACGCATCATTGCGTTACGGGCATCGAGCCAAATATGGAGCGCATCAATCACTATGTCCAAGATTCGCTTATGCTCGTCACCGCCCTTAACCCTCACATTGGCTATGATAAAGCGGCTCAAATCGCTAAAAAAGCACACAAAGAAAAATCGAGTTTGCGCGACGCAGCTATTGCTTCCGGGTATCTTACCGCCGAGGAATTTGACGCGTGGGTCAACCCCGTCGAAATGACGCATCCTTGACGCAAGCCGTATGATGACATCTCACATTAACGAATCAAAAACTATGATAACTGTTGGAACTAAAGCACCGGATTTTTCACTTTCCACCAAAACCGCCAGCGGGCCGAAACTCGCGACACTTTCGGAGCACGCAGGAAAAAATGCCGTTGTTCTCTTTTTCCCGATGGCTTTTACGGGAGTTTGCACGGACGAATTTTGCACGATTTCGAAAGGTTTACAGGATTACACATCGTTGGATGCGGTCGTCCTTGGCATCAGTGGCGACAATCCGTTTGCGCAGGAAGCTTGGGCGCAAAAAGAGGGAATCACTGTGCCTCTCCTCAGCGATTACGAGCATAAAACCGCCAAAGCTTATGGCGTCGCTTACGAAACGTTTTTGCCTGAACTCGGTTTGCCGATGGGTGGTGTTCCCAAACGTTCGGCATTTATCGTGGATAAAAATGGCGTCATCCAATATGCCGAATCGCATGACGATCCGCACAATCTCCCGAACTTCGATGCCATTAAGGCCAAGCTCGCGGAATTGAAGTAACTTACCCAAACTTCACGCGATGAACTTTGCGGTTGTTGGTTGTGGGATGCTGGCGCAGCAATCCCACATTCCGAATCTCATGGCGATTGAAGATGCCTGTTTTCATACGGCATGTGATATCAACGAGGACAATTTGCGCAAAGCAGCAGCGTTTCATCCCAAGAAAACGACCAAGGATTTTCGCGAGGCCATTGCCGATCCCGAAGTGGAAGCACTCATCGTGGCCACCACGGAAACTTTTCGACTGCCCATCATTGAAGCTGCGGCACAAGCCGGAAAACCAGTTTACACCGAAAAGCCGCTTGCGGATACCTTTGCCAATGCGCGGGCCATCCAAAAAATCGTGGAGGAATCCGGTATTCCGTTTTGCGTGGGCCACAACCGCCGTGCGGCACCGGCCATGCGAGATGCGCAGGAAATTTTTACCACGCACCTCAAAGCACCACAGCCACTGCCCTGGCGTTTTGAGCGACCCGGGTGGGAGACAATGGAGGTGGGAAGTTCGCCAGGGACACCGGTTTTAGCGATTCGCATCAATGACGACTGGAAAAGCTGGAAACCCGTCCATTTGCAAAATGACCTCAATCGTCGCGTGGGACTGCTTCTTTCCGAAGGAACGCATTTTGTGGATTTGGCGAATTGGTTTCTCGGAGTAGAGCCGGTGTCCGTTCTTTGCACGGGACAAGGCGTCTTAAATCACGTGATCGTGATTCATTATGCGCATGGAGGTATGGCTGTCATCACGATGGCTGGAACCGGAACTTTTGGTTATCCTAAAGAATTGCTTGAAGCCATCGGCGAGGGCGGCATCGTCGTTTGCGAACACATGCTCGAAGTGCGCACCGCAGGCATTGCAAGTGCGGCAGCGCTCACTCGTTACCCCATGCTCAATGACCGTCACCCTGACATTGGCGTGGAAGGCGGACTCTCCGGCTGGTTAGCAAAAAAACGCGCAGCCTGCGCAGAAGCAGTTGCCACAGGGGACGCCATGCGGCAATTTGCGGCGGAACCGGATAAAGGACATCAGCGCATGCTTCGAGAGTTTATCCGTGAAATTCGAGGCGAGCGCGAGTCTGTGTGCCCTGTGAGTGCTGCTGTTTTGGCAACGCAAGTTTGTCTCGCCGCCGCCAAATCCTACCTCGAAGGACGCAAGGTTGACGTCGCCGAAATTACACCAGAGACCAAAATTTGAGGGTATAAGCACACGAGCGGCCGCTGGCTCTTACGTAATCCAATGGAAATGCCTTGGCCAAGGAGCATAGGCGTCTCGCCTGTGCTCGCTGAGGTTTTTTCAATTGTGGCCGCCGCAGCAGATTGGTTGCTAGCGACACTTGACCTAACTGAATGTCAGATTTTTGACGCCCGAGGCGGCGGCGGAGTTGAGGACGTCTATGATGCGTTCTTGTCGGGCGTCGTTGGCAGGGCGGATGATGACGGGGTCTTTATCGCCGAAACGTTCAATGTTTTCTTTGAGGCGAGCACGAAGCTCCGGCATCGTTTTATCGGTAGGGGTGTCGAAGACTTTGCTGTTCATCGAAACAAGTCCGTCTGCCGCAATATCAATGATCACCGGGGTAGGGGGCGGGCCCGCTGTCGCCGCCCCTCGTCCGCTGGGAAGGCTGATGTTAAGTTCTTTTTCGACCACATTGCTTCCCGCAGAGGCCATGAAGAAAATGAGGAGAACGAAAACTACGTCTACCATCGGAGCGATTTGAAAACCGGCGTCGCCGTCACCTGAGTCAATTGATCCAGCCATAATTGAAAAAGTTACATGTCTTTAGCGTATGCGCAAGAGGTCATGGTGCTGATGGGGCGGGAGCAGCAACATCTTTGTCCACCACCGAAAATGTCACATTGGCAATACCGGCACGCCCGACGGCTTCCAGTACATTTTTGATCACCGTATACCGAACATCACGATCGGCGCGGATGAGCACACGCACCATGGGATTGACACGCAGGTTTTCCTGCAACACGGGAATTAAGTCACCGGCTACTGAATAGTCCAGTTCCTTAACGCTTATTCCTGTTTCGTCATTGAGCGGATTGTGGGCGATGTTGACGATGATTTGGCCGGGATTGTCCTTGGCTTCTTTGGCATCCTTCGCCACGGCAAGTCGGATATTGCGATTAGTTTGCAATACCTGCGTCGTGCTGATGGACATAAAAAAGACCAACAGCACGAGGAGAATATCAATCATCGGAGCAATTTGAAACTCCGGCTCCGCTTCGGCCTCGGGATGGCGGCGCTTTTTTTTTCTCTTTGGTGTCTGGGAAATATCAGTCATGGCGGATGCTTACTGCTGCCAATCGAGAGTGCTTCCGCAGCTAGGGCACGGGTTTTGTCCGGGCATGATGGGTGCCTGGCAAATAGGGCAATTCGTCGCGAGTTGTGCAGAAACTTTATGCGAGGTGGCTGCGCGGGATTTTCGCGTTGCAAGTCCATCTCCGGCGGCAAAGTTTTCACCAACTTGAATTCCACGAACTTCTTCAAACGGGATGTCTTCTACCAATTGGCTGAGTTCGCTATTGGCATAGACTTCCGATGCCGTAATGCGGTTGCGGAAGAAGTAGTAAAAAATGAAGGCAGGGATCGCGATGAAAAGGCCGCTCGCGGTAGCCATGAGCACTTCACCAATTCGTAACGCGAGTTTTCCCATGTCGTTGGCACCGGATTGACCGAGAACGGAGAACGCTCCCATCATGCCGATAACCGTGCCAAGCAGACCGATCATGGGCGAGATAACGCCGATGACGGAAAGGTAGCTGTTGCGTGTTTTAAATGGCTGGATTTCGCGAAGACCCATTTCTGCGAGAGTGTCTTCGGTTGAGTCTTTCCCGCGTCCAATGCGTTCGAGAGCGGCACCTAATACGGCAGCAACATAGACCTTGGTGTTAGCACGGCAGGTTTCCCATGCTTCTTGATAATTTCCCGCACGAATGCTTTCCCGCAAAGCATCTATCAAGGTTTTGGGCGCGAGGCTTTGATTTCGCACGCTAATGAACAATTGGATGATAAATGTCACCATCGCCACGGAGGTGCCGATGATACACAACCAGATGAAAATGATGAGCGGGCCGCCATGCAGAATTGTCTGGATGATGGACATATTCTGCGGATTTTCATCGGCGGCATGGACGGTGGCTGCAGCGGCTAAAAGGCCGAGCAAGGTGGCGACTGGGAGTTTAACGGAGCGTGTGCGCATAGGTTCGTTGGTTTTGGTGGTTGTTGAAATTAGGGGGCGATAAGCCCGGGATTTTTGGCACGCAGGTCATCCGCGCGAGTTTGTGCTTCGGCGGCGGCGTTGCGGTCAAAAGGGAATACGGCGGAAGCCATGAGGTATTGTTCGAGAGCGGCGGGATAGTCTTGGGCGGCCTCGCGTACACGTCCCATGAGATAATGGCTTTGTGTGAGCAAGGCACCTTGTGACTTTTCAGGAAAGACGGTTTTCGGTGCGCTGGCTAGTAGTTTTGTGAGGCGAGCTTCGGCCTCCTTGAATTTTCCATCATCCACATCAAGCCGCGCAAGCCCGAGGTCAGCAAGTTCGATAGCCTGAGGATAGGTCTTGCTAAATTTTTCATAAGCAGCCTTGGCGCCGGTTTTATCGCCAGCCGCGAGTTTCGCATCACCGAGCATAGCAGCAGCACGTTCTGCCCACGGAGCGGGAAGACCGGCGTAGGTTTGGTTGATTTTTTCCAATGCACTCACGGCGCCCTTGGCATTGCCTTTGGTGAGAAGATCCACAGCCGCCGTAAACTCTGCGGGTGTCGCCATGGTGATTGAAGTCACGTTCGCCAAAGGAAGACCGCTCACGGCAACACCGCCACCGGGTGCAGTAGTTGCAATGCGGATGTTGCCGTCAGAAACGCC
>JBDHQL010000072.1:0-6047 GCA_039807035.1 Chthoniobacterales bacterium
ATGACCATTGTCCTGAAAAGTTGATAAAACCTGCTGCTTGTATTCTTATTGATCCGGCAAAGCAGGGTGGCTTTTGATGCGGTGATATCATAGGCGAAACAATCCAATAGCCGCAGAAATTTCCTCTCCGACAAGTGAGTCCTACCGCAATATCTGTTTTTCATTGGTTATCCGTAGATTATGCAAAATTATTGCCTATAATCTAGGAAAGACCCTTTGTGAATATCTCCTGGAACAAGGTGTCACTTTTACAACGCTGTCCGAATATTATTAGCATCGGCAGTCATTGAAGGAGAACGCAGGGCAAGAGACCATGCCCTAAAAGTGCGGGATGTTCGTGGCGGCTCTGAGATTTTTTCAATGAAAGGCTGAGCTTGTGGATATTGTGGATGCGGCATAGGTATTGCGCATTGTGAGTGCCATTATTCCCCGGAGCGATCAACCCTCCGCTTTCATGCGGGTAGATCAAATCATGGTCGAAGAGCGAGCGGCTTTGTTTACGAAGCGAAGCATTAAAACCACGGCGAAGTTGGAAGGTTTACGGCTGGCTTTTTCGATGCTTGATTTGACGACCTTGGAAGGGCGCGATACGCCCGGGAAAGTGATGACGCTTTGCCATAAGGCGATGCATCCGGCGCAGGAGCGTTACCGCAGCGGCATGGTGGCGGCGGTTTGCGTTTATCCCAATCTCGTGCGAGCGGCCAAGGCGTTCCTGCGTGGTTCGCCGGTGAAAGTTGCTTCGGTGGCGACTTGCTTTCCAAGTGGGCTTAGTGCGCTGAAAATTAAGCTGGAGGACACGCGGGAGGCATTGGACGCGGGTGCCGATGAAATTGATATGGTGATAGACCGTGGTGCGTTTTTGCGAGGAGAACACGATCGCGTGTACGATGAGATTGCTGCGGTGAAAGAATTGTGTGGGCCGGTTCATCTCAAAGTTATTTTGGAAACGGGCGAGTTGGTTACTTACGACAATGTACGTGCCGCAAGTATGCTGGCCATGCAGGCCGGCGCGGATTTCATCAAAACTTCCACTGGTAAAGTTAGTCCTGCAGCAACCCTTCCTGTCACCCTCGTAATGCTCGAAGCCGTACGTCAGTTTTTCTTCACCACAGGAATCCGCATTGGCATGAAACCTGCTGGAGGCATCCGCACGGCGAAGCAGGCCTTGCAGTATTTGGTGATGGTCAAAGAAACGCTGGGCGATGATTGGCTCACGCCGGAACTTTTTCGTCTTGGTGCCAGCACGCTTGCCAATGACATTCTCTTGCAAATCGCCAAATGTGTGGATGGTGGATATCAGAGCAGCGATTACTTTTCCCTCTCATGAAAAAGAACAAGCCTCGTAAAATTATCCCTCACGGCGTTGCACAAAACGAGATATCTGCACTCTCGCATGGAACATCTGTTCCTCCTGCTGAGCGAGTTCTGCGATTTGGAGATCGTTGGAAATATGCACCCGCTCCGGAGGCGCCCTCGGATATCAAATTGCGCTCGCGTTATGACCTTTTTATCGGAGGCAAATTCGTTAAACCTTCCTCGGGAAAATATTTTCCATCCATTAATCCGGCCAATGAACAGCAGCTTGCGGAAATTGCTCTTGGAAACGTTGCCGATGTGGACCGTGCGGTGAAAGCCGCACGACATGCTTATGATCATGTTTGGGGAAAAATGTCCGGACGGGAACGGGGAAAATACCTTTTTCGTATTGCCCGCCTTATGCAGGAAAAAATTCGCGATTTGGCGGTGTTGGAATCACTTGATGGCGGGAAAACAATTCGTGAGAGCCGCAACATTGATCTTCCTTTAGCAGCCGCGCACTTTTTTTATCACGCAGGATGGGCGGATAAATTGGATTACGCTTTTGCAGGGCGGCGTCCGCGTCCGCTGGGAGTTGCCGGCCAGATCATCCCTTGGAATTTTCCCATGTTGATGGCCGCATGGAAGCTCGCACCCGCTCTCGCGTGCGGAAATACCTGCGTGCTGAAACCTGCGGAAACGACATCCATCACGGCTCTGCACTTGGCGGAAATTTTTGCCGAAGCGGATTTGCCCGAGGGCGTGGTGAATATCGTGACGGGAGCGGGAGACACCGGTGCGGCGATTGTGAATCATCCCGACATAGACAAAATCGCCTTCACGGGGTCAACGGATGTGGGCAAACGCATTGCCAAATCTTTGGCGGGAACACGCAAGAAACTGACATTAGAACTAGGCGGAAAGGCGGCCAATATCGTGTGCGAAGATGCGCCGATTGATCAGGCTATCGAAGGAATTATTCAGGGCATTTATTTCAACCAAGGGCATGTTTGCTGCGCCGGCTCTCGGCTCTTTGTTCAAGAGGGCATTGTGGAGCCGGTCATTCGTCGCCTCCGCAATCGTCTGCGTTCTCTCCGCGTGGGCGATCCGTTGGATAAAAATACCGATATTGGTGCTATTAACAGCCGTGAGCAATTGGAGCGGATTCGTTCTCTCGTGGAAAGCGGACGTGAGGAAGGTGCGGAATATCATGAAGCACCGTGTGAGTTGCCAGCGAAGGGGTATTATCATGCTCCCGCATTTTTCACCGGTGTCGCCGATTCTCATCGCATTGCGCAGGAAGAAATTTTTGGGCCGGTGTTGAGTGTGATGACATTTCGTACGCCTGAGGAGGCTCTCGAACGCGCCAATAATACGCCTTACGGCCTGAGTGCGGGGGTGTGGACGGATAAGGGAAGCAAGGTATTTAAGCTCGCCACGCAACTACGTGCAGGAGTGGTGTGGGCCGAGACTTACAACAAGTTTGATCCTGCTAGTCCGTTTGGGGGCTACAAGGAAAGCGGCTTTGGGCGTGAAGGGGGCAAGCAGGGGCTTGCCGCTTATTTGCAAATTGACTGACAACTTTAGCGCAGGTCGCGGCGGTCCGTGGATTTATTTGTCCACCACGATTTCCAACGATCCAGAAAGCTTTTAGGTGCTGCGGTTGTGTTGCCGGGTTGCATGGAGCCACCATGAAAGCGGTTGCCTCCGCGTCGCTCAGCGGTGTCGAGTTGCAACTCCGCCCATTCCAACATGGAGGCAATCGTTTTATCGCCGGAAGGAATAACGACAGCGATTCCGATAGCTGCCGTGATGGCAGGCGAGCCGGAAGTTTGAGGCGGCACTAAATAAAGATCGCGAATGGCTTCAACGATTTGCCCCGCAACATGCCGCGCCCCGGGTTCGTCCGTGCTTGGAAGTAGCACCATGAATCGTGCGGTGTTTCCCTTGGTCACGACATCGCGCCGACGGGCACAATGCGTTTGGATGGCTTGCGCTAATTTTGTAAGTGCCTCCAGTGTCGCTTCGAAATTACCGACACTTTCAAAGTTCTCGAAATTTTCCAAATGGAGAAGGAGAAGTGCCAAGGGTGCTTCTTCGAGGGTGCAACGATTCCACTCGTGATAGAGCGCAAGATTCATTTTGTGGGACGTTCCCAGTCCGGTGAGAGGATCGGTAATTCGAAGCTCTCGCAGATGTTCGTGCGTGGTAATGCCTTTACGAAACTTGTAGAGCGCATCTTCCATGGCGGAACTCAATCGCCCGGAGTCAAAAGGAGGCGCAGCAGGCGTGCATGGCGAATGGCGAAGCGCATACCGGATGCTGTGCTCATCGGGATTGGTAGAGAAAAAGACAATGGGCACCTCGTGCGTCGCATGTAGATGTTGGGCCAAATCAAATCCGTCTCCATTTTCGCTGAGGTCAATGTTGCAGAAAATAACATCCGGCTTGCGTGTCGCCGCTGCTTGCTCTGCGTCATTGTCAGTAGCGACGATTGTTACGTCGGGATTTCCCAGTTGTTTCAGCGCATCATTTAAATCCACGCCAAACGATTTTAGCGGTTCTACAACGAGAATGTGTTGGCCTGCTAAATTGGTCGGGGAGGAGGGATTCATGAAGAATGCTCAATCTACGCACGGGGATAATTTTTGCACCACTCCAAAATGGCGAGGGAACGGAGTATTTGTCGAGGGAGAATGTGGTGGAGGTCAGTGGAGAGGGCTGCTATAGCGATTAACTTTGAAATCTCCGCGCTTCGGTGTGGGCTTTTCGCGAGGGGCTGGGATGCGTCCGGGCCTCATTTCATCCACGCTGTGCGCCTGTAATCGAAAGGTGTCCTTGGGAACTTTCACCAGACGATTACCGCCGGAAACTTTGCGATGTCCGAGGATAAAATCGTAGGGCCGATGATAGTTGCCAAGGTCTTTGCGGTAGGAGCCTTGATTGATTCCGATGCGAAGGTTTTTACGAATTTCGAAATGCAAATGCGCGGTGTACATTCCGAAGTTGGTGCCGATGCTACCGACGCGTTGCCCGCGCCGAACTTGTTGACCTTCGCGCACAAAAACTTGATGTAAGTGCGCGTACAGCGAATCCACGTAGTTCCATCGAAATCCCTCCCAGAAAACATGGCGAATGATGACGGTATTACCCCAACCCATGCGTGCATTACGGGCATAAACCACGAGCCCATGGGCGGTGCTATAAACGGGCGCCCCGAGGTCTGAATTTCCCATGCCATTGCCATTCCAATCATCGCCCAAATGCCGCCCCACAATAAGTCCTCGCGAACGATAATAGCCCTCGGCATCCGGTTTTCCCACGGGCATATCAAAGCCGTCCGCACTGCGGGTGTTTGTGTAGGGAACACGCTCGGGAACGCCTGCGTCATCCTTTGCCTGGAGCATGACCCCGGGCAGGCACAAAACTATAAGAAAGCGGAGCATGGAACGTAACATGCGGAAGGAATAACTTAGGGGTAGTCGCTTCCTCTCGCAAGCGTCGCGGCTTGCGCGATGAACTTTAGAAATGTAGGAACACCTCGTGCATTCCATTATTTTTCTCGGCACCGGCCCCGGCGTTCCTGCTCCCGGGCGTGGAAGTTCTTCCAGTTTGCTGGAACTTGCTTCGGCAAAAATTCTCGTAGATGCGGGGGAGCCGTGTTCATTGCATCTGCGAGACCGAGGGATTGAGATTTCCGATTTGGATGCGGTACTTATCACGCATGGGCACTCGGATCATACAGCGGGGTTGTTCATGCTGTTGCAATCCGCATGGCTGGAATCACGCCAACGTCCGCTCCCAATTTACCTTCCACAGGAACTTATCGAACCGTTGAAAGCATGGTTGAACGCTGTTTATTTGCCGGAAAAGTTGCTGGGATTTCCGCTCTTGCTGCATCCATGGACATTAGGGAAATCGGCAGAAGCGGCACCCGGAGTTGAGGTGGAAGTTTTTGCAACGACGCACTTGGATGGGTTGCGGCAAATGATTGAGCCGGAGGCAACGCAGCGTTTTAAGACGTTTGGATTAATGATCCATGGAAATGGGCACCGCGTCGTCTATTCCTCTGATCTTGGAGCTCCGCAGGATTTAGAATGCGCCTTGAGTTCCCGTTGCGATGTTTTGGTATGTGAGTTGGCGCACTTTTTACCATCCGCGTTGTTTTCGTTTTTGCAAGGTCGTGAGATTGACACCTTGGTGCTGAATCACCTTTCGCCTAAATTGGCAGGTCAGGAAAAGGAACTGGCCGCCCAAGTGCGCCGTGAACTTCCCCATGTCGGTCGTGTTTTTATTCCGCACGATGGCGAAAGCCTCGAATTTTAATTAGCTCTCCAACGTTGGGTTTTGAAAGCTGGGAGGAGGGGCGCTTTCGGGAGGTTGAGGGACTTGAATGATGGGAACGGGAAAACGCATGCACAGATCGCCATCGAGGCTGATTTCTACATGGTGAAGTCCAAATTTTTTGATCTGAACGCCCCCAAAAAAGTGAACATTCGTGGCACTGCCTTCCATTTCACGAAGCTCAAAATCAAGTCCTGCTTCGGCCACCGGCTCATCATCGGGATCAAGCAATCGTGAGTCTTGATGAAATCGCCCGTAGCCGCCACACCAACGCGCCCACAAGCAGAGCTTGAAAAAATTGACAGGAACTTGGGGAACGGGAATCGCTCCGATGACTCCCACGAGGGTCTGGGACCCGCTGATCTCCAGGCGGACATCTTCGCACAGCACCAAGGATTGGAGATCGG
>JBDHQL010000004.1:0-27550 GCA_039807035.1 Chthoniobacterales bacterium
CCGGACTTTGTCGCGCTTGGGAAAAGCGCGCCGCCCTCCAGCCGCCCTTCCGGCTCCGCTTCGCTCCGCCTCCAGGGTGGCTGGAGGGCGGCGATCAGGCAGAACCACTTTTACAGACAAATTGTTGCACTACCTTTCGCTGATAGCCGTTTATGTTTTTTGCTGTTTCTTTTTTGCCTATATGCAGGCCAATCGTCTGGTTTTCAAGGAGATCGCTCACAATGTCGTCGCCATTGGACTTTGTGGTTCGTCTCTGCTGGGTCTTCTAATCTGGGATAGGAGATACGGATCATTGGTGCCGGATCTGGCTTTCATCGTGAAAATATTAATTGCCGTATCCGTCCTTGGGTTTCATTTTTCACTTTCCATCCCAACAATCACGTAGCTTTTGCCGCAGCAAAAAGACTCGATAAAGCAGAATGAATGCGAACGAGCCAGTCGACCTAATCCCTGTCCCTTCGGGACTTCTGGCATTTCGCCTGCGAAGCAGGCTCGGATGCCAGAAGCAAGCAGGGATAGGTCACTGGAGACGTTATGTTCTATCCGGAGTTGAAGCATGAGAGGTAATGTCATCTCCTACATTGAGATGTGCCAGAAAGAGGGAACGAGCCTGCAACGAGGCATGAATTTCCGATTGAAGGGGCATCACTCGGTCATTCTCATGTCCGTCCGCCCAAACTCTCCATATCGTGATGAAGTACAGGACGATGGGACTGTACTCATATACGAAGGGCATGACGAGCCGAAACGCAAGGGGATTTCCGATCCGAAATCGCTCGATCAACCAGAGCGGCAGCCTGGTGGTTCTCTGACCGAGAACGGCAAATTTCACAACGCTGCGCAACAGTTCAATGCTGGAAAAAAAGGCCCCGACATTGTTCAGGTCTACGAAAAGATCAAAGCCGGTATTTGGACTGATAACGGGTTCTTTCACCTTGTCGATTCTTGGGTGGAAAACGACGGCATTAGAAATGTGTTCAGGTTCAAGCTCGTGGCAGTTGAAAGCGTGTCTGACGAATCTGCCCCGGAAGAAAATGCTAATCGCCTTGTTGAGCGCAGTCGCATCATTCCAACCAGCGTAAAGCTTGAGGTGTGGGCGCGCGATGGTGGCAAGTGCGTAACGTGTGGTGCAACCGATGAGCTTCACTTTGATCACGTCCTGCCGTTTTCAAAGGGTGGCACCTCACTGAAAGCGGAGAACGTGCAGCTACTTTGCGCCCGTCACAATTTAAGCAAGAGTGCGAAGATTCAATGAAGAACGAACATAACATTAAAGGGTGTAGCGGAGGCGAGGAACGAGCCCTCCGACTGCACCCCTGGTTGAACAAGCCCGCTGAGTGAAGCGAGGCTGACTTCTTATGCTTCTTATGTTTGCCGCAGGAGATTAGACTCGATGCGGATGGCAAGCGTAAGCCAAAATGGAATACGGAAATGCTGGCCGATGATGGCCTTTTCTACGAATCGGCGGGGTATTGAATGACTGTCGCTATTGGAAAAGGACGATTTTTGCCGCATGAGGGTGAGAAAGGGGCATGAGGGAGCGCGGCCATTTTCGGCGTGAGGAAAATGGTTTCTCGGTAAAATAGATTTGGCAAATCCCTGATGACAAAGTAGAATTACACTATGAGCACAAGATTTACTTATTGGAAGGAGCACGACGGAAGGTATCTCGGCTATCTGAATGAGTATCCTGATCACTGGACTCAAGGCGAAACGCTGGATGACTTGAAGGAGCAGCTTCGCGATCTGCGCCTCACATTTACATCGGAAGAAATTCCAGGAATCAGAAAAGAAGAAGAATTGGAACTTGTGTGAAGCGGCATGATCTCATCTCCCGGATTGAAGCAGGTGGAGCACGCCTGATTCGACACGGCGGTAAGCACGATATCTATCACAATCCGAAGACAGGAATCACCCAGCCAGTTCCTCGACACCGTGAAATCAATGAGCTTCTTGCTCGAAAGATTATCCGCGATTTAACGAAGCAGAAATAATACCGAACAATAAAGGGTGTCGCGGAGGCGAGGAACAAGCCCTGCGACTGCACTCCTGGTCGCGGATGGCAAACGTAAGCCAAATGGAAACACGGAAATGCTGGCTGATGCTGACCTTTTCTACGAAGCGGTGGGGCATTGAATGACTGTCGCTGTTGGAAAAGGGCGATTTTTGCCGCATGAGGGTGAGGAAAGGGCACGAGGGAGCGCAGCCATTTTCGGCGTGAGTAAAATAGTTTCTCATTTGCAAAGCGTGCTGCAAGGTGTCAATGGGACATTGGTTTCGCGGGGTGGAGCGCGTCCGAGTTTCCATGAGGGCAGAAGGCGGGCGAGCGGGATCATTTTCCGCCCGCAGCGTACGCGGATTAGTGTAAGATTTCGATGTTTCTGTTAGGCAACGGTAGATGGGGTTTGACGTTGGATAAAAATTCCTTGCGGTGTATATCCGTTGGTTTATACTTACGATATGAAGACAACACTTCAACGTTGGGGAAACAGCCAAGGTGTAAGGATTCCTAAGCAATTTGTTGAGCGTATCGGTGCCGTCATTGGCGGTGAAGTATTAATTTCGCTCAGCGATGATCAGTCAGCGATCACCATTGCCCCGGTTCTGGATTCTAGGCCCGTTCGTGGGCGGCACCGTATTGAGGATTTGATCGCGGCCAGTCAGCCGGATTCTTTTGACGGCAAGGAACTCTGGACGAATTCCCAAGGCAAGGAGATTTGGTAGTGGCAGTTTATTTCCCCGCGCAAGGTGATTTCGTGATCCTCACATTCGACCCTCAAGCTGGCCATGAGCAGATGGGCAGGCGTCCGGCATTTGTCGTCAGTGTTGACGCCTTCAGCAAGGCTACGAAACTCGCGATTTGCTGCCCGATCACAAATACTGATAGAGGAACTCCATTTCACGTCGCCGTTCCACAGAGTTCAGGACTTACCGGATTCGTGATGTGTGAGCAGATCAAGTCCATTGATTACCAAGCCAGAAATATGAAAAAGGTCGGAATAGCATCGGAAGAATTCCTTAATGAGGTTCTTTCCGTAATTGACGCCTGCCTCTATTCCAAGCCCAAATAATAAAGGGGAGCGAAGCGAGGCCGGCTGCTTATGCTTCTTATGTTTGCCGCAGGAAATTAGACTCGGTGCGGATGGCAAGCGTAGGCCAAATGGAATACGGAAATGCTGGCCGATGATGGCCTTTTTTACGAAGCGGCGGCGTATTGAATGACTGTCGCTGTTGGAAAAGGGCGGTTTTTACCGCATGAGGGTGAGAAAGGGCTTCCTTCTCCGTCGTGGATAAGTTAGACATTTGGCAGGAAAGAGATTGCTTTCTGCAGAATAGATAATATGATTTGACTATGCGGGATATCCAAGAGTTTAATGTCGTGATCGAGCAGGATGCGGACGGCTATTTTATCGCTTCTGTTCCAGGGTTGCGCGGATGCCATACACAGGCTAAATCGCTGGATGCGTTGATGAAGCGTATCCGTGAAGCGATTGAATTATGTCTGGAAGATCAGGAAGGCACCTTCGTTTCCTCCAACTTTGTCGGAGTGCAGCGCATTCGTGTTTGACGATGGCACGTTTACCTCGGCTCAAAGGTAAAGAGTTGATTCGCATCCTGAAAGATCATGGATTCGTGATCGTGCGTATCAGGGGGAGTCATTATTCGATGCGGCATTTTGATGGAAGATACACGGTAATCCCTGTCCATGCGGGAGAGACGATTGGCTCCGGGCTGCTTCTCAAGATACTCAAGGATGCCGAGCTATCTAAAGGCGACCTCGAATAAGGCGAAAACATTAAAGGGTGTAGCGGGGGCGAGAAACAAGCCCTACGACTGCACCCCTGGTTGAACAAGCCCGTCGAATGAAGTGGGCCGATTGCTTACGCTTCTTAAATGCGGACGCAAAAAGCTGGAAGTAGGCTAATGATACTCCGTAAGTCATTGATTGCAAGTGGTTATAATTTTTTTGAAAAATACTTTTTGCGCCAGCATCTTAGAGGAAAATGAGAATGAAAGTTCACCGCTACTACCGGGAGCAAAAACAATGGCGAGAGTTACAGAATTATCTACCGGAACGGCTTCGTCTGGATGATTTCAACGTACCGGAAGAAGATTTCTGGGAGTGGCGCGGCAACTCGATCCACCTCGATCGTTATCGCAATCTGGACGCCTCAGCACGAGTCGTTTTGCATCATGGCGTCGGTACGAACGGGCGTCAGATGTCACTGATATTGGGGGCGCCGCTGGCGCAACGTGGTTACGATGTTGTTGCGCTGGACAACCTGGGCTATGGCATGACATCTGTGGCGCAAGGCTTTAAATACACGTTTGATGATTGGGTTCAGCTGGTTGTTGATTTTCTTGCCGCCGAAGGTGCCGCAGACAAGCGTCCAGTTGTCCTCTATGGGTTAAGTGCCGGCGGTGGACTTACATACCATGTTGCTGCTGCGGCACCACGGGAAACACTGCGGGGCATCGTGGGCATGACCTTTCTTGATGCCCGCAATCAGCAGGTGCGCGATGAAGCGATGCATGACATCGTTACCGCTCGTGTGGGTGCTCCGTTGGTCAATTTGTTAGCGAAAACGCCTCTGAAATCATTAAAGTATCCGATGACACTCGCAGTCAAGATGTCTGCATTGGCCAATAATCCCAACGCCATGAAGGTGTTCTTGAGTGATAAAACGTCGGCGGCCAACGCCATGACGATGCATTTCCTCTCCAGCTATATGAATTACACCCCTGCAGTGGAGCCAGAGCAGTTTGATGCCTGCCCGATCCTGTTGACCCAACCCGCGGAAGACCGTTGGACACCGCGTCATTTGAGTAACCCATTGCTTTCTAAAATCAAAAAAGTCCCCGTGGAGGAGGTGTCGCTGGAAAACGCCGGTCATTACCCCATGGAAGACCCGGGTTTGCGGCAAATGGAAGACTCTATTGACGATTTCATCAAGCGAGTTGTTACATAAATAGTCAGAAGGGCTCTACTATTAAAAGTTGTAGCGGAGGCGAGGAACAAGCCCTCCGGCTGCATCCTTGGTTGAACAAGCCTGTTAAGTGAAGCGGGGCCGACTGCCTATGCTTCTTATATTTGCCGAGGGGGATGGACTTGATGCGGAAGTCAAGCGCAAGCCAAATGAAAACACGGAAATGCAGGCCAATGATGGTCTTTTTACGAAGCGGCAGGACGTTAAATGACGCCCACCTCCACTCCATGCTGCGTCAAAGCCAATCGAAACCGAACCCAACAATCCTCCCAAATCACCGCGTCCTCGTAGAATCCCCTTGATTGTCGGCCTTCATGTGGTAGCCTGATGCCATACTTTGGAAATAATTCAAGATATCATTTTACAATACGTTGGAGAGAAAATAGTTGTACAATTCAGTAAATTCGTAACTTAATTAAATGAAATATTCTCAAGAAGATAAAAAAGATTTTCCTTTAATGGTGATGGAGTCATCTAATTATGCTCCAAATGATTGTGCTTATCGCAATGACGATTTTGGAGTTTGGCTTTATCATGCGAATTGCATTGAGTTTATGGATATGCTGATTGCAAAATACCCTGAAGGGAAATTCGATATGATTTTTGCAGATCCGCCTTATTTCCTATCAAATGGAGGAATCACTTGTCAAGCTGGTAAAATGGTAAAAGTAGATAAAGGTGAATGGGATAAGTCCAAGGGAGCAGAAGTAAATCACGAGTTTAACCTTTCTTGGCTTTCCCGATGTCAAAAACTTCTCAAGTCAAATGGAACTCTTTGGGTTTCTGGGACTCACCATGTCATTCATTCGGTTGGATATGCGATGCAACAACTAAAAATGAAAATATTGAATGATATTATTTGGGAGAAACCGAATCCTCCACCCAATTTGTCTTGTCGCTATTTCACGCACTCTACAGAGACAATTATTTGGGCGGCAAAGAGCGAAAAATCAAAACATACTTTTAATTATGATTGTATGAAAGATGCAAACGGGGGAAAGCAAATGAAATCAGTCTGGTCGTTTACTGCTCCGAATGGCATCGAGAAAGCACTTGGCAAGCATCCGACACAAAAACCAGTTGCACTTTTAGAAAGAATAGTCCAAGCATCAACTAATGAGGATGAACTTGTTTTTGACCCGTTTTCGGGAAGTTCTACGACTGGTGTAGCCTCAATAAAGCATAAGCGTAAATTTGTAGGAACAGAGCTTGAAGGCGAGTTCATAAAGTTATCAATTGATAGATTACAGGATGCTATAAACAACTCATTATCTTCGCTTCACTTAGTCTAATTTATGGAAAGAAATACCGCAATTAAGAAACTCAAAGAATTGGAAGGAATAGACTTGGTTCCTCTTGCTAAAAAGTATGATGTTACAATTTGGAAGGGAGACAAGAAAAACAAAGGCTGGGCGGGTCATGTTCTTGAGCGATATTTGGGGCTACCGATTAATTCAGCACAATCTCCCAATTTTGGTTCATGGGAATTAAAAATTGTTCCATTAAAGAAGCTCAGAGACGGAAGAATTACAGTAAAAGAGACTATGGCAATAACAATGATAGATGCATTTAATGTGAAGAATACTTCATTTGAAGAAAGCCATTTATTAGCAAAATTGCAAAAAGTTGTTGTTTGTGCTCGGCTTTTTGAAAATCAGAATGAAACGAGTTCAAAATTGGTTAGAGTTGCATCATTCGATCTTTCTACAAAAGCAACTTATGAACAAGTTAGAGAGGATTATGAACAAACAAGGGCTTGTATCATAAATCAAGGCTTTGAAGAACTTACAGGCAAGATGGGAGTTTTAGTCCAGCCAAGAACAAAAGGGGCTGGCCATGGAAGCACAAGTAGAGCATTTTATGCAAGAACTGCTTTCGTTAAATATATACTTGGGCTTTCAAGATCGCCGTACAAGGCGCTGGAGAACAATGCTTAACCTTGCCGCACTAATTGTGTCTTAGCTTTCACGTTGAGCAATAAGAGGATGTAACGCGTTCCTTGTTTACGAGCGCACGCGTTAAGTTTGGCGGGGCTATGCTTAATTTATAGATTTGCAGGTGACCGAACGATTTTATTTTGAGGCGGAGGGGGATGTTCATGGTCCAATCCCTGCGCAGCTTTTGGAAGGGCTTGCTCGTGCTGGTTTGTTGCCAATTCCAATAAAAATAAACATCGAGGCGAACAGGAAGAAATAGTCTCGACGCTTAACAAATTTTCCATATACTTGGTATTACTATGGGAAAATGTAGCTTAGGAAAAAAACTATGTCCAAGATTCACTATTTTCAGCGATATTCAACGATCGAAAATACGGTTACCAACAACACACTTTTGCTGGTCGCTCGCATTTATAATCACGCACCAGAGCAAGCATCAAGATTTCTGTCTGAAATCGTTGGAGAAACGCTCGATGTCGGAATAGGAATATCCCAACAAGGAAAGGAGGCTTCATCCGTTCCTGACGGAAGCATTGTTCAGAGGGGTTTCAAGATACTCATCGAATCGAAAGTGGATGCGGCAGTTTGTAAGAAACAACTGCTCCAACATGCTAATGCCTTTACAAACGAAGCACGTAAAATACTCCTTCTTCTGACCATTCAGAGGTTTGATAAAGATAAGGAAGCTACTTTGAAAAAAGCGATTCAGAAAAAATACTCGGATGTACTGTTCAAGAACGTGACGTATGAGGAAATTTGTAGTGTAATCTCAAGTCTTTTTCTGCCACATGAGAATGAAATGAAATCGTTGGTAGATGACTATGTAGAATACTGCAACGATACGAAGCTGTTTGATCAATCGAAATACTTAATGAGAATTGTGCCATGTGGGAATAGTATTGAGTTGAACAAGAAGTTCGCGATGTATTTTCAACCATCTGATCGCGGTTATACAAAACATTCTTATGTTGGGATTTATACTAGGAAAATCGTTCAATGCGTCTGGAAAATTGATTCAGTATTTGATATCGAATGGAAAGGCTCGAAATTTACACGAACCCTAATTCAAGGGCGTGCAACATCTGATTACGACGCGAACATTAAGAAAATGATCAGACAAGCCAAAGTCGAGTGTGGCTATAATATTCGAAGTGGTCACCGCTTTTTCTGTGGAAAGGAGGCGGTAGAGACTAAGTATTGCAAAACTTCTTCGGGGGGAATCCAAGGTGCAAGGCTTGTAAATTTGAAGGAGGTAGTAGGGGAATTTAAGGGCGATCAGGACTTGGCCGCGAAATTGAGAGAAAAAACATGGGAATGAGCGCTCAACATTCTAAGAGGATGTAACGTATTTCTTGCTTATGAGCGCACGCATTAAGTTTGGCGGGGCTATGCTTAATTTATAGATTTGCAGGTGACCGAACGATTTTATTTTGAGGCGGAGGGGGATGTTCATGGTCCAATCCCGGCGCAGCTTCTGGAAGGGCTTGCTCGTGCTGGTTTGTTGCCTCTCTCAACTCCGATTCATGTGGAAGGTGGAAGCCAATGGATAACGCTCGATCGTATCATGGATACACAGCCAAAGCCTGTCGTTCTGACTCACTCTGCGCCAAAAGAAAACGTGGAGGATATTTTCAGGAAAACGTTGAGACCTTCTGAAGATTTCTTTTGTTCGCCACGTATTACAAGCGAACATCTGAAATCAGTGTGTGACGGATATTTGAAAATGACAGAGGGAGAAATTCTACTGGCTGTCTATGATTCCACGAAGATTTTCGTCAGGATGTGCCGCTTCTCAGAATATCACCCCAACGAGGTGGCAATCTCCGTAATGCACGATAAATTAAAGCGGCTTTACGAACGGCGCGATCATACCTTTGGAAACGCCCGGCTCGTAAGAAACACCTTTGAGAAGGCCCTCTCGATTCAAGCCAGCCGCCTGATCCGGGAAAATACTCATCATAGAGAATCACTCACCCAACTCCTTCCGTTGGATATTCCGGAAGCGTAAAGATATTCATGCCCATGATTTTTACTTGATTTGTGTTAGCACTCGTGTATACATGAGCACATGAAAACGATCACTCTGGATGATGAAGCTTACGAGCTTTTGAAGATGTGGAAACGAACGTCGCGAGAATCTTTCTCGCAGGTTGTCAAAAAGGTTGTTCCTGTGCCGGGAACCTTGGGCGCATTTCTTGGATTTGTCGAAGCCAATAGGACAGAACAAATGCCTGGCAACGAGGCACTTGAGGAGGCAGTGGCAATAAGGCCGACAGAGAAACAAGACCCGTGGACTTAATTGCTGACACATCCTTGCTGGTTGGCCTGTGGCGGAAGCAATCATGGGCTGTGGATTTTGCACGCAATAACTCGAGCCTTATTTTGGGGCTTCCATGGGTTGTCTTGGGGGAATTTTGGCATGGTGCCAAACGGGCGGGGCATGATGAAAGGAAAGTGGAGGAATTTTTAAGAATCGGATTGCCGCTCTATGATACAGAACTTGTCATTAAAAATTATGCGAAAATGTGTGCTGAGGCACAGAGCGAAGGCTTTTATGGAGAAATAGGTCAAAATGATCTTTGGATCGCTGCCGTCAGCATTTGCTATCAACTTCCCCTTGTGTCGAGAAACAGGCGTCACTTTTACCGGATTCAGAACCTCCGTTTGCAATCGTTGACGGATTAGATTTTTTCCCATGATCTTAAAAAAACAGCCTGTGGCGACGGTGGCGCTGAATTTGCGGCCGCGTCGGGGGCCTTACGGAGGGGCTAATCAGTGGGCGGCGCAGATGGCTTCTTATCTGCGGCGGTGCGGGTACCGGGTGGTTTACCGACTTGATGAGCAAGTGGATTTGGTGATGGGAACGCATGTAGGCTTGGATGGTGCATTGGCATTTTCTTATGCGGATGTGGCGGCGATCAAGCAGCGGAATCCGCGACTGCGGTGCATTCAGCGGATTAATGACAACGATATTCGCAAGGGGACGGAGCGGATGGATGCGCAGTTGGCAGAGGCCAATGAGGTGGCGGATCACACGGTTTTTGTCTCAACTTGGCTGAGAGATTATCATGCGGCGAGGTGGTTCGATTCCGTTCGTCCACATACGGTGATTGCGCCGGGTGCGGACCCGGCGGTTTTTCATCCGATTGGCAACCGCGCATGGCGGGCTGGGGAACCATTCCGCTTTGTTACGCATCATTGGTCAGATAACATGTCCAAAGGGTTTGATGTTTATGCGGCCATGGACGAGGCGATTGCCTCCGGTCGGGCGAAAGGCTTTGAGTTGTGGATTGTTGGGCGGTGGCCGTCCAAAATTCAATGGCATGCTGCGCGAACCTTCCCTGCGGTAAGTGGGCAAAAGTTGGCCGGCCTTCTTCGTGGGGCACATGCTTATGTGAGTGCCTCGCGCTTTGAGCCGGGGGCGATGCATCCCGTGGAAGGTATTCAGTGTGGTTTGCCATTGCTCTATCATGTGGACAGTGGCGGGACAGTGGGAGTAGGAGAAAAATTTGGCCTGTGTCTGGGGGATGATGTGGCGGCCTCGATGCGTGCCTTACAGGAGGCCTATGCGAGGGTGCGTCAAAATGTGCTAATGAATCCACCTTCCGGAGACAGAATGTGTCTAGAATATCGTCACACGATTCAGCGCGAATTGGCATTAGCTGCTGATAGATCATGATTTCGGTATTCCATACTCAGGGAGACGGCCATGGCTGGGCCATTGACGAAGACCTCCGTTTGATTCGGAGGGCATTGGAAGGCATCGTTTGCGAGTCGTCGCTCTGGCGGGCGGATGTTGTTCATGCACCGTTTTGGATGGCCCTGGCCATGCATCATCCTGCGATTTTGCAAAATAAATTCGTTATTGCACATGCCGATAATCCGCCCTTTTTTTATCTTACGCAGCCTGGGTTTGCTGCAGGGCAAAGAATGGTGGATTTGTGGGTAGCGAGATCTCGGGAGGCATACGCTCAATTTTCGAAGCTCGGCTTTCCTGTCGAGCATATACCTTATGCGATAGACGAAAGTTTATTTTATCCGATTCCCGACCGTGCGGCACTACGACGAAAATATGGAGTTCCCGAGGATGCTTATGTAGTCGGAAACTTTCACCGTGACTCGGAGGGAGCGGACTTGTCACGTCCGAAATTTCAGAAAGCGCCGGAAACACTTGTGGCGATTCTTCGTGCGGTGCGGAATATGGGCGCACAACCTCACGTTCTTTTGGTGGGGCCGCGGCGTCATTGGATTCGCGAGGCACTGACTCGTGAAGGCATTTCCTTTACGTTTGTTGGGCGGAACGATGTTTCTGGGGATGATTTTTCCGTGAACATTTTGCCGCGCGAACAATTGAACGAACTCTACAATGTCTGCGATCTTTATTTGGTAGCCTCGCGGTGGGAGGGCGGGCCGCAATCCGCGATGGAAGCTGCCGCCGCACGGATCAAAATCCTGAGTTATCCGCTGGGAGTGGCTGCCGATATTTTGGAAAAAGAAAGCCTTTTCGACGTTCCTTCTCAAGCAGCGGGAAAAATCGTTCGGGATATTCGGGAGGGGGATTTGTCTTCAACGCTGAATTCTCAGCAGAACCGTCTGCTGACGCATCATACTACGGGAGCAATGGAGCAGGGTATTCGGTCACTCTATGGCACGCTTGCACAGCGAATGCGTGACAAGCCGTCGTTTGAAAATAAACGTTCCGGTGCGAGAGATTTCTTAGGGGAGTTGGCTTGGCAATTTAAGCGCCGAAGGCAACGGCGTTTGCCTTGTTCAGTTAAAATTATTCATGAGCGTGGTGAGGATGCATTTCTCGATATTGCCATGGAAAATCTAGTTCGAGTGTTGGAGCAGCTGGAAATATCCATACGAGGAAATGCCGGAGATGTGAGCATTGCAGGAAAGACACGGGAAGCGGCGCACTTTCGTCTTCTCTCGGAGGGTGGATTCGATGACGTTTTAGATAATATGGCATGCCGCATCGCCCTTTCGGTCCAGGATGCGGTTAATTTTCGTCAGACTGGAAACGCATCTCCGGTGCTTGTGTGCCCCATGGTGTTTTCTGACGAAGGGAGGAGAGAGGATTGCGTGACTATCGAAGAGGGAAATGACAAAGCGTCCTTGCAGATATGGCGCGATATGCTTGCCGGAGGTGTCCCCGTTTATCCCTCGGAAACCGCTTATTATTATCAAATTTTTCATGGAGGAGTTCCGTATGGGCGCGATCGATCTAAGGCGGAAGCTGAAGCTCTGGCAGTGTGCGAGAAAGACACCTTGCGGGCTTTGTCGGTGCTACCCACCGAAGAGCGGGCGATAAAATTTTGGAGGGAGCTTCTTTCACGATAATTGCGTCCTATGAAACGTCTGGCGATAACGGGGGGGCGGGGGCGTTTGGCGTCGGGGCTTGGGAAATTTTTGGAGGAATGCGGGTGGGTTGTGGAGATGTTTTCGCGCGAGGGAGGAGGGGGATTTCGAGAGGTGATTGAGCTGACGGAGCCGAAACATCTTGGTTCGTTTGAGGCGGTGTTGCACCTGGGTTGGAGTTCGGTGCCTTTGGTGGCGGAGGAGAATCCGGGAATTGAGGAACGTGAAGATTTGCCTTTGGCACGGAAGTTGGTGGAGGCGGCTCATGCTTGTTCGACGTCGCCTTTGCTTGTCTTTTTTTCCACGGCGGCGGTGTATGGAAATACCGGTGACGAAGGGGTGACGGAGGAGGTAGAATGTTGCCCGCTGGGGCATTATGCGCGGGCCAAACTTCGTGCGGAGGAAATTTTTTCGACCGCGCCGCGTTCTTGTGCCTTGCGCATTACCAATGTTTTTAGCGCCGGTTGCGTGCGCACGAGGGCACAGGGGATTGTTCCATTGTTATTGGAGTCGTGTCGGGAGGGATCCTTATTCACGATTTGGGGAGATGGGACGGCAGTGAAGGATTATCTGGCCGTACGTGATCTTCATTCTGCGGTTCATGCGGTGTTGGAGCATGGATTGACGGGAACATTCAACGTGGCGTCGGGTCATTCCCTTTCGATTAACGCTTTAATTGCGCTGGTGGAGCGTGCGGCAGGGCGAACACTTTCCGTGCGGCATACGGCGCATTATGCGTGGGATGTGGAGAAGGCGATTGTTTCTTCAGAAAAACTTCAGCAAAGTACGGATTGGATGCCAATGTACGATCCCGCAATAACAATTGCAGAAATGACGGAGACGTTGCGTTAGTCATGGCTTACGCTATTGTTAATGTTAAGATACGATTACCGCATCAACGGTAATTGTTGCGTTCTAGCAATTGTTCGTCGATTTGTTTATAGGATAATCTGTGATTCTTCATAAAGATTCGGTAAACAATTCTGCCGCATTCTAAATTTGGTGCCATGATTATGCCTAGTCCGCGCATCAAAATCTACAAGTATATTTGCGCTTTCAATTTGCTCTAAGAATCCTTCAAATTTAAATTTCCTTAACATCATAATTTTTGTGTATTTATAATATTCTTTTCCATCCTCTTTCTTAACTTCGGCTTGAACGTAAAAACAATTTACCAATTTTGTTCCTGCCTTATTTGAAAGATCATCAAAACCCCAATAAGGTTGTGGATTAAGTTGACATAATCCTACTTTTTCTTCTATTTGTTTCAACCAATTTTTATGTTTTTCTGAAACATCTTTTTTATTAAATGAAATCAATACTTTTTTATTTTTTCGATCAACTATAACTTGAAATCCTCGATCGCTCGGAGAAAGTCCATGAATCGTTTGTCTAAAACTCATTTCGTTGATTGGATGTTTTTTGCCTGCTTCTTGGTGCAACCAACCATAATTGGGTAGTAAAATTTGTGGTACAAATTTCATAGCTCTTGGTGATAGTTCAATGTGAAATAACGTTGTTAATGACGAAGTGTTCAATCGTTGAGTTTTAAGTTCCCATTCTGCCGCATTAGGAATAGGTAGATTATTTTCTTCGATTCCAAGCAAGTCTTCAAGCGTATTTCCAATACCACCAGAATTTCCACCTCTGACGTTATAAATCCAACCCTTTTGAGCAATATTTTTTAATTCTATGATTAAGCTATTTTTTGTATAAATCTTCATACTCCCAATTGTTCAAATAAGGTCAATGGATATAATCTGCTAACTTCACTTTCTCCTTTATTCTTTTCTAACCTTTTTTCTGCCATTTCACAATAATTAGGAGAAAGATCGATTCCAATATAGTTTCGCTTTAGTCCCCTGGAAACAACAGCCGTTGTTCCGCTTCCCATAAAAGGATCTAAAATAATTTGTGCGTGAGTAGAAGAAATAATGCGATCAATCAAGGCAATAGGGAAGGGAGCAGGGTGTTCATTTTTCATCTCTTGTGTGAATTCCCACACATCACCATAAGCATTAGCTTTAGGCGCAAGTTTAAAATCTGGTTTTGGAATTAGATAAATAACTTCGTAAGTGGGTAAAAAGTACCCGGGATTGAAATTAATCCCCCCCTTACGCCTCCATATAATTATCTGCCTCACAGGTAAATCTCTGATAATATCTTGCCTATCTTGGAGCTTTCCATCTTGCACTCTCCACTTGTGATTATAGAAAACGGCTCCATCCTTTTTTATGAGTCGAAACATTTCTTTGAGGCAGTTGTGTTGCCATTCTGCATATTCATCGTGAGGGATATTGTCGCTATAGTGGCTATAACCATTCACCAATGCGGCACCCGCCCATTTCCCGCCTCGCCCATCTTTCATTCCGTTTCCTGTGGAATTCTTTAGATTATAGGGTGGTGATGTTACGACGAGATCAACACATTCATCGGGCATCATTCGCATAATCTGCAAACCATCACCTTGGATGATTTTATTGATAAAATTTTCCGGAAATCGCATAATATAACATTTCAAAATAATACACCTTGTGCAATTTCTTTTTTTGGTTATCAAAAGTATCATTCGGTATATACGAGATTTGCCGCGCCGAAAAAGGAGTATTGCGGATTGGGCAACCTTGCGACATGCGGAGGGAGCCGAACCGGTGTTGGGGTTTGGGGGAGTATTAACGCCGGGGCAGTTTGTGCATGGGGGGGCGGTGAAACTGCTGTCTTTACGCGAAGGATTTTCGTGCGATGAACAGCAATTTAACATCCTCTACCTTGTGAGCAGTGCGCAGCCGAAGTTTGCGGAAGATTTGGTAAAAATGTGCCGAGAACGAGAGATCAAAGTTGTGTGGAATCAGAATGGTGTGGGCTATCCCGCGTGGGCGGGTGCGGAGGCAGAGCGTCACAATGCGCCGATGCGTAGGTTGCGAGCGGTGGCGGATTTCGTGGTGTATCAAAGTGCGTTTTGTCAGGAATCGGCAGAGAAATTTTTGGGGCCGCGCAAAGCGGAATCTGCGGTGTTGTTTAATCCGGTAGATTTGGAAAAATTTTCTCCACGAGTTGAAGCGTTGGATTTCACGCCGCTGCGATTGTTGGCTATGGGAACGCAGAATTATCGTCAGCGCGTGATGGCGACCTTGGAGTGTGTGCATGTTCTCCGGCAGGAAGGGTTAGAATGTACATTGACGATTGCAGGGCCTTTGTTGTGGAAAAATGCGATCAATGATTTGAAGGCGACGATGGGGCAGATGGGATTGGAGAAAGCAGTGACGTTAAAGCCGCCTTTTTCGCAGGCAGAAGCACCTGCTCTCTATCGTGAGCATCACATTTTATTGCACCCGAAATATCTGGATCCGTGTCCGACGGTTGTGGCGGAAGCATTAGCTTGTGGGTTGCCTGTCGTGGCATCACGTTCGGGTGGATTGCCGGAAATGGTGGATGCACTATGTGCAGAATTAGTGGAAGTGCCTTTGGTTTGGGATCGTATGTTGACGCCTTCGGGTGAGGAATTGGCACGAGGAGTACAGGCACTCGTCGCACGATGGGCTGATGCTTCACGGATGGCTCGAAATCGCGCGGAGGAATTATTTGATGCCAAGCAGTGGGTGGATTCGCATCGTCGAATTTTTAAACGCTTTTAACGTGACGTGAGTGCTCCGAAAGTCAGCGTTTTAATGGCGGTTTACAATGGTGGTGACGATCTTGCGGCATCACTTAGGAGCATCGCAAATCAGACATTTAGGGATTGGGAAATGGTGATCGTTGATGATGCCTCTACCGATCAAACACGAGCGATTGTGGAGGAGTTTGCACAGCAGGATGGGCGGTTTCAATTGCTGCAAAATGAGAAGAATAAGGGTCAGACAGCATGTTTGAATCAAGGATTGCGTGCGTGCCGGAGCGAGTGGGTGGCGCGTCAGGATGCCGATGATCTTTCGCATCCGGAGAGACTGGCGAAACAGATGGAGTTTTTGCGGCGGAATCCGGAAACCATTTTGCTGGGCACGCAGGGGGTTCTTATTGATGCGAGTAGCCGTAAAATCGGGCTGTTGGACGTGCCTTGTGACGAGGCGGGGATTCATTGGTGCGCGCCGTTTTTGAATCCGTTTTTGCATACTTCGGTCGTATTTCGTCGTTCCGCTGCGGAGGAGCTTAGTGGTTATGATGAAGGGTTCCGGATCGCGCAGGATTATGACTTGTGGACGCGGATGATCGGGGTGGGACGGACGGCGAATCTCGCGGAGCGGCTGGTGAGTTACCGCCATGCGGAATCATCCTTGTCGAAGACGGGGCGTGAGGTGGCGTTTGCGGAGGCAGACCGTGTTTCCGTGCGTGAAGCAAGGCGGTGGTTGGCACGGGCATGGCGGGAGGATGAGGCGAGGGTGGTGGGAAAGTTTCGCCGCGGGCTGGCTGGTGATGACAGGAAGTTATTTTGGAAGGTGATTGATGATTTGGAGCGCGAGGAACAGTCTAAATTGCCCGCGCGGTTGCGTGCGATGTGGCATTTGCGCGTGGCGGGTTCGGATCGGCGTACGGCATGGTTCGAAATAGCGGCGGCGTTCCGGGCTGATCCCGGTTTTGTGTGCTGCTGGCTCGGTGAACGGTGGTTCAGTCCCTGAACACGCGATCGGCGAGGCAGGCGATGCGACGGAACAGATCCGTGCTGCGGCGCCGCCAAGCGGGTTGCGCGGCGTATTTTGCAGCCCGGACGGGCAAATCGTCAGCCAGGAGAGTCTGCCATCGTTTGGTGATGGATTCCGGGGTGAAGAACTGAACGGCGCGAGAGCCTTCCCGTACGAGGCGTAGGCGTCGTGGCGGATCGTTCGCCAGCGCGGCCAAAGCGTTCAGCGTTTCATCCGGCGAGCGAGCCATGAGATAATCAACCCCGGCGTTTCCATCCGCAGCATAGGCGGAATCCGCACCGCCTACGAACGGAACTCCTGCCAGCCATGCGTTGTAAAGTTTGGTGGCCGGTTTGTGCAGTTGTCTGCGTCCGCGAAAATCACGAATGGCGATGGCGGCATCCACGTTGTGATAATCGTTCCAGCGTTCGGCACCGCGTATTTCTAGGATGGCACCGGTTTTGTTTTGAAGTTTTTTTTGCCATTGCGGATTTCTCAATTCGAGCGCGAGATTTTTTTCATCACCGAAGAAGGCGATGCGCTCGAAGGTATTCTTGCGGCTGGTGTCACGCGGGATGATGCCGGGTTGGGGCCAGTGCGGCATGAAGACGGCACCTGGGAGTCGGCTGGCATGGAAGGAGTTTTGCACGATGTGGACATGCGCCTCCGGGTGAGGCAGTCCGTCGGAGACAATATCAGCCATGAAGAGTCCGTGCGGCGGGTGAAAATTTTGCGGTAGCGATCCGGCGAGACAGATGACGATGCCATCGGGTGGAAGGTCGTGAACGAGAGTGGCGTGGAAACCGGCACGCTGCAGGAATATCCACGTTTGGAAAATCCAGGCCTGAGTACTGGCGATTTTACCTTCTTTTTCGAGGGTTGGGGGCCGGCCTTCGCGCCATGCAATCTGCTTTTCCGTGCTAGGCAGGTAATGGATAGGTAAATAAAAGGAAACACGCATGAACTTTTGGAACGTTAAATGAGTCAGGGCATCCTGCAAGATTGGGCTGTCAACAGGGGCAATTTACGCAGCCAATTGCTGCTGGTGTTGCTTCGGCTGGCACAGAAGATTCACCGCTGGCCACGTGTGGTGCGATGGATCGGATTGCCGTATTTAGCGTTTTATCAATTTCTCATGTATTGGGATTTGGGAGTGGAACTCAATTACAAGGCACGTATTGGGCCGCGGCTGCGGCTTTATCATGGTTATGCCTTGGTGATTCATGATGACGCTGTCTTGGGTGCCGATTGCATTTTGCGACAATGCACGACGATTGGGATGAGGCGGGGGCCGAATGATTGTCCGGTGATTGGCGACCGCGTGGACATCGGAAGTAATAGCGTGGTGATTGGAAAAATTACCATTGGTGATGGTGCGCGGATTGGTGCGGGCAGTGTGGTGATTCATGATGTGGGCGCGGGAGTTTCTGTCGCGGGCAATCCCGCACAACCCGTGGGAACGAAACGGTGAAATTTCTTTTTCTATCGGGAGGAGCGCATTTGGTTTGGGACCCGTCAGCTCCGCGTGCAGCGGGGGGAGCGGAGTTGCAAGTGGCATTGCTGGCGCGTGAGTTGGTGCAGCGAGGGCATGAAGCGGTGTTGCTTGGAGACGATACCGGGCAACCGGATGGTGCGGTGTGGGAGGGAATTCGGATTCGGTGTGGAGGGCACTATGGCACGGGTGCGTTGGGGGATATTGTGGCCGCGTGGCCGGTTGTTCATCGTGTGTTGCGGGAAGAGCGCCCGGATTTTGTCGTGGTCTATGGTTGGACGGCGTTGCTTTATGCGCTGACGTGGTGGCGACGAGTGGTGCCGTTTAAGCTCGTCTTTGTGTGTGCCTTGGACGCCGAGGTTGACGGAGATTTTCGGCGAAAAAATCCGGTGCGAGGATTTTTTTTCCATCGTGGTATGCAAAAAGCGGACGTGCGATTTTCGATTACGGAAAGTCAGGCGAAGCATTTTCGGAGTCAGGGAATGCCATGTTCCGTAACGCGGCTTTTGCTTCGCGAGGCTGTGTTTTCGGAGGGAACAAACAAGGCCGTTGATTTGCTTTGGGTGGCGCGTTGCGAGGATGTGAAACGTCCGGCATTGTTTCTCGATTTGTCGGAGTCATTGCCTCATGCACGATGCAGGATGATTTGTACGCCGCATGATGCGCGGCTCTTTGCGGCGATGAAACAAAGGGCGTTGGGATTGCCAAATGTAGAATTCATCGAGGGTGTGGCGTATCGGGATATTCAAGGTCATTTCAATGAAGCCCGTATTTTCGTGAACACCTCTTCGCACGAAGGTGTCCCTAACACCTTTATTCATGCGGGTCTTGGGCATGCGGCAATTGCGTCGTTGGAGATTGATCCGGACCGAATGTTCGACACGTTTGCTGCCGGAGTTCAGGCGCGAGGAGATTTTGTGAATTTGATTGCCGGTGTGAACAAGCTTCTTCTGACGCAGGAAAAATTGACATTAGCATCTGCAGAGAGTGCGCGTTTTGTTCGTGAATGGCATGACAATGAGCACAATGTTGCGGCTTTCTTACGCGGGGTGGAGGGGGAATGATTCGCGTGCTTCATGTGATAGACCATTTGGGTCTGGGTGGAGCGCAAAGTGCTTTGGTTGACATGGTGGTGCACCGTGATACGAGGCAGCTAGATGCCGAGGTTGCGGTGATGCACGGGCGAGGGTTGTTCGCGGAGGCGTTGGAGCAAGCAGGGGTCAAGGTTCACGAATTGGCACAGTCAAAATGGCCGCCACTTTATGCGGTCAATTTGGTGCGACTCGTTCGAGGGCAGGCATACGATGTTTTGCATTTTCATTTGCAGGGGGCAAATTGGTTGGGCAAACCGCTGTGTGCGTTGGCATGCCGTTCACCGCGTGTGGCGCATGATCATAGCAGTGCCGATTGGTGTTTTCGCGGATGGTGGTCGCTGCTGCCGGACGGGCTCACGCATTTATTTTCTCATCGCGTGGTGGCGGTTTCGGCGGGCGTGGCGGATTTTTTGGCGGCCCGGGAAGGCGTGCCGCGCCGCAAAATCCGGGTGGTGCCGAACGGCGTGGACACGGCGGTTTTCGCTCCGGTGATACCCGAAAAACGTGCGGCGGCGCGCCGGGCGTTGGCTCTGGGCGACGGGGATTTTGTCGTGGGTACGCTGGGGCGTTTGGCGCCGGAGAAAAATTTTGCGGTTCTCGTCGAAGTGGCGCGAATGTGCCCGGATGTTCGTTTCATTCTCGGCGGCGCCGGGCCGGAGGAGGCGGCATTGCGGCGGTCATTCGAGAAATTAGGCAACGGCATTCTGGCCGGACTAATCACGGATCGGGTGGAATTTTATGCCGCCCTAGATGTGTTTGTGTTGCCCTCGCGACACGAGGCTTTGCCTATGACGATTCTGGAAGCGATGGCGTCCGGCGTTCCCGTGGTGGCGTCGAATCTCGAGGGCATTGCCTCGGCCCTAGGGAACAGCGGGCTTTTGACGACGCCGGGTAACGCGGAAGAAATTGCAGCGTCTATTCGCACGCTGCGTGATGATCCGGCACGGCGCGGCGCGTTGGCGGCGCGGGCCCGAGGCCGGGTAGAGGAATTTTTTAGTGCGGCCTCTACGGCAGAAAAATTAGCGTCGGTCTATCGCGAAATTTGCTGAGGACGCGGAAAATTTAGGCTCAGGACAAACCGAGGTGAAAGCCTCGGTTTTTTTTTATGTCCTGATTACGTTATCTATGGCAGCTTAGGAAGGCATGGGATGGATTCTTCGCAGCATTGGGTTGTTGGTGTGTGTGGGAATTTGGTGGTGGGTGTCCTCGAAAATAGGTACGAGTTCGGGTGAGGATACACCGGAAACTTTTCGCTCGGTGCTGCCGCTTCTGGCTTCGTTTGGGATGCTGATTATTGCGGGAATTATTTTTGCCAAACCTTTGGTGGGTTGGCTTGGAGATTTATCGGCCAATTTATTTATGCCTTCGGCGAAGCATGACAAGCCTCAGCCCATGTACAGCATTCCCGAAGGGCGTATGGCGGTGGAAAACTACGAAGGGGCATTGGAGGCTTATGCGGAAATGGCAGCGGAACATCCCACGGAGATTGTTCCTCACCTGCGCATGATGGAAATTTGGCTGCGGGTTTATCAGGATTTAGAAGCTGCACAAACGATTCGCGATAATGCCTTGCAAACAATCAGCGGTGAGGAAAACAAGAAACAATTTGAGTCCGCTGCGAAGGTTATTTTGTATGAGGCGGGGGTAGATTGATATTGTTTGGGCTGGCGGCGGGAGCGGAGTTGGTTTAAGGAAAGTTTATGCAAATTCACCTAAGCCCTCGGCATCTTGTACTAACCGGGGCGATTCATTCTTACGTGGCTACGAAGCTGGCGCATTTTGAAAATCAGACGGATGAAGCGATTGGGACTCACGTCGTTCTTGTGCATGATGAATCCAAAGCAAAAAAAGCCTATGTTGCCAAAGTTCATCTCGCATTGCCTGGTCGTGACATCTTTGTGGAGAGCCGTGAAAACGATCTTTATGCCGCGATTGATTCCGTGATGGCAAAGGTTTCGCGGCAACTGCGTAAGCGCAAGACACGGCTTGTTACGGGCAAAAAGCATAAGCAACAAGTGGCCAAAGAGCGCGGGAAACGCGGGGAGTAATTACGGGCCGTGACGGACGCGGCCTACAAGGTCAGATTGGAGGTTTTCGAGGGGCCTCTCGATTTGCTTCTTTATTTGGTGAAGAAGGATGAGGTGGATGTGTATGACATCGAGATTGGGCGCATTACGGGTCAGTACCTCGAATATCTCGAAGCTTTGGAGGCTATTGATGTCGAGGTGGCAGGGGAGTTTATTGTCATGGCGGCGAACTTGCTTTACATTAAAAGTCGCACCTTGCTTCCCGTAGATTTGCAGATGCCGATTGAGGAAGACGGTGAGGAAGACGATCCGCGTTGGGAGTTGATTCGGCAGCTTATCGAGTACAAGAAATTCAAAGAAGCTGCGGGAGAATTGCGAGACAGGGAAGAGTTGTCGGTCAAACTTTTTGGGCGAGCACCGACGGCACCGGTGACCGATGGCGGAGCCACTTTATTGGCAGGTGAGGTGGGGGCACTCGATCTCATTGCGGCATTCCAGCGTGTCTTAGCAAAGTTAGAAAAAAACAAAGCGGCCGATCGCGAAATTGAGCCCGATCGTTTTACCGTTTCGGAAAAAATTGACTATGTCCTCAAGGTTTTGCCGAAGTCGGAGCCACTGCGGTTCGAAGAACTTTTTGCTGGGCAGTTGACGCGCAGCGAGGTTGTGGCGACTTTTTTGGCGTTGTTAGAGCTTGTTCGTCTGCGCCATGTGAGCGTAGTGCAGGAAGAAACATTCGGAGAGATCCTCCTGCGGCGGCGAGGGCCGGTGCTTACTGCCGATTGAAATTATTTCTCGGTTGATGCGCGGGTGAAAATATTGAATCCTTAACGGTTCAGCCTTTTTTTAATTCATGAGTCCTTTAGCCCGTGTTCTCGAAGCTTTGCTCTTCGCGTCGGACAAACCACTTTCAGCCTCCGAATGTGTGAAGTATTTGCGGGGTGCGGTGGAATCTGCGCCGGAGAATGAACTTGTGGCAGCGTTGGCGAAGGAAAAGCCGGAGGCTGTGGTGCAGGCGATGCAGGAATTGCGCGATGAATACGATCAGCAGCAAAGAGGATTTCTTTTAATGGAAAATGCTGCCGGATGGAAAGTGGTGACATCCCCCGATGCTGTGGCGTGGGTGCGTCAGCTTTTTCCGGAAAATCGCCCGGCGCGGTTGAGTCCGTCCGCCTTGGAAACGCTGGCTATTGTGGCCTACCGTCAGCCGCTAACGCGGGCAGATATTGAGGCTGTGCGCGGGGTGAATGTGGATGGCGTGATGCAGACATTGTTGGAGCGAGGGGTGATTCGTATTACAGGGCGCTCGGAGGTTCCTGGACGCCCTTTGCTTTACGGAACGACGGAATTCTTTCTCGAGCATTTTGGCTTGCGCACGCTGGATGAGCTTCCTAATTGCGCGGAGCTGCGGCGTGTGGAATTGCCCGTGGCGGCGAAGGAGGAAGAACAACCGGTGTTGCCCTTGCAAGAGGTCGGTGAAACGGATGCGGAAACGGAGTCGGTGGATTCTGCGAAGGAGGAACCTGCATGAATTTGGATAAATTGCGAGTGGCGATAGATTCGGTAGATGATCGGATGTTGGAGCTGTTGCACGAGCGTGCGGAGCTTGTGCATGAAGTGGGTGCTCTCAAGGGAAAAACCGGAGAGCCTTACTATGTACCCGAGCGAGAGGAAGCGATGTTGCGGCGGCTTGTGTCGGCTAATCGTAGCCGCCTTTCGGAATCCTCGTTACGTACGATTTATCGTGAAATTTTATCCGGTATGCGTGGTTTGGAACAGGCCATTACTGTGGCCTACCTGGGCCCACCCACTACGTTTAGTCATCAGGCGGCGATCCGTCATTTTGGCCAAGCCGTAACGCCTGTGCCGGAGCGGTCCATTGGAGAAGTCTTTGAAGCGGTAGAGCGTGGGCGTGCTCATTACGGTGTCGTGCCGATAGAGAATTCACGGGAGGGGGCGATTGGGGCGACGCTGGATCGTTTGGTAGAAACAGACACGCGTATTTGTGCGGAAATATTTTTACCGGTGGATTTGAATTTGCTTGGGAGGGGATCGTTGGCGGACGTGCGGCGGATTTATTCGCATCCGCAGCCATTTGGTCAAGCGCGGCGATGGTTGTCGGAGCATTTACCTACGGCGGAATGTGTGGAGGTTTCGAGTACGGCGAAGGCAGCGGAGTTGGCAGCGAGTGAGGAGGATGCGGCGGCAATTGCAGGAGGAATGGCGGGAGAGGAATTTGGGCTGACGGTTTTGGCGGCGTCTATTCAAGATGCTTCGACGAATGTCACGCGATTTTTTGTCGTTGGAAAAAAACCTGCCGGCCCGTCGGGGCATGACAAAACATCTATCATGTTTGCAGTTCGCGATCAGCCCGGTGCCTTGGTGTTGGCATTGGAGCCATTTCGCCAAGCAGGCATTAGCCTTACTCGCATTGAAAGTCGTCCGTCGAAAAGGCGTCCGTGGGAGTATTATTTTTTCGCAGATTTTGCGGGTCATTTTGAGGATGCCGCTGTTGCCGAAGCGTTGCGAGGGCTGACGGGAGTTTGTTCTTCCACGCGCATTTTGGGCAGTTATCCCGAAGCGGGAGGAGCTTCCTAATTTCATGTGTATTGCATGAAAAAGATATTGCCGCTATAATTTCCTTCCCTTCCTGTGAAAACCGAACACGACCTTTTACCAGCCAAGCGCAGTATCTATTTGAAGGCACTCAGTGCGTTGGAGCTGCGCAACTATTCCTTGACGGCATCACTGATGCAACCGCTGGTGATTGAAGAGCCGGAGTTTTTGGCAGGGCGTAAACTTCTGCGTGAGGCGCAGGTGTTAAACTCGCGGGGGAAGTCTAGTTTTCTTGGAATTTCTACGCGTGGGTTAAGTTTGGGAAAAAGTAAGGTTCATACGCTTATTGCTGCCGGAAAATGGCAGGAAGCACTGGCAGTAGCGGAGAAAGGGATGGGGGCTGATCCGTTGGGGTTACATTCCAACCGAGAGCTTTTCGAGGCAGCAGAAGCGGGGGCGGCATTCGAACGGCCTAATCTTGGCAAACTTCAAACAGAGGTGGACTCTACAGCTGACGAAGCCATGCGAGCCACCGCAGTGCGCAAGTTGGAGGCAGCGCGTAAGCATGTAGAGACTTACGAAGAGATTGCCCGTTTTGCGTTGGAAACGGCAGCACTCGATCCGAAGAATACAAAGGCGAGGCATGAGCTGGGCGATTACTTTTTGCGAATTGAAAACTTCACGGAAGCTTTGAAAGTTTTTGAGGAGATTATGCAAAAGGCGCCGGGGGATTTGGAAGTGCGGGATAAAGCGAAGGAAGCGGCGGCGCGGCGTTCCATGAAGCAATCCGGACTGCAAAACACGACATTTTCGGACATGGTGAAGCATCGTCAGGCTGTCGGTAAAGAGGAAAAGGTTGTAGTTGCGGAGGAATCGTCCGAGGAGCTGGCGCGCCTTGTTTACGAAGCACATGAAGCGGGAACACCGGACCGAGAATCTGCTCGAAAACTTGCTGACCTTTATTTCAACAACGACGATTACGAGAAGGCGTTGGAGTATTATCGGTATCTTTCTGCTTTGGCGAATCAGACTGATTCCGGCCTTTTGCGCAAAATTAGCGATGTAGAAATTCGTATCCTTTCACATACGATTACGGAAAAAGAAGAAGCCTTGGCAGCAATGGAGTCTTCCAGCCCGGAGGCGGCGACATTGCGTGGTGAGCTGGAGGAGCTCCTTCGCGAGCGGGCGGAACATTTGTTGGGGGCGGCACGGCGGCGCGTTGAGCGCAATCCGACCGATTTACAATTTCGCTATGAGTTGGGTGAGCAATTGGTTTTGGCTAAACATTACAAAGAGGCCATTCCCGAATTGCAAAAAGCTCGCAATAATCCGAACACCCGCCTTCGCGCCTTGAATCTTTTGGGCCAGTGTTATTCCGAGCACAACATGCTCGATCTTGCCGCGAAAACCTTGCTTGATGCAGCCTCGGAAATTCCCGGCACAGATGGCACCAAAAAGGATATTCTTTATCAGTTGGGCTTAGTTTATGAGCGCATGGGCAGCAAGGAAAAGGCGTTGGATTGCATGAAGCAAATTTACGAGGTGGATTACGGCTACCTCGACGTAGCCGAGCGTGTGGAATCGTCTTACACGGCGTAAGGTACGCACGGATTTTGCGGCTCTTGACTCCACGCTTGGGGAAGGTTTGCATGATGCGGGGTTATGGAATTGTTGAGAAAAATTCTGTTGGGAATAGCGGCTGTCGTGGTTGCGGGGATATTATTTGTGGTTGGAGCCGAGGTAGGGACGGCGGTTTCTAAAAAGGCGGATATTCCGGCTGAGGAAAATGTGGAATTTGCGAGTCAAACGTCCGCTCGTGATTTGGTGGAAAAGGCGATGGCGTCGCGCTTTTACGGAAAGCTTCGAGAGGCGATGGAGCAATTGGAAGAAGCGCGGCGGTGGGATGCGACGATGCGGGGGTTGGATTATCAATTTGCCCTCACGTATTTCGACCTTCGCGACTATGAACAGGCTGAAGAAAAAGCGCGGCGTTCTATTCGCCACAATGAGGAAGTAAGCAATGCCCATGCCCTGCTTGCCCTGATTTCTCTTGTACAGGCGCAGGATAATGGTTCGCCCGAGGCGGCTGAGGATCGCGTGATAAAAAATGTACACGCATCGCGGTTGGCTGATCCGCTCAATCCCATGCCTCATTATGTACTGGCGGAATTTTATCGAGCCACCGGTCGCCCAGATCTTGCCGTGACAGCTTACCGTCGCGCTCTTGAACGTGTTTCAAAATCGGATGGTATTATTATGTGTACTATTAAAGCCGGACTTGCCGGACTGCGGAACAATCATGACGCTAAGGCTCCCCCTTTCGAGCCGGTGCTGGAAGATGGCGAGGCACCACCGGAACAATTTTTCTTTGCGGCAGCGGACGCCCTTTTGCGTACGGACAAAGAGCGGGCGATGGTGCATTTGAAACAGGCACGCAAGCAGGTTACAGCAGATATTTTTCAGGCCATCATTGAGGATCCCTTTTTTCAAGATTATCTTGTTTCGGATTCCATGCTCAAAGATAATAATTCTTCCTCCCCGTGAAAACGCCTGCCGCTACTATTATTTTGGTTGCCTTTCTTTTGACGGCTTTGTCGTCGTCTGTACGGGCTGCGGATGATGCGGTTTTTACGGTAGATTTTCCTTTTGATGCGTCTCAACCGCTTCCATCGTGGATGCACGGGGCACCTGTCTCAGTTCCCGGTGAAGGAACGCGTGTGGCCTTTCAACTTTCGCCTCCTCCCGACCGCGATGTGTTGGTGCATTTGGTTTTCGATGGTGTGGAAAAGGGCGGCTTGCGTGTGGAATGGATGCGCGATGGGCAAAATGTGACCGAGACGATTGCGGAAAATCTTGGCGAAGGTTTGGTCGCCCCAAGTCAACGCCCTTTGCTAATCAGTGCCTCGCGACTTGGTGGCCCCGGAACCCTGATCATTCAGGGCAGTGCCGGACTTCGTGTACAGCGCATCAAATTTGAATGGGTTTCCGAGCGTACGCTCTTGGCTTCATCAAGTCGCTTTGTACCTGTGGTTCTTACCGCGTCGCGATTGACGTTGGGCGAGGCGGATGTGGGGAGCGGAGAACGTCCGGCTTTGCAAGACGAGTGGCGCGATCGCGTCGTGCGTGCGGCGTTGACGGAAAAGGTAGAGATTTTAACGTCTTCGTTGGAGCTTATCACAACCTTGGAGAAGGCACCGAATTTGGCACGGTTTGAGGCGAGCGTCGTGGGAGTTTATTTGGATCAGGAAGTTTGGATTATCGTCAATGGTCAAGAGCTAGGCCCACTCGCGATTGAAGTGCCGACATTGGAAGACCCCGGGCATTTGAGAATTGCGGGACGCGAAGTGGAATTTGCAGGGTGGCGGCATGCGACAGCTTACATTCCATCAGCTTTACTGCTTCCCGGGGACAACTCGATTTTGCTCGAGCTACGCTCGCCGGTGAATGCTCGTTATCACAATCGTGCCTATATTCGTGAGGCA
>JBDHQL010000073.1:0-5993 GCA_039807035.1 Chthoniobacterales bacterium
CAAGACGCAGAAATTGGTTTTAAGGACGCCCAAATTTTCGCTCCAGCTCCCGCCATGAAAATTGCAGCATCACGGGCGCACCCTCCGGATCGCAATAAGGCAAATCACACGCAAGCAGCTGCGCGACTAAAGCACGCTGACCCCGTTCGTCCGTCTCCCCGGCGTCATCCCGAACCAAACGCGTCACCGCACGCCGAACCGCGTCATCATCCGTCACTCCACGCATCCCACCTCCTGCCAAACACTCTGCCGCAAAATCTTCCAACACCCGCTGCGGATCACGCCCTGCTAAAAAATCCGGTAGTGCCTCGACTTTCAACGCATGGCCGCCAAAGGCCTCGACGGTAAATCCCGAGGACATCAACACCGATAATTTTTCCTTCACCAATTCGTATTCTCGCGGCGGCAATTCAAAAACAGCGGGCAATAGTAAATGCTGCGACGCGACGGCTTGCCCTTCGACACCTCGTTGGAGCTGCTCAAAAAGTATCCGCTGCCGCGCCCCGCGCTGATCCAACATCACCAAACCTTCCGCTCCTTCGAGAAGCAAATAGCGCCGCGAAAGCGCCCCAATAAGTCGAAACTCCTCCATGGGTCGCGTGCGTGTCGGGATCGCTTCGGATGATGACTCCACGGGATGCGCGGAAACCATTTCCGCAGGGCGAGCTTCGGGTGCTTGGGGTGGGATTTCCGGCTGATGTAAGGCCACCGGGACACGCGGCGTTGAGACATCCATGCGAGGTGTCAGTTGCGCCGCAACATGCCTTTGCAAAGGACGCATCCATTCCGATCGCGCCTCACGCAAGGCATCTTCAATCGCCGCACGCACCGCTTCTCGAACTCCCGCACCATGACGAAACCGCACTTCACGTTTCGCCGGATGTACATTGCAATCCACACCTCGCCGATCCATGGACAAAAAAAGAAACACCGAAGGGTGACGCCCGGGCTCCACCATTTGCCGATAAGCCTCTCGCACCCCTGCAGCTAAAAAGCCGTTTTCAACCGCACGATTATTGACGAAAAAAAACTGCCGTTGACGGTCTGCTCGCGTCATGCCCGGGCGGGAAACAAGTCCCCACACCGTGACCCCGTGTACCTCCCGAGGTGTCATCTCAATCAGCTCGCGTCGCGCCTCGACACCAAACAAATCGGCAATCCTGGGCCCCGCACCACGCGCTGCGGGCAAGCGGTACACCGTGCGTCCATCACGCACATAGTGAATCGCCACCTCGGGAAACGCCAAGGCTGCCGTCTCCACGACGCGGTCCAAATGCGCGATTTCGGTCGCTGCACTTCGAAGAAACTTTCTTCGTGCCGGCACATTGTAAAAAAGAGATTTTACTTCCACCGTCGTTCCCACCGCGCACCCGGCATCCCGCACCGCGCCCAAACGTCCTCCATGAATCACTACCTCCGTCCCCACCGCTGCCGCCGATGTGCGCGTGCGCAAAGTAAACTCCGAGACGCTGGCCATACTTGGCAATGCCTCCCCACGAAAACCCATCGTGCGCACTTCCACGAGATCAGCGGCTGTACCGATTTTACTCGTGGCATGACGTTCCATGGCCATCAACGCATCCTCCCGATCCATACCCGCGCCATCGTCTGTCACACGCAGCAATCCCGTTCCTGCTCCACGCACTTCGATTTCAATCTGCTGTGCTCCGGCGTCCATGCAATTATCGAGCAATTCTTTGACCACGGAAGCCGGACGCTCCACGACTTCGCCCGCCGCCACTTGACTTGCGACCACCTCCGGTAAAACGCGAATTTTACCCATAATGCGCTCCTGCCATTTGACGTTGTTGCAATGGGTAGCCTAGAGACATTATGGTTTTTTACATGCGCCAAGCGACTGACACAACGCCCGCGAGCATTCTTTGATCCCATGTATAAAAAAAACAGGCATACTACCTCCGGCGGAGGCGGCGATGGATTGTTTGGATGGACAATTTTTATCCTCTTACTCGTTGGTCTTGCCGTCGCCAGTTGGATGGGAAGTTTCTTTATTTTTGGGCATCCGGAAAACGGCTTTAGCTACAATTTGCTTCGTAAGCTAGGGAAATTGGACCCGCCAAAACGATTTGAACTCACAGCGGCGCCGCGTGGGCAATTCCTCGATGCCAACGCACTTTATGAACGTTACGGAACGATGTCGCCGTTGCGTCTAGAAGCGGAGAGCCAGCAATTGCTTCGCTCCTATCTGCGCAATTATTACCAAAGCAAGGAACTCGTTCCCTACATCATTGGCTCTTACACCATCATGGGTGTGTTTCGACTCGGACCAAATAATTTTTTCGACAGCGGCGTCGTTGCGCTCGCCCATTCCACGGAAAATCCCAATGTTCTCCTCGAACTTATTTTTCCTGCGGAAGAAAAAAACGTCGCCAATCTTGAACGCCTTCTTCTCACCGGGCTCGATCTCAAACTTGCGAAAACGCTCGACCTCACCGCCGTCATCAATGCGCGTTTCATCAAAGACGGGCGCCTCAGCATCACGGCTGTTCCCTTGCTCTATGGCAGCTACACATCGAGCGACGCCACGGGGGCGTTTAGCCTCGAACCGCCACAAGACCTTCATGTCGCCGCAGGGCTCCCTGTGCTGAATCAATCCGCCGTAGATCAAGCAGCCGCGAATTATAAAAAGCATCTTCAACGCGCCGGTCTCGACACCACGCCCGCGACAATGCTCATGCGTGTACAAACTCCCGAACCTGTCCATCCTAACGCGATCCCCGTAGCTCGCGCCGAGGCTGTTCCGCCACGCGAAGCTCCAACACTTGCGCCGCCAACGATTGAGGCTCCTACGATGGACGGCATGCCGGTCGCTCGTGCGGAGGCGGTCGTTCCGCAAGAGGAAGCTCCACCCACGCCCGCTCCAACTCCAACGCCCGCCCCCGTTGCCGTCGCGGCTGCAACTCCGGCCACCAATGCCACGATTGCAACTACCACAGCCAGCGCATGGTCTGTTTATGAACCCGGACGTATGCCTCGCGGCAAACTTGTAAGCCTCGATGATGCCCGCGCTATGGCGAATACATCTTCCGAAGGCATCACCTATCTCTCCGGTGATTTTCAAGTCAGTGCTTCCGGCGAAAATTCTTCGGGACAAAAACGCGCCGTCCTTCGTGGACAACGCGGACAAAAAAACATTCGCGTGATTGTGGATTTTCCTACGGGCTCCACGCCACTTACCGAAGGACAAAGCATCAATCGTGACGAACAACGCCCCTTCCAAATCACGAGCGTCGAAAAAGGTGATGACGGGCAAATCAATGTCTATGTCCGGGAAGTTACCCGGCCCTAATCCCGTTGCGGAAGCTCTTCGTCGCCGGATCGCCGAGGCAGGCAGCATCGGCTTTGATGCGTTTATGGCGGCGGCACTTTATGACTCGCAGGATGGTTATTATGCCAAGGAAATAAGCCGAACGGGGAAGCACGGCGACTTTTTTACAAGCGTTAGTCTTGGCCCAATTTTTGGCCGACTTCTCGCGGCACAGTTTGCGCAAATGTGGGAGGCTCTCGGGAAACCCAAAGACTTTACCCTCGTAGAACAAGGTGCCAACGATGGACGACTTTTAGATGACATCCTGACGGCTTTTGAACACGACAATTTCGAATATCGCCCAACAGCCTTTCTCGTGGAACCGCTCCCAAAACGTCGTCAGGCGCAGGAGAAAACTTTGCAACGGTGGGCCCCGCGTGTGCGCTGGGTTTCCCACGAGATGGATTTACCGAAGTTTACGGGCATCTTTTTTGCCAATGAATTACTCGACGCCTTTCCCGTTCAACTTCTCACGCGACGCGATGATGATTGGTACGAGCGTCGCGTGGGGCATGATGGCGAAAAGTTCGTTTTTATCGAAACCCTGCTCACGGATTCCGCACGACGCCGTGCGGCACAGGCGTTGCCGATCTCTGCGGAATGTGCGCGTTTTGATACGGAGATTTGCCCATCCCTTGCCGGATGGATGCGCACCATGGCCAGTAAGCTGCAACGCGGATGGATGTTGCTCGTGGATTATGGGCATCCTGCCTCGGCACGTTATCATCCCGCCCGAGCCAATGGCTCTCTCGCGGCGTATTGCCATCACACACGTCGGGAAAATCCCTTGGATGCACCCGGCGAACAAGACCTCACAACCCATGTGGATTTCACGGCAGTCGCCCACGCGGGAGAGGAAGCAGGATTGCAGTTGGTGGGCTTCACCGATCAACATCACGCTCTTGCGGCACTTGTGGAGAAAGTTTTTCCTCCGATGGCCGCCGCGCCGCTCGATCCTGATGCTGCCAAAGAGATGCGTGCCCTTCGCCAACTTCTTCATCCGGAAAGCATGGGAACATCGTTCAAGTTTCTCGCGTTTTCCCAAGGGATCGCCACTCCACTAACGACATTTCGTTTCGCACGCGACACACGAAGCGAATTGTTTGGAAGATAATTTTGCGCGTGTCGCCACGCCCTGTCGCCCTTACATTTCCAACGATATGGCTAAAGACGCACAACATCAACGCATGGAAAAAATCGTCAGTCTGTGCAAACGACGCGGATTTATTTTTCAGTCCTCCGAAATTTACGGCGGACTCAACGGATTCTGGGACTACGGTCCGATGGGTGTAGAATTAAAGCGCAACCTCAAAGACTTTTGGTGGCGTCGTCATGTTCACGAGCGTGAAGACATGGTCGGCATGGATGGCTCGATCATTATGAATCGTGCGGTATGGCGTGCGAGCGGACACGAGGAAACATTCAGCGATCCGATGATAGACTGCAAAGTTTGCAAAACGCGGCATCGTGCGGATCAGGTTACATTGCACGACGAGGTGCCGCATTGTCCGCATTGTGGTAGCCCGCACATCACCGAACCACGGGCGTTTAACCTCATGCTTAAAAGCTATGCGGGGCCGATTGAGAGCGATGAAAACCTCGTTTATCTGCGTCCGGAGACCGCGCAGGTGATGTTTGTGCAATTCAAAAACATCCTCGAAACATCACGCAAAAAACTTCCCTTCGGCATCGCACAAATCGGCAAAGCCTTCCGCAACGAAATCAATCCGCGCAATTATACCTTCCGCTCACGTGAGTTTGAGCAGATGGAAATTGAATACTTTTGCCGTGCGGAAGATGGCCTTGCTCTCACCGATTATTGGCTCGAAGAACGGCTGAAATTTTATGAGGACATCGGTATCCCGCGTGCCAAGATTAAAATTCATGACATCGCCGAATCGGAACGCGCTTTTTATTCCAAAAAAACTTACGATCTCGAATACGAGTTTCCGTTTGGGCTCAGCGAGCTGGAAGGCATTGCTTATCGCACCGACTACGACCTCTCGGCGCACATAAAGCACAGCGGCAAGCCTCTCGATTATTACGATGACGAGAAGAAAGAACGCTTCGTTCCTCATGTCGTCGAACCCAGTGCCGGCGTGGATCGGACGACACTGGCTCTTATTTGCGAAGCCTTCGATGAAGAAACAATCACCGACGATAAAGGTGGCCAAGAAACACGCACCGTTCTGCGTTTTCATCCGCGCATGGCACCCGTAAAATGCGGGATTTTTCCGCTGCTCAAAAATAAACCGGCTCTCGTAGAAAAAACTAAATCTCTCGTGACGGCATTGCGTCCGCATATGATGGTTTTTTATGATGAAGCCGGTGCTATTGGTCGCCGCTACCGTCGTCAGGACGAAATTGGAACGCCATTTTGTGTGACGGTAGATTTCGATACGATTGGAGAAAATGGGCCAGAAAAAGCCAACACCGTGACTCTTCGGCATCGCGATACGATGCAGCAGGAACGAATTCCTATTTCCGAACTTCGCGCACGCCTCGAAGCGGCCATTCTTTGAGCTCTATGGCAGATGACGTTCACCTGCAGGCTCGCGGACTGCGCAAATCGTTTCGGCTTGGGAAATCCACGCTCGAGATTTTGCGTGGGGTGAATCTCACGGTGCAGCGCGGGGAAACGGTTTTTCTTCGCGGTGCCTCGGGT
>JBDHQL010000074.1:0-5885 GCA_039807035.1 Chthoniobacterales bacterium
CGCGCCACATCTTCCCTGCGCGATTTTGGAGTTTTTCCCTTACATGGAGAAATGCCGGCGAGAGAGCAGGACGAAGCGGTGGGGTCTGGGAATGGGCGGCGCATCATTGTTTCTACGAATGTCGCGGAAACATCCTTGACGATTGAGGGCGTGACATTGGTGGTGGACAGCGGTTTGGCGCGTGTGGCGAGATTTGATGCACGACGAGGGATTAACACGCTGCTGATCGAAAAAATCAGCCGTGCTTCCGCCGATCAACGTGCGGGGCGTGCCGGGCGTACTGCACCCGGACGTTGTGTGCGGTTGTGGATGGCGAAGGAGCATGAACAACGGGTAGAGAATGAACTTCCGGAAGTTAAGCGGCTGGATTTATCGGAGGTCATTCTTTCGCTCAAGGCGGCGGCCATTGGGAATCTCGAGGCGTTTCGTTGGCTTGATGCGCCGGAGCCTCATGCGCTGGCGCGGGCGGTGGGTTTGTTGGAAGATTTGGGAGCCTTATCGAGCGAGGGAGAAATTACGGAACTTGGGCGGCGTATGTTGGTGTTTCCGGTTCATCCGCGCTATGCGCGATTGTTGCTTGAGGCCGAAAAACTTGGCTGTGTGAAAGCAGCATGTTTGTTGGCTGCGCTCACGCAGGGGCGGGGGCTGTTGGTGAAAAATATCTCACGTGATATCGAGCAACGATGTGATGAACTTCTGCGCGAGGGAGCCACCTCGGATATCCTCGTTCAACTTCGAGCATTCACAGCAGCTCGTAAGTCGAGCTTTGATCCGGGACGTTGTCGTTCGTTGGGTATTCATGCACTTTCAGCGCGTCAGGCAGCACAACTTGCGGAAAAATTTGAGGACATAGCACGGCAAGAAGGGCTGTCAATTCATGAGGCCGCGCCATCGGAACACGCGATGGAAAAGTGCATGTTGGCTGCGTTTTCGGATCATTTGGCCAAACGCCTTGATCGCGGAACATTGCGTTGTGCCTTGATTCATGGACGACGCGGAACCTTGGCGCGTGAAAGCGTGGTCACGAGTGAGCTATTTGTTGCGGGAGAAATTACGGAAATTGGGGGACGTGATGGCGAGGTGCAGACGCTTCTTACATTGGCATCTCCGGTGCAAGAGGAATGGTTGCAGGAAATGTTTTCCAATCAATTTTCAGAAAGGGTCATCACCTTGTTTGATTCGAGTACCCGTGGGGTGATGGCACGGCGAATCATGCGCTTTCGAGACCTGGTATTACGGGAAAGTGCGGGTGGTGAACCGGATTTGGGAGAGGCTGCAAAAATTTTTGCCGATAAACTTGCCGAGGGTGAGCTGTCATTACCCTTGTGGAATGAAGCCGTGGAACAATGGATAGCTCGGCTGAATTGTTTAGCTGCATGGATGCCGGCTTTGGAATTGCCGCGTGTTGGTGCTGTGGAACGCCATTTTCTTTTCGAACAAATTGCACAGGGTGCCACAAGCTATCGCGCCTTAAAAACTCGTGATCCATGGCCCGTGCTGCGTGGATGGCTTTCCGCTCCACACCGTGCCGCGCTGGCGGCCTATGCGCCGGAGCATCTCAAACTCCCCGGTGGAAGAAATGTTCGCCTTGCTTATATCGAAGGGCAGCTTCCGATCATGTCAGCCCGAGTCCAAGATTTGTACAGCCTCGATAAGCCTCTCACAGTAGCCGATGGCATGGTGCGTGTGCGTGTGGAAATTCTTGCGCCGAATCAACGACCGATTCAAGTGACGGATGATGTTGGAAGTTTTTGGAAAAATACATATCCGCAAATTTGCGCGGAATATGCACGTCGCTATCCCAAGCACGAATGGCGATGAGCGTTAGGAAGTTCGCAACCAACCCGCACGCAAAATGATTGCCGAACCGATGTAGAGGGCGATGGCGGAGAAAAAGATATTCCCATAAGCCGCCGCGACGCGGGTGAGGGGGAGGGACCATAAAAGCAGGAAGACGCAGGTGCCGAGGCTAATAATTGCGGTGCGGCGGAAGCATGATTTTTGCGGCGCGGAGATTGCCAAAAATAGCAGCGTCGTTACGGGAAAAAGAAGCCAGACATAGCTGTATTGGAATGAAAGGGGCGCGAGAATAATTCCGAGAATGGTTGCCATTCCCATTTCCAAAGCTTCTCCGGAAGGTTGTGGTGGAGGTCCGCTTCCCCATGTGGCACCGGCATAGATGACACCGAGTGCCAGCACAATGAGCGCAAAGGCGAAATTCGCTTGTTCGTAGGAAAGGTTCACGATGTTGACCATCCATTGTTTGTCGCCTTCACCATCGGCCAGCACAGGGCGTAACAGGCGGTAAACGACAGCTTGGAGTGATTGATTTTTGAAGCCCAACGATCGCTCCGGACGTTGCGCAATGCCCTTTTCTTCCACCTTAAAAAGCATCCCTTGCGACCATGTGGTGATGTCCTTCTGAACTTGCGCGGGCGAACGGAAGGCGAGCGGAAGTACGGCAAAAAGTATCGCAAGTCCGCAAATAAGCCCTGCGAGAGCACGCCATTGACGACGATAAACGAGGTAACCGGTTACGATGATGGGATAGGCTTTGATGGCGACAGCGATGGCTAGAAGGGAGCCACCCCAAAAGGGATTTCCGCGACGTAGCAGCACAAAGCAGCCGAGTACGAGGGCAAGCAAGAGGAGGGCGGGTTGTCCGAGAAGGTAGGTGTTGTGAACAAGCGGTATCACTGCCACGGAAGGCCAGAGATAGAGTGCGGGATGCGCATTACGCCAATTTCCCGTGGCGAGATAGACCGAGAATAAAATACACGCAATCCACGCGGCGGTGTTGAGAAGCCCCAGTGCCATCACGAAAAGAAACTCGGGAAGTGGACTGAGAGGTGCCAACAAAGTGGCGCAGGGTGGCGGATACATGAAGGGAAATTTCGATCCGTCCGTCGGATAAATATCCTGCCCCGACAGCGTAATTTGTCCCGTACGCTGCCAAAGATTGTAATCCATGTTGTCGTGCTCCGAGAGCGAGTTAAACAGTGGCGGGATTGAAAATCCGATAATCAATCCGAGGATGAGCAGCCCCACGTGCAGGGGTGATTTATGAAGCCAACGAAGGAGAGGCACTGCTAGTTTTTACTAAGGTCAAGCATCCGGCGAATGGGAAGTTCGGCGCGAACACGGATGTCATCGGGAATGAGCACTTCCGGCGAAAGATTGGCGAGGCAGTCCCGCAATTTTTCGAGGGTGTTCATTTTCATAAATCGGCAATCGGCACATCCACAGGTATCCGTGGGGCCCGGGATAAAAGTCTTATCGGAAATCTCGCGACGTAGCCGATGGAGCATACCCGACTCGGTGACAATGATGATGGTTTGGGCCGGAGAGTTTTTGCAAAAGCTCACCATTTTTTCCGTCGAACAAACTTCGTCCGCCAGCAATCGTACAGCCTGCGTACATTCGGGGTGGGCCACGACAGGGGCATGGGGATGATCTTCCCGAATGCGCTCAATGCTATTGCGCGTAAATTCTACGTGAACATAGCAAGCACCTTCCCAGAGCGTCATGGGACGGCTGGTTTGTTCCGCCACCCAGGCACCGAGATTTTGGTCTGGCAGAAAAAGGATATTGCGATCGGGAGGGACGCTTTCCACGATGCGCACGGCATTGCCGCTGGTGCAGATCACGTCGGAGAGCGCTTTTACGGCGGCGGAACAATTGATGTAGGAGACGACGTAGTAATTTTTATGCGCGTGTTCTTGCAGATAAGCGGCGAGTTTTTCCGGCGGACACGATTCGCTGAGCGAGCAACCGGCTTTGAGATCGGGCATGACCACGGTTTTGCTGGGATTGAGGATTTTGGCCGTTTCGCCCATGAAATGGACGCCGCAAAATGCAATCACATCGGCCTCGGCTTCTGCAGCGCGATAGCTCAGCCCCAGCGAATCACCGACGTGATCTGCCACTTCCTGGATTTCAGCAACCTGATAATTGTGCGCGAGAATAACGGCGTTGCGCTCCTTTTTCAGACGGCGAATTTCATCAGCTAAAAACATGAGATAGTATTACTTCGTAACGCGAGGTTCGCAATCAAAGAGCCAATTTTTCGAGGTCTGCCGGTGTCCCGACCGATTGCACATGGGCTCCCTTGCGGATGCGGCCGACCATCCCTGCGAGCGTGGTGCCCGGACCAAGTTCGAGGAAGGCGTCACAACCAAGGGTGTCGAGAAGGCATGTCACGCTATCCGCCCAGCGGACGCTATCGGTAACTTGATCGGTTAGGGTGCGGCGAATGTCTTCTGCTGTCGTCACGGGACGTGCATCTACATTGCAGATGACGGGGAAACGCGGTTCTTTTAGCGGTGTCGCCACGAGAACTTCGCTGAGGCGTTCGTAGGCAGGCTGCATGAGGCGCGAGTGAAAAGCACCGGCAACTTTTAGCTCTACGGCTTTGCGAATGCCAAAATCTTTGGCCATTCCTACGGCCATGACGACTTTTTCGGATTCGCCGGAAATGACAATTTGGCCCGGGGTGTTGATGTTGGCGACATCCACATCGGCTTGAGCGGCGAGGTCGCGCACGATGCTTTCGTCGGCTCCTATCATGGCGGCCATGCCTCCTTGAGTTGCTTCGCAGGCTTCCTGCATAAACTGTCCGCGTTGGGCAACGATGTTAAGTCCTGTCGCAAAATCAAAGGTACCCGCTGCCGCGTGTGCCGTGAATTCTCCGAGGGAAAGTCCAGCCGCTGCGGTGACAGGAATGTCGCCAAACTTTTCGATAACGGCCGCCAGTGCTGCGAGTCCGTGAACGTAGAGAGCAGGCTGACAGACTGAGGTTTTGGTGAGCTCCTCCTCGGGGCCTTCCCAGCAGATTTTACTAAGTGGCCATCCAAGGATTTCATCCGCTTGTTGAAATAATGCGGCAGCAGCAGGTAAGGTGGCTGCGAGTTCTTTGCCCATGCCAATGGCTTGTGCGCCTTGGCCCGGGAAGATGAGAGCTAGATGATTTGTCATAAAGTTTTTTTCTCTCGCATTGTTGCCGCTGTTTGTGCGGCGGCAGCTTTGAGGAGCTGTCCGGCATTTCGCATCGCCTCGGCGCGAGGCATGGAATGTTCGGCGATGGCAATCATAGAATCAAACTCCGATTGTGCGTTGGGGCTGATCGATCCGGCAAAGGCGATCACGCGTTTGCCATACTGTCGAGCGAGCTGCGCAACACCCGCAGGAGCTTTTCCGGCGGATGTCTGATCATCAATGCGACCTTCTCCCGTGATGATTAAGTCGGTGGCCTTCACGTGATCTGCAAGATGGGTCAATTCGGCAATGGCCTCAAATCCTCCTCGAAGTTGGCCACCCAAAAATGTGAGAATCCCAAACCCAAGTCCGCCCGCCGCACCGGCACCGGGTGCGAGGATATTTGCGCTTCCGAAATCGCGTTTGACAATCGCAGCGACATGCGAAAGGGCAGCTTCAAGTTGAAGAACATCGTCTGGCGATGCGCCTTTTTGAGGCCCATAGACATGGGATGCACCGTCGGGACCGAGGAGCGGATTTCGCACATCGGTAAGAGCAAAAATTTCAGAATTTGAGAGAAAGGTGGATGGATTCCGGATTGCGGTGAGGCGCGGGAGTGCGGAGGGAAGCGGAGCAAACGGGGTGCCGGTGGAGTCTAAAAATGTCACACCCAATGCTGCGGCCATGCCACATCCGGCATCGTTGGTCGCGCTCCCACCAAGGCAAATAAAAATACGTCGCGCCCCGGTGTTGTAGGCAGCTTGGAGTACTTCGCCCACGCCGGAGGTTGTGGCGGTAAGGGGATCGAGTTTCTTGGATGAAAGCTGGGCGAGGCCGCTGATGCGTGCGATCTCGACGCATGCGGTGACCGTTTGCGGCTGATCGAGCCAGAGAGCTTTGTGGTGATGCCC
>JBDHQL010000075.1:0-5857 GCA_039807035.1 Chthoniobacterales bacterium
CCGATATAAATCTTGTCCACCGCCAAATACCTTACTCCCTTAAGCGGAAGGTTTGCATAACGCTTGCCTAAGTCGCTCTTGACGATTTTTTTGGCGCTCTCCCAGCCCAATCTATCGACCATCGCCAACGCTTACCTCGTCGCGCACACGGCCCGTGCCCACACTCCGGGTACTTGAGCAAATCTTCCTTGACCGACACGTGAAACTCCACGCGTCCCTCGACATAGTCCGTTTTGCGGTAGTCATAGCCCTCTCGGACGCCAAATGCATGATAAAGTAAACTTTGGCTCACGCCTCATCCTACACCAGCCTTGACGGAAAAACATGAACTTCCCCGATGAACTTTTATTTCGCAAAAATATTTTAATTTGCGTCCGGTTGTAAAAGTCAAGTTAGCACGAAACCGACATCGGCTTTATACTATTATGCAAAACTCGAACGATGCCCTTTACCCCTGTGTCATGGGCATCCATGCCCGGTAGCGTAAAAACTGCCGCTGTGCCCGATATGCCGGCGGGGAAACAATGGATTTATTTTGGCCGTGAGATTCTACGCCCAAGTGTTGCCGCATACGTCCAGCTATTACACATTGAGTTTCGGGAGCAATACGCACCTGTGTGGCATCGCGGAAGGAGGTGGGGCCTTGATGATTAAGTACCAAGCAAGTACGAAACACGTTTTTTAGCTCCCTTCATTGTTTTTTTGTAGCCCCTTGGTTATCAGCAATGCACCCGGTAGGACTCGAACCTACAACCAATTGATTAAGAGTCAACTGCTCTACCATTGAGCTACGGATGCGTGACGTAGAAACTGCTTTTTGAGACTTGGGTACTCTACGTTTTGACTGGAAATCCTGCGTACTTTGACTCGGCGATTCAAGAAGTTTCGTGGGTTATGCTCGGAGAAATGTGATCGCTTTTCAATGAGGGTGTGACGCCTTAAAGTGGGTGACTTATGCGTATCCGTGCTTTTCAAGGTTTGATTCCGCGTGTGGGGTTGGCGTCGGCGTTGGCTTCTCCACCTTATGATGTTCTCGATACTGAGGAGGCGCGAAAAATTATCGCCGATCAGCCGCAGAGTTTTCTGCGCGTGGTGCGGGCGGAGGCGACTTTGCCAAGTGGAGTGAATCCTTACAGCACGGAGGTTTATGAGCAGGCTCGAAAAAATTTTGAAAAAATGCAGTCCGATGGCGAGCTAGTTCGTGAGGAAGCACCGCAGATTTATCTCTACCGTCAAATCATGGGCGCCCATGCGCAAATGGGGATTACTGCGGTTTGTCATGCGGATGATTACGCGGCAGGGCGCATTAAAAAGCATGAGAAGACGCGGCCCGACAAGGAGGATGATCGGGTGCGGATCAACACCACGCTTTCGGCACATATTGAGCCGGTGTTTTTGGCGTTTAACGCGACGCCGGAAATTATGGAGCAGATGGAAACCACGGCCCGGACGGAGCCACTCTTCGATTTTGCGGCGGCGGATGGTGTTCAACACACGCTTTGGCGGATGCCGCATACAGAGAAAATTGTCGCGGCGTTTGCGACTGTTTCCTCCACCTACATTGCCGACGGGCATCATCGTTCGGCAGGTGCGGCGCGTGTTGGGTTGTCGCGGCGCGAGGCAAATCCATCGCATACCGGTGAGGAGGATTACAATTGGTTTCCGGCGGTGTTGTTTCCGCAAGATCAATTGCAAATTCTCCCCTACAATCGCCTCGTGGTGGATCTTCATGGACTCTCACCCGAGGAGTTTCTCGTGCGAGTAAGTCATGCATGTCGTATTCAACCAAGAACGTCAGCGACGCCTGCACAACCCGGCCATGTTTCGATGTATTTTGGCAGTCATTGGCTGGGATTGGATTTCGATATTCCGGCGACTGCTGATCCGGTTTCGCGGTTAGATGTGAGTTTGTTGCAGGATAAAATTCTTGCGCCGATTCTCGGCATTGATGATCCGCGAACGAATCAAAGAATCCATTTCGCGGGAGGGATTCGTGGTACAGATTATCTGCGGCGTGAGGTGGATGCGCGGCGTGCGGCGGTAGCGTTTTCCATGCATCCGGTGACGATGCGGCAATTGATGGATATTGCCGATGCGGGGCAAATCATGCCGCCGAAAAGTACATGGTTTGAACCTAAGTTGCGCTCGGGGCTTTTCATCCACACATTTTGAGGATGTGAGGGCGGATTTTTCCGCTGTAAATTGTAAATGTCCGTCGCACAGAGCACAGGCTTGTGCTACCTATGAGCGAGTTCATGAAACGGCAGATTTCAACCACGGCACAATTTTTCTGCGGCATTCTTGCGGCTCTCGTTGTGGCGTCTTGTGAAACCACGCCATTGGTGCCGATGGACCATTTTGTGGGCGACATGGTTGTGACAATTGATTATGCGCAGTTTTTTCGATTGGGGCCTCAGCAGGCCGGTGGCGCGGATCGGAGTTTACGGGCGAATGACCGTGTGATGCTTCTACGCAAAGAATTTGGCTACAGTCGTGTTCAGCTCGATGACAATCAAGTGGGCTATATGGCGAACGAAGATATTCGGCCCGCTCCGCCGGAGCCAAAGGTGGAAAAATCACGGCGCAAAAAAGAGAGCGATTCCGGTTCCGTTAGCAGTGAACAATACTACGAAGATATTCCTGTCGTTGACCCCAATTTGAACATTCGTCCCGAGGATATTCCACTGGAGCCTCTCCCGGAACTTGAACCCACGCCGCCGGCACCGGCAGCACCCACGCCGACGCCGATGCCTACGCCGGTGAAGGAAACTGCTCCTACGGCGACGCCGCCGACGGAAACTGTGGCACCTTCGTCCACGTCCACTTAATCACGTTCCTTCGTCAGTCGCTTCGAGGATTTTCTTAATAATGGCAGCATCCATGTCGGGAAGGATTGCCAATTTTGCACGACGCTCGGAGTCGTAACTTTGGCTCATTTGCTGCGCGACGGAAGTGCGATAGGCTATTAATTTGGCCAGAGCGGGGCGTATTTCTTCGTGGGTTTCACGTAGGGTGCGCATGGCGGCTACATCGCGGTCCCAGAGGCCACCAAAGGCTCCTACAAATTCGTGCGCTGATAAAACTTCATCATGGTCGGTAGGATGAAAAATATTTTCCGGTGGTGGACGTTCATCCAACAGGCGTGGGGCAATATAGATATTGGCTAACATGCCTTCGCGATATTTTTTTCGAGCCATGGCTTCGTCTCCTTGTAGTCCGAGGATAAAAGCCCAAGCGTAACTCAACCATGCGTTGGTGACATCCTCCGGATAGCGCTGGGAATAGAAGTCAAAAAATGCAGTGGCTTCTTCATATTCCTCAATGAGTAAAAGAAACAGGGGCATAAAAAATCGCACGCCCAAGGGGTCATCCTGATTGCAACTGAGGAGCAATTTTGCGGCACCATAGGCTTCGGAGATATTGCCGAGATGCCATTGACAAAGCATTTTCACAAGGAGGGCCCGCATGAAGGGACGTGTTGCCTGATTTTTCCACCAATCCACGTCATTGCGGTGAAACAAAGATTCGCCCATTTTTTCAAGATACACGGCGATATCGAGGCTGCGGGTGTAATTGCCGACTTGGAATTCCATGTCGGCGAGTTCCACCCATGCCTCCGTATTTTCGGGATCAAGAGTCGCGGCGTGCAAGAGTGTCGAGCGTCGCTTTGACATCGAATGAAGATGCGCCGTGTTGCGAAAAAGCCCCATGGAGATTTGTTCCATGGGCACACCTTCATTGCGTGTCGTGGCAATTTTTCCTGCGGTGCCAATTTGCGAGTGCAGCCGTGCTTCGTGGGGCAGCGGTTTGACAAAGCGAATCTTCGTTTTCCAATCGTGTGCGAAAATTTTCCAATCGGCGACATTCCATTCGTCAGCCTTCCAAATGTGCAATCGCTCCGGAACACCAAGTTCATCAAAGGCACGTGACATCCAGTCTTCTGCGTGAATTTGGTCGAGTTCCGTGCAAACTTCGGGCGGAGCTAACGGCTCAAATTCCGGGCCGACGAGAAGCAAAATCGTGGGTAAAAAGAAATCACTTTCTATGGGCAATGGCTCATTCAAATCCACCCAGCACAGCGTCCAAATGGAGGGCTCTTTTTTGAGAGGTTGAATCACGTCGCAACCTCCTTGCGTTTGGGGTTCGCCCAATTTACAGCCACCTCGCGTTTTTTTCCCAAGCGATCATGATAAAACACATGACCATATGCCGCGCCAAACTCATGCACTAAGCGCGTCACTTTCACATCGAAGCAACAGTACCGAGCCACATCGCGGTGGCGTCCTTCTCGCCACCATTTAATAGCGTCCAAACCATCGGCTGTTTTCCCACATCCCAAAGTTGCCTGCGCTACGGCGTCGAGGCCGATGCGATGGCCAATGACTTTTTCTAAATCCACCATCAAATCCCGCGTGGGCACGCCGTGGGCTAAATCCATGACCGTATAGCCCATGAGAACTTCGTAATCGAAATTGATGACATTGTATCCCACCACGAGGTCCGCTTGTTGTAATTGCTCTACTAATTCGTGAACCCGTTCCTCACCATAAACCGTGTAACGTTCCAGCCGTGTGCTGTAAGTGGCACCGACCGTCATTCCCATCGCCGCTTTTTTATCCCAGCCGCCTGCATCGTTGGCGGTGCGCTGTGTTTCCAAATCAAAATAAACAATGTCTCGTACCATACCTCTTTTTAGCTCCCCAATGAGTTTGCGGCAATCGCCGCTTGAGCCAAGAGGCTACCTGCGCTTTATTGAAAGTTCGTCACGCGCTCGTAGCTCAACCGGATAGAGCGTCGGCCTCCGAAGCCGAAGGTTGTGGGTTCGACTCCCGCCGAGCGCATTTTTTTTTGGCGATCAATCCGCGAGGGAGTGGGCGGGTAGATTTGAGGTAGAAGATGTTTTTGAAGACGGCTGACCAACTTCTGCATTGCCTGTCCATTCGGATAAAATTTGCTCCACAGCTTGGGCGGCGTCGCGTTCATCTTCGCCGTAAGTTCCAATATCAATGGGGGTTCCCAAAGTGGCGCAAAGGGCGACGACGCTGAGGATGTTGCGGGCGTCGGCGAAGCGACGGTTGCAGCGCAGCAGGACGATGGAGCGCATGTTTTTGACGGCAGAAGCGAGGCGAGAGGCGAGAAACACATTCACTCCCGACTTTGAGGATACGATGGCAGTGGTATTTTCCATAATAGGCTATTGACGTAAGTCGCGGGCAGGATGTTCAAAAAAGTTTGAGGTCGTTCTTCGACCTGCAAGACTTGGAGAAGAAATTGGAGAGTACATTTTTGAATTTTGCACAGTACGGGCAACAGCTGCCGATTTATGAAATTGAAAGCCGCATTCTCAAAGCGGCGACGCCCGGGTGTCGGTTGATTTTACGGGCACCGACGGGTTCGGGAAAATCAACGCAGGTTCCTCAGATGTTGTTGGAGCAGATGCCGTCGGAAGGAGGGCAAATCATGGTGCTCCAGCCACGGCGAATGGCGGCACGACTATTAGCATCGCGTGTGGCGAAGGAGCGTGGCGAGAGTTTGGGAGAAACGGTGGGTTATCGGGTGCGGATGGAAGGTGCAAGCTCCTCGGCGACGCGGCTGCTTTATGTCACGGAGGGAATTCTTTTACGTCGGATGATTGGTGATCCTGAGTTGCGCGGTGTGACGACGGTTGTGTTTGATGAATTTCATGAACGTCATCTTTACGGCGATATTACCTTGGGTCGGGCACTAGATTTGCAGGAAACCACGCGACCGGATTTGAAGGTGCTGGTGATGTCGGCCACATTGGAGGTCGGGGAGTTGGAAAAGTATCTCGCACCGTGTGAGGTTTTGGAATCTGCAGGGCGTACTTTTCCCGTTG
>JBDHQL010000076.1:0-5812 GCA_039807035.1 Chthoniobacterales bacterium
AGGCCTTTAATTTCCCCAGGGAGCCCAATGCCCGTTCGTTCCCCAAATCCAAAACGACGGATGTACTCGTAGAGCGTATCTGCTCCGATGTGCATGGCAATTTTTGCGCTGCCGATGTTAGAGGATTTTACGAGGATATCATGAACGTTCAGGGTTCCGTAACCATGCGCGTCACGCAGGATTTTTCCTGCGTAGGCAAAACGACCGTTCTCGCAGAAGAACTTTGTGTCCTCCTTCACAGAGTGCTCATTGAGAGCGGCCGAAATTGTGACAATTTTAAATGTCGAACCGGGCTCAAACATATCAACGAGGGCCCGATTTTTTGTCGTTTCCACCGGCGCCAAACCCGGGGAATTGGGATTAAAATTTGGGCGCGTGGCCATGGCGAGAATTTCACCCGTTTGCGGATTCACAAACACCGCAGTCATCATATTGGGGTTGAGCTGCTGGTAGGCATTATCCAACTCGCGCTCGAGAACCGCCTGGAGATTCATGTCCACCGTGAGATGAACCGTCATGCCGTTTTTCGCCGGACGTTCCATGCCGCGATAGGCCACAATTTCACGACCTGTTCGATCCCGTTCGGTATAAATAAAACCATCTTCCCCTCGAAGATAAGGGTCCATCATCATTTCAATGCCCTGAATCCCGCGTCCTTCGTGATTAAGAAATCCGAGAACATGGCCTAGCATGTTTTCATTCGGATAAATCCGGATCGGGTCATGTTGGTAAAAAACACCCCGCAGGCGTTGCTCCTCAAGGTTGGCACGCAAGGCATCAACTGTCGCCGCAGCCACGCGATTCTTGACGACAATATAAGGTCGGGTGGAGGCAATACGCTCTGCAACTTGCTCTACGGGAATCTCCAGATACCGCGAGAGAGTTTCCGCGACGCGTGAACGATCACTCACTAAAGTCCCATCTACCACCACGGTATAAATGGGAATGTTGTCCGCCAGCACTTCCCCGCGTGAATCCGTAATTTTTCCTCGTTCTGCACGAGCGACTTTTTTTTCTGCGGTGCTGTCCGCCGCCGCTCGCGAGAACTCCTCGTGTTTGCCTACTTGGAGATAAATAAGTCGGCCTGAAAAAATGCTGAAGAGAAATGCAAGACCGATGCAAATGATTCCTGCACGACGTTGAATTTGAGGGCTCATGGAATGACCTCCTTGACGGCCACAGAGAGCGAGGCCTCCTGCGAAGTTTGAGGATACAAGCGCACTAAGCGACTATCCTGCACTTGTACCATGCGAATAAATCCTTCCTGGCGACGACGCTCTAAGGCGGGGCGCGATGTAAGGCGCATCATTTCGTTGTTGGCCACTTTGAGTTTCTCATCCAAATCAGCCACTTCATGTTCGAGGTCGCGGCAGCGGTCGCCATCCACCTTGAGCGTGTGTTTCATGCGCACAAAACAAAGGCCAACCACGCTGAGAAAAATCGCGATCATGACCCATGAAAAAATAGGGCCAAGAGGGAGAGCGTTATCGTGAGAAGACTTTTTCATGCTGCGACCTCCTGCGGGTGATCGAGTATTTCCACCACGCGTAAACGAGCGGAACGCGCTCGGGGATTTCGGGCTTGCTCTTCCGCCGACGCCTCAATCGGTTTGCGCGTCAAATCCCGAAATTGCCATGCAGGATTCGGACGTGGTGCTGGCCACTCGGGGCGATCAAGCCATTGTTCACTACCATGACGAAAAAAAGTTTTGACGATGCGGTCTTCCAACGAATGAAACGTAATGACCGCAAAACGTGCGCCCGTACGCAGCAATGATGGAATATTTTCCAAAGCTCGCCGCAAAGAACCCAATTCGTCGTTCACCGCAATACGAAGCGCCTGAAATACCCGCGTCGCCGGATGAATGCGACCACGGCGACCGAGAATTTTTTCAATGAGTGCCGCCAATTGTCCCGTCCGCGTGAAAGGCACGCGCTCGCGTTCGGCAATGATGGCACGCGCCACACGACGCGCCTGAGGTTCTTCTCCGTAGGAGCGGAAAATTTTAATCAACTCCGCTTCCTCTGCTGTATTGACGATCTCCGACGCAGGCTCGCCGGATGTGGCGTCCATGCGCATATCGAGAGGGCCATCAAATCGAAAACTAAATCCGCGCTCTGCCGTATCGAGCTGGTGAGAAGAAACCCCAAGGTCCAATAAGGCACCATCGTAAGGCGCATGTGAACGAACTTCTTCCAAATCGGCAGCACAGGAAAAATCCGCGTGAACCGCATAAAACATTTCCCCAAATCGAGTCAGACGTTTGGATGCAAATGCCAACGATTCCCCATCCCTATCGAGACCCACCACCCGCGCTCCCGCGGTCAGCAATGCCTCACTATGCCCGCCACCTCCTAGCGTACCATCGAGAAACACCCGACCAACCGAAGGCTGGAGCAAGGTTATCACCTCGCGAGGTAACACAGACTGATGCCATGCAACGTCAGTGTTTGCGCGGGTGGGCGGGTTTACGGAGACCGAATTGTTCATAAATTGTGCGGACACGAAGTCGAATGTTGGCCGCTCCTTCCATTCGGCCTCCCGCGTCTTTTTTCGCGGAAAAGCCAAAAGAAAATTTGCGGCCATTTTTAGCCATGATTTTTTTGCTGGTGGTTTGGGGATTTTTCGTTTGTGCGGAACGAGGGCTATAAGCCGACTTCCTCCGCCACTCGGCGGAAGACCTCTTCATCGTCAGCCATGACCGACGTCCAGCGGTTTGTATTCCAAATTTCAATGCGGTCGTGACTCCCACTGAGTACGACTTCGCCTTCTAAGCCCAAGCGACGACAATGCTCCTCCGGCAACAACACGCGTCCCTGCTTGTCGGCACCGACAAGCTGCGCCTGAGCATAAAAACGACGAATAAATTTCCGCCGATCCGCCGCAGCAATCGAAGTGTTGGCTTCGACATTTTCCTTCACACGCTCAAAGACCGAGGGCGGGAGAATCATCAAAAAATCTCCCCGAGGATCAGGCACTGCAAAAAATTCTTCTCCCGCAGCATCCGAACGCCAACGCGACGGAATCGTGACGCGATTTTTGGCATCCACCGCATGACGAAACTCGCCGGCATAAACTGGATGGTTGGGATTGGGATTTGGCATTTTGAGGGCTGTGGCACCATTTTGCACCACTTTGCCCCACTTTTAACCACCTTTTGACAGCATCCGTCAACCCCTTATCGCTAATTTTTGAAAAAAAATTCGTACCCGCCGTTTACGCTAAGGGCGTTCTTTCATCTCGTCGCTCGCCCCCTGCTTTTCGATTTGCGAGGAAAAACAGCACGGGTACCGCCATGCGGCTAAGCAGCAAGGAGGCGATTTCTCCGGCCATGAGCGAAATAGCCAAGCCCTGGAAAATCGGGTCAAAAAGAATCACGGCCGCTCCCACCACCACAGCCATTGCCGTGAGGAGCATGGGACGAAATCGCACGGCACCGGCATCAATCACTGCCTCATCCAAGGGCATTCCCTGCGCCAATCGAAGCTGAATAAAGTCCACGAGAATAATGGAGTTTCGCACCACAATTCCCGCGCCCGCCATAAATCCAATCATCGAAGGAGCGCTAAAAAATGCCCCCATAAGCCCATGCGCGGGGAGAATGCCTACGAGCGAAAATGGGATGGCCGCCATCACAACTAAGGGCGTCACAAACGAACCAAACCATCCCACCATGAGCAGATAAATAAGGATAAGTACGGCGGCAAAGGCCAAGCCGAGATCTCGAAAAACTTCAATGGTGATATGCCACTCGCCATCCCATTTGATGGCCGGTGCATTATCCGTAAAGGGCATTGTCGCATTAAAAACCTCCACGGCTCCGGGAACCCCGCCAAAATCCGATGCCTGCAATTTCGCAATACGCTGGTTCATGTCGAGAATGGCATAAACCGGGCTCTCCACCACGCCGGCGACATCCGCGAGTACATAGACAGCAGACATGAGGTTCTTATGGTAAATACTTTTATCCTCCAAGGTCCGTTCAACCCGCACCAACTCACGCAGCGGAACCAAGGGCGCCCCTCCTTTTGCACCAGGCTCCGGCAGCGCATTCGCATCGCCGGAACGAACGCGTAAGGACAGCAATTGTTCCGGTGAGGATTTATCGCGATTGGCGAGTTGAAGAAAAACATTCACGTCTTCTTTTTCACGCGGCATGTGAACCAAATCCACCGACTGCCCTTCCGCCGCAATGGACAAAGTCCGCGCAATCGTGTCGGCACTAATTCCATTAAGCGCCGCCTTTTCTTTATCCACAATGAACCGCGCCTTCGGCTGGTCCGCTTCCACGTACCAATCCACATCCACAACACCCGGCGTTTCCTCTAAAATCTTTTTAATCTCCGCTGCTAATTTTAGGCGTGATGCTTCATCCGGCCCATACACCTCGGCCACCAAAGTCTGCAACACCGGTGGCCCCGGCGGAACTTCTGCCACCGCCAGTCGTGCGCCATGTTGTTTGGCGATTTCGGCAAGACGCGGACGCACCCGCTTCGCGGTATCATGACTTTGTACCGAACGATCATGAGCAGACAAAAGATTCACCTGCAAATCCGCCACCGCAGGGCCGGAGCGCATGAAGTAATGACGCACGAGGCCGTTGAAATTAAAGGGCGATGCCACTCCTGCATAAATCTGCACATCGCGAACTTCAGGCTCCGGCAACAACGCATCCGCCATCTCACGCGCCACCGCCGTCGTTTGTTCGAGCGAGCTGCCTTCGGGCATATTAAGAATGACCTGAAACTCACTCTTGTTGTCGAAGGGGAGCATTTTGACCTTCACAAAACCCAGAGGGACGAGGGCAAAACATGCCAGCAGCAACGCGACAATACCGCCTAAAAAACTCCATCGCCATTTTGGATCATGCAATAAATGCCCCATCCATTGCCGATAAAGCTGCGTCGTTTTTCCCTCTACCTCACCATGCGCTCGATGCCCTTTCACCTCACCCGCAAGCATCCGCCGCGCCGCCCATGGTGTGACGACAAAGGCGATAAGCAATGACCAAAACATGGCCGCACTGGCACCAATCGGAATGGGGCGCATGTAAGGGCCCATCAGCCCGCTCACAAAAGCCATGGGCAAAATCGCCGCGATCACGGCTAAGGTCGCCAAAATTGTCGGATTCCCAACCTCCGCTACCGCTTCAATCGCCACGTCGCTTAAATTGCGCCGACGATTCTCGGGCAAGCGATAATGCCGCACAATATTTTCCACCACCACAATGGCGTCATCCACGAGAATGCCGATGGAAAAAATAAGCGCAAAAAGCGTGATGCGATTTAACGTGTAGCCGTAGAGATAAAAAACCAGCAACGTGAGAGCCAATGTCGTCGGGATCGCAATGGCCACAACAATGGACTCACGCCAACCGAGAACAAACATGACGAGCAAGGAAACGCTTACCACCGCGATGGCCATGTGAAAAAGCAGCTCGTTGGATTTCTCCGACGCCGTCGCTCCGTAATCTCGCGTCACCGTGACTTGCACATCCACCGGCAATAGTCGTCCGCGCACAGCCTCCACTTTGCGCATCACCGCATGGACGACATCCACGGCATTAGCACCCGGTTGCTTAGCCACGCTCAAGGTCACCGCAGGCTCAATGCCGTGCCCTCGCACGGCCTGAAACACGTAGGAGGAGGGTTCTTCCGGACCATCGCTAATGGTCGCCACATCCCGCAGATACACCGGACGTCCCTCGTAAACGCCGACCACCACTTGCCCCGCCTCCGCTGCGTTGGTAATAAATCCACCCGGTACAGTAAGCATCGTTTGATTTTCCGATGTCACCGCTCCGGCTCGAGTT
>JBDHQL010000077.1:0-5682 GCA_039807035.1 Chthoniobacterales bacterium
GGCGCGATACGCACTCACTGCGGTGCGTTTGATGAAGCCGCGATGTGTGACAGTAATGATGCACCCTTCGTTTGTGATGAGGTCTTCAATGTTGATCTCGCCTTCATCCGGAACAATCTCGGTGAGGCGTGGTCCTGCGTGCTTGGCCTTGATTTCACGCAGCTCGGTTTTAATGATATCTAACACACGCTCTTCGCGAGCAAGGATGTCGAGCAAGTCGGCGATGGTGGAAAGCAGCGCCTTGTATTCTCCCAAAACTTTGTCGCTTTCGAGTCCAGTGAGTTGGTAGAGGCGCAGCTCCAAGATGTCATCCACTTGCTGCTCGGTGAGCAAATACTCACCATCGGTCAAGCGTGCCTCACTGCGAATGGCAATGCCAAATTTTTCCACCTGCTTGCGGGTGAATTCAAAGGCGAGAAGTTTAACCTTTGCCTCCTCGCGATTTTTGGAATTGCGAATGATGCGGATGAACTCATCAAGATTCGCGAGTGCAATAAGAAAGGCTTCGAGTTTTTCCGCCCGCACTTCCGCTTCGCCAAGCAAATGACGCGTGCGACGCAAAACTACTTCGCGCCGATGCTCGATATAACACGCAATGGCTTCTTTAAGCGAAAGCAACTTCGGCTTGCCATGGTCAATGGCCAACATCGTTGTCGAAAACGAACTTTCAAGCGTCGTGTACTTATACAGGTTGTTGATGACGACCTTGGGATTCGCGTCGCGTTTAAGCTCAATGACGACGCGAGTATTTTCATCGGATTCATCGCGAATGGCACTGATGTCGGTGATGATCTTTTGATTCACCAAATCCGCGACACGCGTGACGAGGGTGGCGCGATTGACATTGTAAGGAATCTCGGTGATGACGATTTGCTCGCGATTGCCCTTGAGCTCTTCCACACCGACTTGGCCGCGGACCTTCACGGAACCACGTCCGGTTTCGAGGTACTGCCGAATTCCGGCGACGCCGCATATATGGCAGCCTGTGGGAAAATCCGGCCCCTTAACATGCTTCATCAACCCTTCGAGCGAGATGTCGGGTTTGTCAATTTGTGCGCAAATGGCATCAATCACTTCCCCAAGATTGTGGGGCGGCATATTTGTCGCCATACCGACCGCAATGCCCGTGCCACCATTCACGAGAAGATTCGGAAATGCCGCAGGAAAAACGACCGGCTCCGTCAGTCGCTCATCGTAATTAGGTACAAAATCCACCGTGGATTTATCCATATCCGCCATGAGTGCCGTCCCAAGATGCGTGAGACGTGCCTCGGTATAACGCATGGCTGCCGGAGGATCGCCTTCCACCGAACCAAAGTTGCCTTGCCCATCCACAAGCGTCTCCCGCGTTGCCCAGCTCTGCGCCATGTGAACAAGCGTAGGATAAATGACAGCTTCGCCGTGCGGGTGATAGTTACCGCTGGTGTCACCGCAAATTTTTGCGCACTTGATATGCTGCCTCCCGGGGAAAAGCCGCAGATCGTGCATCGCGTAAAGAATGCGGCGCTGCGCAGGCTTAAGACCATCACGCGCATCGGGGAGCGCACGCGAAATGATAACGGACATGGAGTAGTCGAGAAAGGAGCGAGACATCTCCTCCGCGACATCAATAGGTTCGATTTTTTCGTTCTGTGTGTACACGTAAAACTTCCTTGTTGGCGGCTACGGAATCGTTACCGCGTTAATTTGCCATCATGACCGCGTTGCCCGCGTCATGCCAGTGGAAACATTCCGCACCATGCAATTTTTCCCATGGACACAATTCTCTAAGACTCCCCGCGCGCCAGCAGAGTGGCGCGGCTACAACGGAGCGCCATCATTCGAGTCGGCCTCGCCGGAGGAATCGTTAGAATTCGAGAGAGGCGCGATAAAAAACACCCTACTCCCGCTCGCGCATGAACTCCTTGTGGCCGTCGCGGCGGGATTGATTAAGGACGCTCATTTGCTTGCGAGCGGCATCCCATTTTCCTGCGCTAATAAGCTCCGCAAGCTCGTCAATTTCGACAACCAAATGCTCAATGGACTTTTTATATTCGGCCACCAACGCGGTACGTTTCGCCTCAGGAATGTCCGCTGTTTTTGCAGGCTCCAACGAACCCGCCGCCACTGCGGCCTCGCGTAATTTCGCGACGTGTTTGAGATTCGCCGTTTTGTCAGGCTTGGAGGCTTCGATTAAATCCGCCTTCAAATCCTTCGTCGCCTGCTTCATCACCTTCATCTTTTTTTCCAAAGGCGTCGCGTGCAGCGACAATGCCGGAATGAAAACCAAGAGACTAAGAAAAAGGGCGAAGCGAAGGGTTGAGTTCATTCGCCGAAGGTATCCGCTGATGTTTGCGCTTTGTCAAGCTGCGTGGCATGACGTTTCACCATTCAAAATTGCGTCGACGCATGACTTCATGAGATGTTCCAAAAGATTTTGCAAAAATTTCATTTTGCACTTGCTCTATCATGCAATCGCTGCCTAGCATCTCTCCCACATTCCAATCCTCTCTATGATGAAAACCACCCTCTCCCTACTCGCCTCCGCCGCTCTCGCAACGACCGCCTTTGCCTCCGCCGGCCCGGGCCCTTGGGCCAATTCCACATGGTACCCCGGAAGCCTCGATGGCAAATACCAAGCTGCTGTCTATGGAAATAACGTCTCCGGTGTTATTGGGTTTGCTGTAGCCAATGGCACGACAACTGTTTCAACAAATACAACAACGACAACCAATGCTACTACGAGTACCGTTATTTGGAATCCCAACCAAAATTATTACGCTATATTTGTGGAGGGCCGTGCCTACACGGGTTTGACAATGGCTTCTATAAACTTCAATAGCAGCACCATTAATGGCGTACTCTTGCCACCAGCCGCTATCATGACAGGTGGCTACTTTTCAGCAAACATTGATGATAATAGAGGTGTTTTTACTTTTAATGGCAATGGTGAGATTTCCTTTTCCAATGCAGCGCCCCCACCCACCCTCGTCAACATTCCCTTTATGCTCAACGGCATTCGTGTGTCTTTCACGCCTAACCCCTAAAGTTTGAGTATTCTTCAAAGTAAGACGCATCATCCTTGGGGCCCGACGTATCGTGCATTTTCCTTAGTGGAAATGCTTGCCGTTTTAGCAATCATCGGCCTCATCGCAGCGGTTGTTGTTCCCAACTACGGACGTTGGATGGCGACCGCATCACAAGCGCGTTGCATGGCAAATCTGCGCTCACTCTATGTCGGCGTCGGGGCGTATCTCAACGACAACCAGAACATCTGGCCACAAGGCCCTTCTCCGGAGGATGGTTCGATATGGTCAAAGTTCTGGATTCAAACGCTCGAACCTTTTGGCATCACGCAGAAAACATGGCAATGCCCCGCCATCACAGCGATGCTCCGCGACCCAAGCGGCAACCGCTTTTTTACCGAAACGTCCATCCATTACGTCCCCACCATGTTTGACGCCCTCCCGGGCACCGCTTACAAATGGCCAACCCAGCCTTGGTTTGTTGAGCGTGCCAATGCTCACGGAAATGGAGCACTTATTGCCTTTACCGATGGCTCGATCAAGCCCTTCAATAAAGTACTCGCCGAACAGGGCACACACTAGCCAAAGCAGCCCACCTCTCCTTCAAGAAGGCAACCCCAAGGTTGACGTCCCTCGAAAATACGTTTGAGATAAATTATCACCGTGTCCGATTCATCCACACCCGAAAAGCCGGCTCCCTCGGAAAAAAAGTCTATCGAGTCCACGCGAGAGCGCATCCTTCAGGCGGCGGAGCGTATTTATGCGGCCAGCGGATTTCATGGTATGTCTCTGCGTGATGTCACGCTGCTCGCCGGTGTCAATTTAGCGGCGGTCAATTATCATTTTGGCTCGAAGGACAAACTTATCCTCGCACTCGCAGATCGGAGGCTAACTCCCATTAATGCCCAACGATTGGCTCGCTTGGAAAAACTTCGAAAAAAACACCCGGACACCCCCATTCCCATCGCGGACTTGATCGGTGCTTTGGTATCACCGGTTCTTGAAGCTCTCCAACAAGGGAAAAGCACCCGTGCTATCATGGTCAGATTAGCGGGGCAATTGATGACCGATGAACCCCAACGCTTCGCCCATCTCCACCGTGTTTTTTACAAGGAAACGCTCGATCAATTTTGCAGTGAATTGGAACGCTCCTTACCTCATCTGACACCGCACCAGATCCACGCAAGGTTCTTTTGCGTATTCTGCACTGTTTTGGGAATGCGCCTCATGCACGAAAGTATGGAGCTGTTCCTCCACGTGCGTACGGAAAGCCGCCAAATCGAACTTCTCGAAACCGAATTGCCAGCCTGTATTCTCGGTGCTTTTAACGCCCATGCGTGAAGCCGCTGCTCATCCCGAGAGTAATAAAGCAACATCCTCCGAGCGTTCACGAAAAGTCCTCATTCTCGGCGCGAAAGGTCGCCTAGGAGCTGCACTTGCCCGAACCTATGCCAACGATTCCAATGTAATAGCTTGGAGCCGAGAGGAGGCAAACTTTGAAAACCCCGGTGCCGTCGCCGCAGCTGTGCGAAAATCGGAAGCAGAGATTGTCATCAACTGCGCGGCACTCACCAATGTGGACACCTGCGAAGAGAAGCAAGAATTGGCGGAAGTAGTGAACGCACGCACTCCTGCGGCTGTCGCTCAAGCCTGTGCAGAAATAAGAGCACGGATGATTCACATCAGTACCGACTATGTTTTCGATGGAAAAAGCAACGTGCCTTACACCGAGGATGACGAAACAGCACCCCTTTCCTGGTATGGCAAAACAAAGCAGGACGGAGAGCGCGGCGTCTTTGCTTCCGCCCCCAACCATGCCGTCGTACGAGTCTCTTGGGTTTTCGGCCCCGATCGTGATGCTTTCGTGGATAAAGCACTTCAACTCGCGCTGCGCGGAGAACCCATTCGTGCAGTGGCTGACAAATGGAGCACTCCGACGTACACACTTGATGCCGCCGAAGCCCTCCGCGCCCTCTTCGATCCATTTGCGCCGGGCGGAGTTTATCATTTGAGCAATCACGGCAAATGCAGTTGGCGGGATTGGGCACAACAAGCGATTGATGCTGCTATCGCCCTCGGAGTTCCGATGAAAACACGTTACGTAGAGCCGCAAAAACTTCCCGAACTCGCCGCCATGACAGCACCACGACCGATCAACACCCCACTGTCCTGCAAACGCCTTGAGGCACTTCTCGGCAGACCGTTACGAGGATGGCAAGAAGCGGTAACAAGTTATATTCGTCTTCTGCGTGATAGAGGGCGGCTCCCTGTGAAAGACGCGTAAGAAAATCGTCAGCAGAGTGACGCGGTTACAACGCGAGGAAGGAGATGAAGGTGACAGCTATGTTTCAGGAAAAGTTGAGAGTGGATAGGAGGCTAGACAAAGAATCTAGTCAGCGTGTTTGTCCAGGGTGCTTGGTCAGGGGGCTTGGTCAGGGGGCTTGGTCAGGGGGCATGGGCGTCTCGCCCGTGTGCGTTTAGACATCACAGGCGGAATCCCGCACATGCGGGATACCCCCTGTTGTTATCCTTTACGAATTCTCCACGCAACAGCACCTCGGGGAATCTCCGAAACACTTTCTCCCCGAACCAAGTCAAATCTCTCTCCTCGCAACGTCTCCACACACACATCGCGCAAATCACGCGCCGTCCATACAGCATAATTACACGAAACCAA
>JBDHQL010000078.1:0-5653 GCA_039807035.1 Chthoniobacterales bacterium
GGGCAATTCTTGAGGCCATCGCCGCATCAACGCGTCCTCCGTTATCACACCGGAGTCGGACATAAGAAGCACGCGAAAGCCCTGTATTTCAGCAGCGACGACAATGGCCGGATCATCCGCCGTACGAGCGGTAGCGTGGGGATTGGGAAAAAGAATTCGAGCAGCGACATTTTCTCCCAGGCGATGGATGTCCCCGGGCAAAGCAATGGATTTTGGAAATTCGAGATCGCGCAATGCTGCATGGAGTGTTTTACGTGTTGAAGAGCGGTCTCGTAATGCAGAATCCAAAATTCGTCGCGGGTGTGTCTCTGCGAGGCAAAATATGGCACCTCCGGCATGGCCGACATCGCCATGCGTAATCACAAGAGCGTCAAGCCGCCCAATCCCCGCCGTTCGTAAACCGGGTTCCACAATTTTCAAAAAGTCATTTCGACTCCCCGTGTCAAACAGCCACGCCTGTTGACGTGTGCGTAAAAGTTGCGCTCCCCCTGATCCGACATCGAAAACTGTGAGCTTCGCCGGTGGCTGCATCCACCCGGGTGGCATGTAAACGTAGGAACCCGGCAAAGCCGCTGTACCTTGTACAACGGCGAGGAGTAGTGAGGCCAATCCCCAGTTGGTGTTGTTGAAAACAGCCGCCAGCCATAAGCTCACCGAGCTTCCTAAAAGCGAGAGCATGGCAACGGCTAAAATGGCAAATGCCAAGGGAACGGAGAGTAAATTTGCAGGAATGGCGAGTACCGGCAGAAGATGAAAAAAGAAGGCTGTCAGTGGCAAGCTACCCAACCACGCCGCTGTCGAAACTCCCAAGGTCGCCGCTAATTCTTGTCCGCTATGCGCCGCAAATTTTTGCCGCCGTGTATAAAGCTTGCGCGGTAAAAATGGGTCCGGTCGCAATCGTACGGAAAGGAAGTTTTGTAGGGCGGGCGAGAGTAGAAAAATGGCGGCGACAATGGAAAATGAGAGAAGGAATCCCGGTAAAAAAAGCTGATTCGTGTCCCATGCAAGTAGCAAAAGTGCTGCAGCAGCGAGGCTGTTGGCTGGCGTGTTGATGCGATCAAGGAGCAGTCCGCCGAAGGCGACCGAAATCATGACAGCCGCTCGTAAACTCGGGGGAGATGCTCCCGTGACAAGGGAGTAAAAAAACAACAGGGGTACAATGATGAGCACGGACTTACGTCGCGAGACGCCCAAGGGACGCAGCAATGTCCAGAGTAACAAGGCAAACATGCCGACATGGAGTCCACTCACGCTGAAAAGATGAAATGTTCCCGTTTGCCGAAACGCATCGGCAAATTGGTCCGAAGCATTTTCATGTACGCCCAAGGTAATGCCTGCTACTAAAGCGCGAAGTGCAGGTGCTCCTTCAACGCCGGCACCAAGAGTTTTCAACATCCATCCCCGTGTAACTAAAGCGGCGCCCTTAATGCTCGAACCGGCATGACGTGCGAGTAATTCCGCGTTGTGAGAGCGTCCGTGCATTTCCAAAAATACGCCCTGTCGCGCCAGCCAGTCCGCCACATCAAACTCGCCCGGATTGCGTGCGGCAGGCGGATGTTGAACATCTCCATCTATGCGCCAGCGATCCCCATAGGATGCCGCCTTATCGGACGTCCATCGCACGAGAATTTCGGTGACAAAGGGAATCTCTTTTTCTTCAAGTTTCCAACGCTCCGTACGCATACGGCACCGCCATGTTTTGCTGTCGTTGGCACTTGCGAGCAATGCAGGTTCATCTACAAGCACACCGGTTACCTGCACCGTACGTGGTTCCGCAACCATGGTATGAGCCCACACGCGGGCAGGATTGCTTTGCCATTGCCATGTATGCACGACGCCAAAAACACAGGCAGCTGCAATCCATAGCCCTACCCGACCTCCGCGCCACGGAGCAAGGCAAAGCCCCAAGATGGCAAGAGCCAATAACAGACGGGGATCGAGAGAAAATTTGTCAGAAACTCCTATCCCTACGACGACAAAAAGTGCCACGCCGACCAAGGGCAAACGTGGAAATGTCTTGGGGAGCATGGGAGATTTTTACTGACCTTCGGCGATGACGGCAATGTTACTGACCGCAGAATTTTAGAAGCACTAATTCGGAGGTTTTACCTTCCTCAAAATAAAATCGCACCGCTCCATCGAGGCTACGCAAATCCTGCGGGACGCCGCAGCTTGCGCGTCGCGAATGAATTTGATGTAGCCCGGGCTGAGAGCGGTGGTAAGGAATTCCCCACGCTTCTACGAGAAGGCATGTCGCACACAGCTGTGCAAAGAAATCCTCAACCTCCGTTCTCTCCATGACGCCGTATGTAACATCGCCCAGCAACTCCGCCACTTCGTAGTCAAAAGAATCCAAGGGATAAACTCCTTGCAGCGGCAATTTCTCCCAGTGCAAACGCCAAGTGCCCACACGAATCCGCGCATCGTGCCCTGCCATACGATTGCGAAAAGATAGGGTGTTCAGCGACAGTACAAGCGGCGAGGACATCCCGGCATCCAATGTCACAAAGACATGGTCCTGATTTTCCGGTCGCTTAGGAGACTCAATTTCAAACTTCACCACCGAGCCAACCACACGCGTCAATGGGGTTGAGGGGAAGGCAACTCCGTGAAGCGGAGCGGATGACGAGCGACGTTTATTGATTGGAAAAAGGACTGTAGAGGTTGTCTTCGTAAGCGGAGTTAAAAAATGTGTCCGCCTGCGGTGGTGCGTAAGCAAAAGGTGCTTCAAGCACATTGCGGTCATCGGTGAAATACGGATGGTTCTGATTCACCGCTTTCGGCCCTTTCGTGAAATAGCCATAGGAGCGTTGCATATAATTAATCACCGGTGCCGGAGTCCCCGCTTTGCGCAGTGTGGCAATATCCGCATTGCTCAAATTGTACGCCTTGCGGGTGCTTTCCATGTAGCTCACAAGTCCAGGCCCGGGAACACCCTTTTGCGCAGCCTCCGCCACCTGCGTCACGCTGAGCGGACGCCCCGTGCGCACTTTAAGAATGGTCGCCTCCGAAACTCCATGCGACGTGAAAGAATCCAGAATTCGTGAATCTACCTGGGGTGTCGTTTGTGTGGTGGCGCAACCTGCAACTGCAAGAAGAATGGGAAGAAAAAGGAAGGTTCGTTTCAACATGCTCGCATCCTGTCCGAGTCCATCGCCCCAAGCAAATAAAATGGAAGGAATGAATTTGAAATCCTGACTGTGGTGGAAGCGATGGGGAAAAATTACGAGCGAGGAAGAAGCGTTGACTGGTTTTGTGGTGTGCGGAAGGCTGGTGGTTTATGGCGAGAATTCTTGTGGCGATGTCGGGCGGAGTGGATAGCTCGGTGGCGGCGTTGCTGCTGCGTGAGAAGGGGCATGAGGTGGAGGCGGCTTACATGAAAAATTGGATGGCGGAATGGAATCCGCTGGGGGAGTGTCCGTGGGAGCAAGATGTGGCGGATGCGCGGGCCGCAGCGGAGGTGTTGGGGATTCCTTTTCGTGTGGTGAACTTTATTGAGGATTATCGTGAACGTGTCGTGGATTATTTGCTGAAGGGTTACGCGGAGGGAGTCACGCCGAATCCGGATGCTTATTGCAATCGTGAAATAAAGTTCGGCGTTTTCCTCGATTTGGCGCGTCAGGAAGGTTTTGACGGCATTGGCACGGGGCATTATGCGCGAATCGTCGAGGAGGCGGATGGCGAACGCGCTATTTTGGAAGGTCGAGATTCGGGGAAAGACCAGTCGTATTTTTTGGCGATGTTACGACCCTCCCAAATTGCATCCGCGTGGTTTCCGGTAGGGGATTTCCTTAAAAGCGACGTACGGGCAAAAGCCGCAGAGGCGGGATTACCGACGGCGGCAAAGAAGGATAGTCAGGGTATTTGCTTTATGGGCAAAGTGCGCATTCAGGATTTTTTGAAAGAATATCTTCCGGAAATCCCCGGGTTGATTGTTGATCTCGCGGGTCGTGTGTTGGGAGAACATCGCGGATTGCATAATTACACGTTGGGGCAAAGACGCGGAATCCGTGTGGCTTCTCCGGAGCCTCATACGGCTTATGTCGTGGTGGAAAAGCGCATGACAAGTAATGAACTGGTCATTGGTTATGACCGCCCAGATACGACGGGGCTGTATGCCACGCGGGCGACATTGACTCATCTCAGCATGGCGGGAATTCGCTGTCCGGCGGATGAAGCGGAGATTGAAGCGCGTGTGCGTTACCGCGCACCGCGTGTGTCTATTCGTTGGAAACGACGCGATAAGAACATGGCGGAGATTGAGTTTGTCGAGCCTCAACGGGCTTTGGCACCCGGGCAAATATGTGCGCTTTACGAGGGGGAACGACTTTTGGGTGCGGGGGTGTTTGCGCAGATTGGTGGAGAAGTGCCTGATGGTTGATGCTTTTCTACGGAAACAATGATGCCCTATCTTGCATGGATGACTCGATTGAAAGAGTGGTTTCTGGAACGTGTTTTCGAGCCATCTTTAGATTTTGTGCGGCGTTGGTGGCATGAAGCGACCGCGCCCATTTTATGGAGCGAATACGAGCCGATATGGAAAACGATCTCGCAGCGTGTTTTGCTGTGGATTCCTCCTGTCGCGTTTGTCGTTGTACTTGTTGGGAGCGTGTCGCTTTATTTTTTCATTCAATGGCGAGCGACGGACCTTACGGCGAAGGCTTTGGAAAATGTACGAGGTGGAAATTTGTCCATGGCATGGCTGCAAATTCGATCTGCCGAAGGTATGCGCTCCGATCTTCAGGAGGTTCAACGTGCAAAAGTTTTAATACAAAGTCGAATGGACCGCCCTGCGGCACTTTCCATGTGGGAAACGCTGGCGACGAAGGGAAAGTTGTCAGCGGAAGAAATTAAGGAACGTGCCCGCCTTGCGATGCTCGTAGGAACCGATGAACAGTTTCTCACCGCCGTGACCGCTTTGGAACAAAGCGGAGATGACATTAGTGCCTCGGGATTTCGGGCGACGTGATTAATAAGGAAGGGCGATTTGTCGTCTTCGATTGATTGAGTAGGCGCGGAAGGCGGCAGCTTCGGGGGAACCATCGCGGCAGATGGATTTATTGCGCGTGCTTCTCATGAGTTATGGGCCAGTGCTAAAAAAACGCGAGGGTGTGATGCCCGGGAGTGCCGATGCCAGTCGCGAAATCATAGAATTGGTAGATCAACTGCAAGGAACTCCGTTGCAAGACGAGGCTATCGCGATGGCAAACCGCGTGACTATTATGAAAAGCTGCTGTCGGTATTTGAAACCGCAGATGCTATTCAAAAAGCCCGCTTTGCGCATTGGATGAGTCGGTATCAAATGTGGGACGAAATTTTGCAGCTTATTAAGCCCGAGGAAGCCGAACGTGATCCCGCAGCTTTTCAACAACGCTGTCAAGCCTTGGCGCAAAAAGAACAGTGGCAGGATTTAATTTTTCTGACGGGCGTGGCACCGCAGAACTTTTCATACTTGCGTTTGGTCTTACGTGGCCTTGCTTTGAAGCGGCTTAAAAGGCTGGAACTCGCAAGAAATGCCTTTCCGGATGCGGTGACTGCGGCGGGTAAAGACGGCACCTTGGATGTAGCATTACGAGCCCTTGACGCCATGGCTGCGGGTGCTGTTGCCGATCCGGTACTTATTAAATTATGTGCCAACCCTCTGACGACCGAC
>JBDHQL010000079.1:0-5600 GCA_039807035.1 Chthoniobacterales bacterium
CATTACGGGTCCCACCGGAAGCGGCAAAACCACTACGCTCTATGCCTTGCTCAATAGCGTTAATAACGAAAACTTAAACATCCAAACCATCGAAGACCCCATCGAATACGAAGTTGAGGGCCTTAATCAAACTCAGACCGATCCGGTTCATGGTATTGATTTTGCCCAAGGTCTACGTCGCCTTATGCGTGCCGATCCCGACATCATTCTCATCGGAGAATGTCGCGATGAAGAAACGGCCACAGCGGCGGTAAACGCAGCACTGACCGGCCACTTAGTTCTCACCACATTGCACGCCAATGACTGTCTGCGTGCCGTCAGTCGCTTTATTTCCATGGGCGTTCCACCCTATTTACTGGCGGATTCTCTCGCTCTCACTCAAGCACAACGACTTGTTCGTCGCTTGTGCCCTCAATGTAAACGCATGACCCCTCTCACCTCGGCACACCATAAACTTTTTTCCCTCAACATGACACCTCTCCCCGCAGAGGCCACCCACATTTACGATTCGGGTGGTTGTCCCGATTGTCGCGAAACAGGTTATAGAGGACGCATTGCATTGATGGAACTTTGTCCCATAGGCAACGAACTTTCCGACCTTATTTCCACCAACGCGCCGCAAGGTGAAATGCGCAAAATCGCGACGGCACAAGGATTGCGGACGCTCTATCAAGTAGGGTTACAACAAGTGATTGAAGGTAATACCTCGATAGAAGAAATTAAATGCCTCGCCTACACCGCGATCGCCACCGAAGAGACCGTTGAAGCATCTAAAGAAAGCGAATTTGAAATTTAAGGTACCCCTATTCGCCCTTCAGGAACGACGCGCTTCATCACAAACTTCACGGTAAAGATTCGCGGTCGTCTGTGCCACAGTCTCCCAGCTAAACACGTGCTCCACACGTCGCCGAGCGGCCACGGCCATGGCTATACGCCGAGGTTCATCATGCATCAGATCATTGATAACTGCTGCAAGATCACGCGAAAACTTTTCCGCATCACGCGGCTCAACCGGAGCTTCTGTCATTTGCTCCACCGGAACCAATAAACCCGTTTCTCCATGCACAACCACCTCGGAAATTCCACCCACGCGACTGGCGACTACCGGCGTTCCGCACGCCATCGCTTCGAGATTGATAATCCCAAAAGGCTCATAAATAGACGGACACACAAAGAGTGCCGCTTGGGAATATAGCGGAATGATTTCAGCCTTAGTTACCATCTGCTCAATCCATATCACCCCGGGCCGCTGCGCTTGAGCTACAGCGACGGCCTCTTGCATTTGCAAGGCAATTTCCGGTGTATCGGGAGCACCAGCACACAACACAACTTGGAATTCACTATCTAGAAACCGCAGCGCACGCACCAAATGCACAATCCCCTTTTGCCGCGTAATGCGTCCCACAAAGAGAATGTAAGGCCGCGAAGGATCAATGCCATGTTTTCGCAAAACAGCATCGTCCTTTTTTTGACGATATTCCTCGAGGTCAATGCCGTTGTGAATCACATGCAGGCGCGAAGGAGCGACATTAAAATGATCCAACACATCTTCTCGCGTTGATTCCGATACGGCGATAATCGCATCCGCCATTTCCATCGCCGTTCGTTCTACCCAAACGGAAAAATCATAGCCGCCGCCCAATTGCTCCCGTTTCCAAGGACGCAAGGGCTCCAAGGAATGGACGGTTAATACGAGCGGAAGCGAATAATTTAGCTTCATCAAAATGCCGGCTAGATGCGTGTACCACGTGTGAACATGCACCAAATCTGCACCAGCCTCTCCTGCCGCTGCAAAAGCCACATCCCGTTGCAGCGAGGTAAAAACTGAATGAAGTGCTTTGGGGCACCCAAACTTCGCGTCATCAAAGCCAAATCCCTGCACCGTGAGGTTCTCCGCCGCCAACTTCTGCTCTCCAAAACACCGCACTTCTACCTCCACCAAACGTGCCAACTCTCGCGTTAAATAATCCACATGCACCCCCGCCCCTCCATAAATATGCGGCGGATATTCGTTGGTCAGCATCAATACCTTCATCCACGCAACCTTATCCGTCACCCGTGTCCTTGAGAAGGTGATTGATGGATATTCCACGCCCCATTTTACACACTCGCTTGAAATGTACTCGCAAGTCTCTATGCTCGTTTGGAGATGGAACCGCGCTCCGGAGAGGAACTCAAAAAGTTGAGAGAGTCCAAGGGAATATCCCTGCATGACGTTACTCAAAGTACACGCATGAGTATTTCTATTTTGGAAGCTCTCGAGAACGATCAATCCAGCGACGTCCTCCCCCCTGTTTACCATAGTATGGCCCGGCATACTTACGCTCGCTTTTTAGCGGAGGCTTCGGAAAAAAAGTCTGTGTCTAGCGAGGCGTCGAAATAACGTTCCGCCCTCATTTGCACTATACCCGAAATGGACTATGTTGCTTTTGCAACATCTTACGCCATGAATACAAACCCCATCATGGATAAGCTCTATCCTGCGATGCCTCCGAAGTGTCAGGAACTGCCCGATGTTTTGGATAATTATTGGACCAGTGCCTATAGCCGCGATTTCCACACATCCGTACGATGCTGGGCATCCGAAGTTTCCGCTCTGGGCCTTTCCACCGCGCTCCCATCGGCACAAAAGACAAGCGAGTTTAGCGTGCTTATAATGCGCTCCGTCAAAGCCAACCGACCCAACTAGGTTCTCATCGTGCCTCGCGTACTAGACAAAGGCTGTAACGGCGATGCAAGCTCCGCCCAATCGGCAAGCCTCACAAGCCCGGGAATGATGAGCGATTTAATATCGCGATCGTTGTAGTACTTGGTTTCAAGCAATTGACGCCAAGACATCATGGGATCAATCCACGTGAGGTGTTTCAGCCGCTCCTCCAATGCGGACGCAAGCGCACCGTAGATTCCATAAGGTCCCTGCAAGTAACAACGAACATCTTCGCCGTTTAATCTCCCCCATTTTTCCAATGTGTCGAGACTTCGAAAAACATCGTAAGTCCGTAAGGCGGCAAGGCTGTCTCCCAAAGTCACGAGATCATCACTCACACGAAACATCGTGGCATAATGTGCCTTCAAGTCCTCGGTACAATTAAACGGATGCGGCTCCAAAGGCCCCATACCGGTCACATTGAGCACGAACACCGCACGCCCTAAGGCGACTTCTTGCAGAATCCACGCCTCGTGACGCAGGAGAGATTTGGTGCCGTCCTCCCACAACGCCACGGTCACCGGCCATGGCTTGGCCCCCACTGCGAAAGGACGAAAAAGAATTCCGGAATTGAGGATGCCGACCTGACTCCACCAAAAACCCGAAAGAGCCACGATCTCTCCCAGCACAAATTCCTGCGTGATTCGCAGGTTCAAATCCACAGGTCGCCGCGCCTTAAATACAGCGTCATGCAAAAAAGCCCGGGCCTTTTTCAAATCCTTACGAGCCGTTGCGAAAGCTTCGCGATTTTCATCGAAGATGGTTTTGCTTGTCGGATTATCTTTCAAAACCAAACCACTCTTTGTTGACCAAAGTTTATTTTCGGCCAGTGGCGTTCGATCCACAGCGGAGGTGTCCACATGATGCGCCAAGTGCTTTGCAAAAAAATCTGCCGCGGCCTCACCCAAATGATTCGTATATCCATGCAGCGCCCCACGATCCTCGACGGCCTGCAAGCAAGAATCTGCTCCCGACATTTCCCAAAACCGCCTCACGTCGTCCAATGTCATACGTTTGCCTTCGATGGGAAAAAAGTCGTACTCCGGGCTCAACACACACAACGGTTTTGGCGCAAAGGAAAGCAGCAAATCGGCATGGTCATACCCAGCTTCGCTAAATCCGCGCCATATTTGCTCTGCATCCTGCGCATAGCCGCTCTCAAAAATCGCAAGGCGTGATGATACAAAGGATGACGATGCCGCCGCCGCCAATCGTGGCTCCACCAGCATCATCAAACATGTTTGCGTTCCTCCACCCGAATTTCCCGTGAGCCCAATGCGCGACGCATCCACGAGAGGATGGCCGGACAGAAAATCCACCGCTCGAATCGCATCATGCAGCATGTAGCGTGAAAGATTATGCCCCTGCAAAAGGCATTGAAACCCGCCGTACTCGTGATCACCCGTGGAAGAAATGATCACCGGGTTCCCTGTCGCAGAATCATAATAATTTAAGCGCTCCCCCTGGCCCGTCGGATCCAGTGCCAGGACAATGAATCCACGTGAAGCTAAAATGCGACACACCGTCTGATAACGCGGGTCCGCTTTTCCTAATGTCGTATGCCCGCACAAAAACAAAATAGCCGGCGTGTTGGGAACCGTGCCATCAGGTACATAGAAATTCGCCGTCGCTTGCACACCCGGTCGCGTCTCCAACATCAAATTCTGAATCGTTAACCCCACCTCCTTGACTTCACCACAATACTTCACCGTAGGTGTTCCCTTCGCTGTAGGAAGACCGCCGAGATGATCCAAAAAATAGCGTCGAAGCTCTTGAACATACGCGGACACCTCTTGCGCATCTCGTAGCGCGTCTCGCTGCGCCTTCCGTGCAGATTGAGCATCCTGAATACGCGTTTTGAGATACTCCCAAAGTTGAACCTTGGCGTTGTAGTAAGTTAGACGTTGGTCAATATGCGAAAAATTCATAACAACACTCCGTGTTTCCGTATTTCAAAATCATTCACTCACTTGCCTCATTTTACCAGTAAATGCGCGACAACCAAATTGCGCCCCCAACCTTCCATTTGACATCTCGATTGTGACGAATTACGTTTTTCGTCACTATTCATGGTTAAAGGCCGTTGCAGCAAGGAGGAAACACGGGAACGCATATTGTCAAAGGCGCAGGAGCTGTTCCGGCTCTATGGATTCAGCAAGACAAGGGTGGCTGACATTGCAGCAGATTTGAAAATGTCATCGGCGAATGTTTACAAGTTTTTCCCTGCAAAAAGTGCTATTGTCGAAGCCTGTGCCGCTCGCGGGCTGGAAGCCATACGCCATGAAGTGACGGCGATTGTGAACTCCGGTGGCAAAGCGGCCCCTCGCATCGAGCAAGTGGTACTAGCCATTTATCATTACAACCGTCGCATGCTTCGCAATGAACGTCAGATTTTCAAACTCGTGGCCACGGCCATTGATGAAGCATGGGCGTGCATTGATGACTTTCGTGAATTTTTACAATCCACCATGACGCGTCTGGTGCATGATGGGATCAAGACACGAGAATTTGCGCCGGGTAAGCCATCGCAGATTGCGACATTGCTCCTCGATTCTCTAAGTGCCCCGCTTCGGGCTCATTTGCATCCGGACTACGCTCCCGGCAAAAACCACGAAAAGCGAATACGCGCCCAAATTCAATTTTTGACCAAAGCTCTGCAATTTTCTTCATGAATATAATACGACTCCATTCCATCGTTTTCCTTGGTGCCGCTTTCGCCCTCGGCGGATGTGGCAAGCCTACGACTTCCGCCGAACCAGCCAAACTACCGCCGCAAGAAGTGGGCATTGTCACCATCGCGCCCAAGACCATTGAAATTTTCACCTAACTTCCCGGACGCACCACTGCCTTACGCGTCGCCGAAGTCCGCCCGCAAGTCAGCGGCGTCATTCTC
>JBDHQL010000080.1:0-5580 GCA_039807035.1 Chthoniobacterales bacterium
AAGATGTTAATAATCGTCTAAAAGCAGCGGAGAGTGCCTTGTTTAACGCGCCCGCGCTTGTGGCTGTGTGGGAAGCAAAGGAAGGGGCCTTGGAAGCGTCGGGAGCGGAAGCGGATTTGCGGATGTTTTACACCCAGGCGATTGATCGCTTTCGCCGTGAGGAGGACCTAAAGGTGCGTTATCAAGCGCGTTTAGCCGAATGGGAGCGAGCGGCGGGAGATGGTGGAACCGCCGCAAAAATTGAAAGTCGCATGATCCGGGAAAATCGCCGTGAACGTACAGATTTAAGCGCGGCTGCGGGTGCGGATAGCATTATGCGCCGACTTGAAACGCAGGATTACGAGGGGGCGATGCGGGAGTTTCGCACCCTTACCTCGAAGCTCGGGCGCACCGGTGGTGGAAACTTTTTCTACGATGTGGTGAGGCCCTATGTTCGCCAACTTCGCCAGCTGGGGCGCGAGAAAGATGCGGAGAAGGCTTTGCAGCTTGCTCGCCGAACGATGAGACCGGAACCAAACAGCCTTTTGGCGCGGGAGTTTACCGAACTCGAACGCAACGCCCAAAGTCAGTAAGGCGTTTTATCCGGCTTCGCCTCGTAGCGTTTCCATACGGGGAGCATTTCTTCGCGCAGGCAGGAAACGAGCGGCACCGTGCGTTCGGAGGGCGGCTTGGCGAGATCACGATAAATTTCTTCATCGTCAAAATTTCCATAGCGTCGGGCATCCGCCGCCGTGGACGCATACAAAACGCGGCTGATGCGTGCCCAATGAATAGCACCCGCACACATCGGACACGGCTCGCTGCTGGTATAAAGCGTGCAGCCGGAAAGATCGAAGGTGCCGAGGGCGCGGGCGGCAGCACGGATGGCGGCCATTTCGCCATGCCATGTCGGATCGTTTTCGCGAATGACGCAGTTGAATCCCTCGGCGATAATTTGATCGTTTTTGACAATCACGCACCCAAAAGGCCCACCTGTTCCCAACGTTAATGCCGCATTTTCACCCAACGCAATGGCACGACGCATGAAGACTTCGTCTTGAGACGAGGGCGTTGTCGGCGTCATCGTTTAACCCTCCTTGCGTACCGCTTCTTTTTCGCGTTCACGCTTTTCTTCGAGGCGACGAATTTCATCGGTAAGCTGACGTTGAATTTTTTCCACTTCACCCAAATCACCGCTTGCCGTGGCTTTGTCTATCTCGCGTCGTAGAAGAAGCTCTTTCGCCGCAATGTCGGCTTTGAACTTTGTCTCCACGGCAGCGATACGCTCTTTCTGACCGTCGGTGAGCTGGGTGCTTGGAGCTTGCGCTTCGAGGCGAGCCATCGCGATTTCGTAGGCAGATTTCATGGACGTTGTTTTACGCCAGCGCAAGGCTTTCGGCAACCGTGGCTGGATGTCATGCGCAGGATAATTTACGATGACGACTATGCCCATACGCCTGCTGAGCACCGATTTTGATGGCACCCTTATTAGTCACGAACCAGGCGCGCGAACCGGCGAGGCACTCACCGAGACACTCACAAATTTACGCGCTCAAGGCACCCAATGGGCGGTAAATACGGGGCGGCAATTGTGGTTCGCGCTCGAAGGATTGGAACGGGCCCATCTGCCCCATGATCCGGAATTTGTGCTCTCCAGCGAAAAGGATATTTTTCGGCGAAGTGAATGTATGGGTTGGGAGGCGTTTGGAGATTGGAATGATCGTGCGGAGGCGCAAACCGCAGACTTATTTGCGCGTGCGAGCCATGTGATCGAAGCCATTTCTACGATGGCAAATTCCGGAGAAGGCGTGGAGATGGTTTACGAATGTGGGCGATTGGGAGGACTGACAACCACGGATGTTCATACCATGTCCCGCGTCGTGGAATGGATGCGAGAGCTGGCCACGGATTTCCCGGAGTTTTCTTTTAACTACAACCACATTTGGCTGCGTTTTTCACACCGCGACATTCACAAAGGCTCTTCGCTGGCAGAATTAGGGCGCCTCTTGGCGATTCCACGGGAAGAAACATTGGCCATTGGCGATCATTACAACGATATTCCCATGCTCGATGGCCATGCCGCAGCGATGGTGGCCTGTCCCGCAAATGCGATGGAGGAAGTCAAAGAAACCGTCCGCGCCGCAGATGGCTATATTTCACCCTTCGCATGGGGCGATGGCGTGGCGGATGCCATTCGGCACTTTTCGCTTAGCGAATAAATCCCCAGCGCCCAAGGAAAGGCCAATAAACCACGAGCCCACGCCCTGTGACATTTTTTTCCGGCACAGGGCCAAAATAACGACTGTCACGGCTATTGTAGCTGTTGTCACCTAACGCAAAAAAGCTGCCTTCCGGCACACGGTATTGATCGTCTGGCGACCCGAGAAGAATGTGCGCCCCGCGGCCTCCGTGCGGATTGGAATAGCCGGCGTAGCCATTGACGCAGGACATCACACGCTGAAAAACAGGGAGGTCGGGAATTTGTCCGTTGATATAAAGTTTTGGCGACGCAATGCGCAAGGTGTCACCACCTGTTCCCGCGAGACGTTTAATGTAATACTGCGAACCCATTCCCTGCGGAATTTCGGATTCGATGCGGGCAATCCCTGTAGTGCGAAAAACAAATACGTCGCCGACTTTTGGACGAATGAAGTTGTAAGTGACTTTATCTACGAAAAGCTGATCTCCACTATCGGCATAGCCGCGAATAATGGGTTGCCCTGCACGGACGATCACCCCAGGTTGAATTTTGAAATCACGGCGTACGACATCCGCCGGAGCCGATGCATGGTAGGTTTTCGTGCGAGTGATAATTTCCGTCGAAGTGAAGAAATGAAATCTACTCACCTCACGCAAACCAATGACGGTGTCATTATTTTCCGCAACGACATCAATGTAAGTGCGCCCCATCAGCAAAAACTGGGCAATGCGTACAGGCCATGAAGGAGGAGGTTCGGCCATGCGGGTTCCCGTGACACCATAGAGCGTGGGCTGCATGGAGCCGGTGGGAATTTTGAAGGGCTGAAGAAAGTAAGCCCGAACCCCAAGGGCAATGACCAAGGCCACGAGAATGACCTCCGTATTTTCACGCAACCCTGCAAGCGGAGGGCGTGGTGACGCCTGATTAAATAGCTCAAGAAGTTTCGTGGCAGATGTTTCTACCTCGTCGCGTGTTTGCTGACGCAACGCAACCTTAAGGCGAGTAATGCCCTCACGCAGCCCGATGATTTGCCATTCGGGAAGAATATCGCAGCGATAGCGAAGCAACTTTTTAGCCGCCCGTAATACAGCCTTAGCCTCTTTGCGATAGCGGGGCGTAAAGAAAAACATGATCAAAAATCTCGGAAGGGGACACACTCTCGACGCCCAAAGAAAGAAATGCAACACTCGAAACTAGGGGTCAGGAAACTAGGGGTCAGTGTGCATTTTCTTGCATCTTGACGAATTCTCGAAGTGCGATTGGCAGCGACTTCATCTCCCCTTTATTCCGGTGCAACGCCAGACTTACGTTGGCCGCTTGGCGCATCTTCAACCTTTGTGCGATCCAGCCCTGCGAAACTGTAGTGCTCCGCCAGACAAGCCCGGCGATGGCGACCTTTCGTTTCTCATTCGCTGGCAGCGCGGCCAAATCCCTTTCTTGCAAACCCGCTGCCACCAACCCTTCCTTCACAATCCTCTCGGCCTCCTGTTCCCCATGAGCCAGTCGTTCTTGACTTCGGGCATAGGCACGGGATTTTCCCTTACCAATGACTTTCCGGGCTCCCTCAAGAATCTTCTCTGCAAATTCCTGCCTTCCCCAATACCATCCCCGCCTCAAATGGCTTCGCCTTCCATCCGCTCCCTCCGGCACAGGCACAAATCCACTTTGTTTTCCTTCCTCGGCAGCTCTTCGATCCAGAGCCTCCACCATTTCTCTCCTGCCTTTGACGGTATCCACATAGCCCATAACCGAAAACCCTGTCTCCGCCGCCAGCCACTTGGGCCTTTGAGTCGGCAGCCGTGCATAGCCACCCGCCAAGCTGCTCCACGGATAATCGAGAATACTTCCACCTTCTTTCACCTTAACCAACCCCGCACGTGCAGGATTCAAATGTATGTATTCCCACAAACTCGCGTAGTAGTTCACCAAAGAGCCCTCCACCAAGATGGATTTGTAACGGTCCCCAAACAACCGCCCCCATTTTGCATGCCGTATGTTGTAGCGTCGCGTCACGGTATTCTGCAGCCACTTCATCCCCGAAACAAGATTCGGCTCCGGCGTCTCAATGAACAAATGATAGTGATTATTCATCAACACCCATGCGTGCACCCGCCAGCCGGTCTTCTCGCAGCACTCCGACAAACACGCCAAAAAGAACCTCCGATCGTCATCGTCCTTAAAAATCGCCTTCCGCTGATTCCCCCGCGCCATCACGTGATAATACGCGCCTTTATATTCCACTCTCACACTTCTTGCCATAACACCCCTCTACCAGACCGTAGGTAAGCGTTGCAAGCTCTTCTGCAAGAAAATGCACACTGACCCCTAGTTTTTAATGCGCCTAGACATCTCGAATTAAAAATACTTGAAAGTGCGATCACACCGATGGTATACCATAGTCATGGCATACCACGGGCGGAATTCATGACTGATCGAACCTATTACCGGCTCAAGGAATCGATTTATCGCGGCCGGCTTCGGCCGGGCCAACGCATCGTCGAACGCAAACTGGCCCGTCGCATGGGTGTCAGCCGCATCCCCCTGCGTGAGTCGTTGCGCCGGCTGGAAACCGAGGGGCTGGTTCGCAGCGTCCCCAACACCGCCACCTTCATCGAGGATTTTTCCCCGACCGACATCCTGGAAATCTACTCCATGCGACTACTGCTGGAGCCGGAGGCATCGGGCCTTGCCGCACAACGGGCCGATGCGGACCTGATCGACCGCCTCAAGCGGCTGTGCGACCAGATGATCCGCGACACCCGGAGCGGCAATGTCGCCCAACTGGATCGCACCGACTATCAGTTCCACCATGCCATCGTCGCCGGCAGCGGCCACAAACGTCTGCTGCGGGCCTACGAAAGCGCGCACATCCGCATCATCGGCCCTCGCGTCGACTTCGCTCATCTGCAAACCCAGCCGACCGACACCACCGCGCACGAGCATCTTTCCATCGTCCAGTGCCTTGAAAGCCGTGATGTCGAATCAGCCCGGAGGACCGCATTGGAACACGTTCGACGCTCGGCAACCATCGTCGAGAATATACTGCAGGAACAGAAACCATCGCTCGATTCTTTAACCCCCAAGGAGCAGACATGAAATTTCTAGTCGTCGGCGGCGGGTCCATGGGCAAACGCCGGATTCGCTGTCTGCTGGCCAACAACGTCCAGCCGCAACAGATTCGCATGGTCGATGTCCGCCCGGACCGGCAGGCCGAGGTCAAATCCAAACACGATGTCAATTCGATCAACGACCTGTCGGCCGGATTGAACTGGGGACCGGATGCGGTGATCATCTCCGTGCCCGGCGTCGCCCACATGGAAGTGGCCCTGGCGGCGGCGCGGGCGAAAAAACACTTTTTCTGCGAAGTGCCCCTGTCGCTGAATCTCGATGGTGTGGCGGAA
>JBDHQL010000081.1:0-5575 GCA_039807035.1 Chthoniobacterales bacterium
GCGGCATGAGGATATGATTGTGGTGACAGAAAAGGGCCGCCGCCTTTTGTCAAATTTGGATGTTCCGCTGGAATTGTGAAAGCTGACGCACCACTGACAGGCCTCCAACTTTCTTCTTGTGCCTCGAAGCGGCGGTTCTTAAGGTGTGTTTTATGACTTGCAATACGCCATCATTTCGCTTGGGCATTCGCTCTGCATGGCCGTTGCGACTTAGCTAGCCGTCCGCCGTTCGCGGGCGCGTCTCTTTTTTGATCTCCTCTTCGAGGAGAGCTGTATTTTTCTACCGACCTTTTTAACACTTCAACCATTCTAAAAATCTTATGTCCGATAAAATTATTATTTTCGACACCACACTGCGTGATGGTGAACAATGCCCGGGTGCTTCCATGAACCTGCGGGAAAAATTGGAAGTCGCACGTCAGCTCGCTCGACTCAACGTGAACGTAATTGAAGCGGGGTTTCCCGTGATCAGCGAAGGCGATTTCTCCGCCGTACAGCAAATCGCCACGGAAGTTCGCGGCCCCATTATTGCGGGATTGGCTCGCTGTGTTGCAAAAGACATCGAAGCCGCCGCCGCTGCGGTGAAGCCTGCCGCCGAACGTGGACGCATCCATTTGTTTTTGGCGACTTCAAAAATTCACCGAGAACACAAACTCAAAAAAGCGCATGAAGAGATTTTGCGCCTCACCACCGACTCCGTGACCTTGGCGAAATCTCATGCGAAAGACGTGGAATTTTCACCCGAAGATGCCTCACGCACCGAACCGGAATTTCTGGCTCGCGTGGTGGAAGCAGCGATCAGTGCCGGTGCAACGACAATCAATATCCCCGACACCGTGGGCTTTGCCGTGCCGGAGCAGTTTGGCGCGTTAATCAAATTCCTCAAAAACAATGTGCGCAACATTGAGGAGGCGATTATCAGCGTGCATTGCCACGATGATCTCGGCTTGGCTGTGGCGAACTCCTTGGCAGCAGTCCAAAATGGCGCCCGTCAAATCGAAGGAACCATCAATGGCATCGGCGAACGCGCCGGGAATGCGGCTTTGGAGGAGGTCATCATGGCCATTAAAACCCGCTCCGATGTTTTCACAGGTTTGGAATCCGGCATTCAAACACGCGAAATTCTCAAAACCTCACGCATTGTCAGTCGCATGAGCGGACTGCACGTACAGCGTAGTAAAGCCATCGTGGGCGAAAATGCCTTTGCCCATAGCTCAGGCATTCACCAAGACGGGATTCTGAAAAAGCGTGAGACTTACGAAATTATGGACCCCGTGGATGTCGGCTGGGGAGGCACCGAGTTGCCACTGACTAAACACAGCGGGCGTCATGCCATGGCTGCACGGCTGGAGCAATTGGGCTACAAACTCAGCGATGGAGAAATTGAAGCCGTCTTCACGCGTTTTAAGGATATCGGGGACAAAAAGAAATTTGTCTATGATGACGATCTCTCCGCCATCGTGGATGATTCCATGATGCCTCAAACCGAGGGGTGGCAACTGCAAACGCTCGAAGTAACGGTTGCCTCAGGCCAAAAACCTCACGCTCGGGTGGTGCTGCTGCGCGAGGGCAACGCACATGAAGCTCGCTGCGACGGCAATGGCGCGGTGGATGCGGCGATGCGAGCGATTGATGCCGTTGCGGGACGATCCGGCAACCTCGTGGAATACAATGTCCAAGCCGTAACTCAGGGCCATGATGCCTTGGGCGAAGTGACGATTAAGGTGGATTTCGGCGATGGACGTCTCATCACCGGGAAAGGCGCAAGCACTGACGTGATTGAAGCCAGTGCCCGTGCTTATTTGAATGCCATTAACCGCACATTCATTCGACGCGAGCTCGGGCAGAAAGCGGAAGGCGTTTAAGCAATAACGAGGTCAAACAGGGCGAATAGGCTTTTATTTATCAAGGCCGATTCGCCCATCGCCCGCGCCTTTATGAGGGCTTAACGACATGAAAAATTCGTTTTGCGTTTAGGGATTCACGTTCCAACGAGATTTGAGGCTCTCAAACTTTTTAGCACTTAATCCCGCGACATGACGCAGGTCTTCTACCGAGGAATACGGACGGCCTTCCACAATACGTTCGGCTAAAACGCGGCCAATCCCGGGTAGAAGTATCAATTCATCCACACTCGCCTTGTTCGGATTCAATTTTTCATCCTGCGCGAGATCAAAATCCTCCTTCAACTTTTTCGCCTCTTCACGATCTTTCTCCCGCATCGCCACAAGACTTTCCGGATTGGTCTCGGCCCATATTCCCTGACGTCCAATCGCAGCCCCCATCTCCAAATCATTCATTTTCGATTTCGCATCATCGGAAGATGTTCCGTCCTTCGTTGCCCGCCCAACACCAAAACTTCGCGCCAATCCAGAAGTCACAAGATACTCTCCGAGGTCATGCCCATCCTCCATCGTCACAAAGGCATAATAGCGCGGCTTCGCCGAACGTCCCAACGCACGCGAAAATGCCGTTGAAACCGTAAAAGGCTTCTCCAATAATTTCTGCACCTCCGCCTTGGCCAACTGCCCAAATTTCAGCGTCGTTCGATGCGAATTGATCCCAAAATAAGAAGATTGCCCCCTCACCCGCCGTTGGTCCGTTTCTGTCGTAGCCGAAGTCTCCGGGCAATCTACGAAATAAAGCCGGATCACCTCTTGCCGCCCGGGCTCAATTTCCACAAGAAAACTATCCCCATCGCCCCATTCCGTTGGTATCAATCGGCTCTTGGGAAATTCCTGAAGTGCCGTTGGCGGCGTCACCGCCCATAATGATGACGAAAATAGCAACGCAAAGAAACAACAGTATTTAATTATAGATCGAATATCCCGAAACAATTCTAACAAAGTTCCTATCCCTCTAAATATGTAGCGAGAAGCCTCGTCGTCAAGAACGGCATTGATCCCATTACATCGGAATACGTAGAGTTATAGATTACATCATCAATAATAATGCAACGTCTTACTTCAAACTGGATTTACGGGAGCGGGCTGTCCGGTCTCATATTACTCGCGCTGACACCGCTTTTGATGTTCCACGCATCCGCGCCCTTGATAGCCACATTTCTCATTTTGCCCGCCTACATGATCCATCAATATGAGGAACATAATCATGATCGCTTCCGAATTTTTTCTAACAAAACCATCGGGAAGGGAAAGGAAGTACTCACGCCGCTTACTTTATTTATAATCAATGTTCCGCTTGTATGGAGTTTAATAGTATTTTCGCTCTATGGAGCATTATACCTTAATCTCGACTACGCCCTTATCCCAACCTATCTTATCCTTGTTAATGCACTTCTACATATTGTTCATGCCCTCATCATTTGGTGCTACAATCCCGGGCTCTTTACTGCTATAATAGTATTTTTGCCATTGGGAACGTTCACGCTCTACGAAATCAATAAAACCGGAGATGTTACTATAATAAGCAATATCATAAGTTTAGGGATCGTTATATTATTACATGCGGCCATTCTTTTCTATATTTTCTACAAACTACGAATGATACATAAACAAGAAGGCGGCATGGTGTAAATTAAGAAAGATGAGGTACTGCGGAAAGTATAGCCAGAAAACAGGATTGCAACGTAACACAAAGTTTTTCCGAAGTCCGCACTAAAGTCGGCAACTTATCCACGAAATCCACCTCCTACCAATAATACTCGGGAAAGATGGCAACTACCGCAATCCATCAACTATCGCATTTTCATCCAATCTCTACCTCAAAACGCCTGGGGAAAGATGGCATTCTTGACACCAGAAAATCTTATTGACCTAGGTCAAACCGTTGAGAGCTTTGTGGAGAGCTGGTCTTTTATCCTCTGCGTAAAATCCTCATAAGGCACCTATTATCAGGGAGCTTAAAAAGGAGGGAGCGGGTGAAGGGAATCGAACCCTCGTTACGATTCACCCCCCTTTTTAAAGTTGCTCTACACTGTTAATGAGACACTTAGAAACATGCTGGACAAGGGGGGATGTTAGGACTATTGTTAGGACTATGGCCAGCCTACATAAAGCCTCACGGGGAAAATCACCATTCTGGTACGCAGCGTTCACCGACGCCACCGGACGAAGGCGACTTGTCAGCACAAAGCTAAAAGACCGGAAAGGCGCAATGAAGGTTGCGCTTGAATGGGAAGCCGCAGCGCAAAAGTCACAACGCCGCGAGTTGACCGCAACACAAGCACGAAGGGTTCTGGCTGAGATGGTGGAGTTTTCCACCGGAGAAGCCTTGCACGCTTACACATTGAGCGCGTGGTTTGCGGAATGGCTCGCAATGAAGGGCGCAAGCGCAAGCAAGGGCACCCTGACACGATACGAGCAGGTTTGCCGCGACTTTGAAGCGTTCCTTGGAAGCCGTGCCAATGCCCCGCTTCAAGCCATAACGCCAACCGACATTAGAAAGTTTCGTGACAAGCTACACGCCGAAGGACGTGCGCCCCGTACGGTAAATATCACCGTCCGAAAAATCCTGAACGTACCTTTCGAGGCCGCACGCAAACGAGGCTATATCACGAACAACCCCACGTTTGGCGTGGATGAAATCAAACCCCGTGGAGCCGAGGCCAAAGCGCATCGTGAGCCTTTCGCACCCGATGAAATTGATGCTTTGCTTGCCGTTGCCGGCAATGAATGGCGTGGAGCAATCATTATCGGAGCCACAACCGGATTGCGCTTGGGAGATGTTGCTAGGCTGACTTGGGGATGCTTGAGCGCAGACGGAAAGACGTTGACCGTTGAAACCCGCAAGACGGGAAAGACCGTCATCTTACCCGTTCATCCTGACCTGACCGCATGGCTTAAAAAGCAACCGCGAGGCATTGGCAACGCCTATATGCTTCCCTCACTAGCTGACCAAACAACCGGAGGGAAACACGGTTTAAGCTTGCAGTTTCGCCGCCTAATGGATGCAGCGGGAATCACCGCAAAGGTAATCCACCGCCAAGGCGCGGGAAGAACGACAAGCAGCAAGAGCTTTCACAGCTTGAGGCACACCTTTGTTTCAGGATTGGCCAATGCCGATGTTCCTGCCGACGTGCGCCAGCGGTTAGCCGGACACGCTGACGATAAGACTCACCAGCGGTACACGCATCATGAACTTGAAACCCTACGTGCCGCGATTGCCAAACTCCCAAGACATAAATCCGCATGAAAAAAAACGCCACAAAGCCCACAAAGAAGCCGCCCGCTACATCATCCCTGCCGCGCAAGAAAAAGGCCGCACAGACCAAGGATGAGCAACCTATCTCAACGCCGCGTCGCCCAACCGTATATGCGTCAGAGTTGCGGGACGTACCGCTTGCAGATGTTGCAATGCTTGCATCACGCATCATGCAAGGCAACGAATCCTTAACACCAGCAAGGGCGACGGACGAAGCCTACGAACTATTAGAGCTTGCCGCAGCCGGACAACGAAGGCTTGCCTACGACTATAGCTGGCAGAAGGGCATTGAAGAACTTGAAAAACTTAAAGCCGCTCGTAAGAAGTATGAAGAAAATCTCATTCCAGACGGTTTGGAGAAGGATGAAAAAGGGCGTCCAAAGTTTGACGATGTTCTGAATATACTCATGCC
>JBDHQL010000005.1:0-25673 GCA_039807035.1 Chthoniobacterales bacterium
CGATCAAGTTTGTATTCGATCACATGATCAGGATGTTCCACCTGCTTCAACGTTCGCCCTGCGTGGCCGAATTGACCTCCGCTTTTTTTACCGCTTCGCATCCTCATGCTTTTGGGAGCCGGCTTTTCATACCCGTTACTGCTTGGTGGCTTCGAACTGTTGCTGCTATTCTTGCGAAGTTGATCCCGAAGCTCTTTCACTTCGTGCTGCAACGCCAAAATCATCTCCTCCATATCAAGAAACCTCATCACCAACTCTTCGGGTTCCTTGGCGATCATCTCACGCATTTGCTCGGCTTTTTCCGAGCGTGTTGTGCTTGAGATTTTGCTCACCCCAATTTTATTACTTTCTCCAAATCCGGGGGTACAGTTTTATTTTTGACTTTTTTTCACACCCTCATACCTGAGTAGTTACGGAGAAGGACATCAGCGGGGATGCCGAGTCCGCGATGGAGGGCGCGGATCATGCTGATGCTGAGCGGACGTTTCCGATTGAGGACTTCCGAAACGCGGTTTTTCCCGGCGAAAAAAGGTTCCAAATCTTTTTGGCGGAGTCCCTGCTGTTCCATACGGAATTTGATCGCTTCTACCGGATCGGGAATATTGATGGGGAAGTGTTCCTCTTCGTAGCGTTCCACCAAGAGAGACAAGAGTTCCAATTCCTCTTCCTTGGCACTTCCCAGCTTGGCGTCCATGAGAGATTCCACCCGGGCAAGTGCGGCGGAATACTCTGTTTCGGTTTTGATAATTTTTGGTTTCATATTTTCAGAAACTCTACCTCGTGGGAAACGCTTTCTCTAGAATTTCAGCCAGTCCGACACGCAATTTTTCTGCTCCGGAGCGAATGTTCAGGGTGGTGCCATGCCAGGCGAGAACGAGGTGACGCGAGATGGGCTTGAGCCATTTGGGGTCTTGGATTTCTACGGCGGTGTCGAAAAACGGTGTGGCAATATGAGGAAGTGCCGCCGCCGCCACTCCCGAGCGGACGAGTTGCGCCGCTTGGGTAAAACTCGAACAACGAAAAACAACTTTGGGATGGATTTTGGCTTTCGCCGAAGCCTTTTCAAAAGCCTCGAGAAACTCTCCGCCGATGGTCAGGGCCAAGGGCGGAATTGCGCCGCGCTTGCCAAGCCTTTTTGGAACAAAAAGCCGGTAGCGAAGAATGCCCAAGGAATGGAATTTTAAAGGCGGCACCAATGCCGACTTGCGAATAATCCCAAAATCTACCGTGTGATCGAGCAGCCCGCGTGTGATGTCACCGGTTCGCCAGTCCAGCAGGGAAAAGGTTCCCGGCACCGACGCAGCCAACACACCCATCCGGGGAGCAAGCAGCCACTCCAGAATGCTGTTGCCTGCTGCAAGGCGGTAGACAGGAGCTTGGTGAGCGCACGTCGTTTTGAAGTCGGCCAAAGCTTGGAATTGCCGCCGGATTTGTCGCGCCAGCTCGAGGCCCGCCTCGGTTAGCTTCAGCCCCTTACCTTTCCGTGCCGTGAGTTCCACCTCAAAAAATGCCTCCAATTCTCCAATCTGCCGGCTGATGAGCGATTGGCGAGAGGGGTCTCCTTCCGCCACACGGGCAATCGCCCCCTTCTCCGCCACCTCGATAAAGCTCTTCAGCCGGTCAAGTGACAACCCGCCCATAGCAAAGAGATTTTCAAACATGACTTTAGAGTTATGTATCCTGCAATATCATGTCTAGCAGAAAACGGCCTTGGCGTTATCTTTCCCTCGTGAAAGCCAAAGCATGCCAGATGATCGGCGCGCGTCGGGTTGACGCCTCGAAGAAAGATTTTTCCATTTTGGCAAAAAAGCCGGTTTACGATTTTGGCTTTGCCCAGTATTTACTATTATGACAACGCAGCCACAAATTGAGGAAGAGGTGGATCAGGGCGTGTGCCAACGCCACTATGAAGCTGCCCAAGCCTACGAGAACTTGAACATGCCGGAGGAGGCCAGAGCTGAGTATGCGGCCATTCCGCCGGAATCTCCTAATTACGCGGCGTCTCAGGGTGAACTGGTGGGATTACTTCAGGCGCAGGGATATCGGCAAGAAGCGTCGGAACTCGGCTTATCCATCCTGAAGTCGGGTATATTCTGCCACACTCTGCTGCTCAATACGTCACTCGCGCTTCACTTGAACCATCGTTTTGAAGAAGCCTTTACTCTACTTTTCGAGAACCTAAAACTGCTCGATTTCGGCAATGATGTTTACTCCATCGCCACAGCGGCGGCGCGTACAGGAAATTGGGAATATGCCAGTAAAGGCTTCCTCTATTACCTCCGTCACGACGAGCAGCCCAATCCGTGGTTTTTCCTCGATACCGATGTTGAGCCATGGTTCGACCACCTGCTTGATAATCTGCCATTTTTTGAGGAGGCCGAAAACCTTGCTCATCCGCGTATTCGTCAACGTTGGCTTACCCTTCCAGCACCGAAACATCCGATCCGGGTGGATACGCTTCTGGCCGAGCAGTTGCCCCGAGAGTTTCAGGCATGGCTCAAACTACACCTTGCGAGCGGTCACTTGGAATGGGATTACCATGCACCGGCAGATTTGCGTGCCCGCTATCTGAGCTTTCAACAACATCGGTTTCGCTTGGGTCAGTGGCGGCTGGAATGCCTCGTCGCCAAAGCGGAAGCCCTTCTTCAAGAATGGCAGCTCCCATGGGCGGCTGAGCACGCCATGAAAGGAAACTTTTATGCTGCCCGATTCCACACCATTTATGCTCTAACACAAAATCCGCATCGTTTTCACGAATTTGAGCAGAAATTGCGCCCACTTGGCATGGGATGGCTGTTTGACGACATCCAGCGTGCCACCCAAGAAGACCCCCAAATTCTCAAAAAACTGGAGGACATCTGGCTTCGTCGCGAAATGCGAGCGGAGCCTCCTTGTGCTGACCTGCTTGACGAGATCACTGGCTGGCATCCGCGTATTCAAGAGACAGGGATGTTCCTAATCCAACGCGGACATACCTTGGAAGGCCTAGGCAAGGATGACGAAGCCATGCGCTGTTGGCTCACCTTGATTAAGCGCTGGCCCAGCGACCCCTCTGGCTTCCACAGCGCGGCAAGGCTCATGGCTAAACATAAAAAATGGAATTATGCCGACCAAATCATCTCCCGACTTCCCGCCGGCTGTCAGGACATCTTGCCTGTCGAAGAGCTTCGCAAGAAAATTGCCGACCGAAATATGAGCCAAACTGCGGTTATCATTAAAGAACCGTTCTATGGCCAGCGCAATTTGGGGGGTGCTCTCCGAAGGGATAATAAGCCCTTAAAATGGCTTCCTAACCATAAAGAAACCACAACATAGCCACATGATGAATCCAACCATTCGCTTTATCCGACACGCGGAAAGTGCGGGCCTTCCGACTAACGATCCCAGCGGTATTTCGCTCACAGAACGAGGAAAACAAGCGGCGGTCCTTGCGGCGGAACAATACAATGGCCCCGAGCCGAACCTGATCGTCGTTTCTCCCTACTTGTGTGCAAAACAGACCGCCGAACCGTTTATCGCCCAGTTCCCAAACGCGACGGTCGAGACATGGCCGGTTCATGAGTTTACCTACATCAGCCCGGCACGGTGTGTCGGAACCACGGCGGCGGATAGACGTCCGTTAGTCGAGAAATTCTGGAGCTTGGCTGATCCGAGATATGTGGACGGTGAAGGCGCGGAGTCGTTCTTAGATTTTACGGAGCGCGTACTTATTACGCTTGGAAAGTTGAGGGCGCGGCCCGAGGAAAGCATCCTCATTGTCAGCCACGGCATCTATATGAACGCCACGGCATTTTATCGGTTTCCAGAAGAAGTTCCACACGCGTCGGATTCCATGCGCCGCTTCCATCAATACACGAAAGAGTTTCCCATCTCTAATCTGGAGATTTTGGAGGATTTTGATCCTACGGAAACATTTGCCAAATGCCCTGAGGCCGGTGCTGGCGAGGGCGGCTTTTGTAGCGAGGATGACAGAGCGAGCATTGACCAACTCATTAACAAATCACTTGCCTACAACACGGGCGATAAGATTGTGGAGCTATTCGAATATATCGGCAGAACTACAGTTCATAGCCCCTACAACGCCATGCTCCTCCACGCTCAGAATCCCAAGGCGAAGATGATGTTATCCGCACAAAACTGGGCAAAACTTGGTCGAATCGTTCGGCCACACGCGCGGCCTTACGTCATCCTCTCAACCATGGGACCTGTAAGTTTTGTTTTCGATGAAACAGAAACTGAAGGCGAACCATTGCAAATTCCCGAGCAAGGAAATCTCTTTAATGACATGTTGGCGGTCAGCGGAGACCTCCATGAAAAAGCATGGGAAAGACTCCTTAATTCATGCAGAAAGATTGGCGTCGTGATTGAGGAGGAAGCAGGTAGGCTATTCCAAGCTGGTTTGATTCGGGTGGAAGGCATTCTGGGTAAAATTATGATCAACTCTTCCCATCCGTTAGAAACAAAGTTCGTTACATTGCTACACGAATTGGCTCATCTATTCTGTGGACATATTGGGCTTTATGAGGGCATCTGCCAGGATAGAAGTTATGTCCACCCTGCGATGAAAGAAGTCGAAGCGGAAGCCACGGCTTATTTGGTCGCCGAGCGAAGAGGGCTAAAATCGCACTCTGCCGGCTACATCTCCACACATCTGAGAAAAAAGGGAGAAGCATCTTATAGTGTGGACACAATCCTCGTTGCATCCGGGAAAATTGAAGCTATGTGCAAGGGCAAATTCAGGATGCGGAAATAACAAATGGGGGACAACCATTCACAGATTTCCTAATATGAAGAGAACAAAGCACCAGCCTTATGACCTGATCGGCGACATCCATGGTTACGCCGACGCCCTTGAATCCTTACTCCAACAAATGGACTATCAGCCCCAAGGCGAGGGCTATCGGCATCCTGAAGAGCGAAAAGTGATTTTTTTAGGCGACTACATTGACCGTGGCCCACGCATCCGCCGCACATTAGAAATCGTCCGCACGATGGTGGATTCCGGCAATGCACTGGCCATCATGGGCAACCACGAATTTAATGCCCTAGCCTACCACACCCCCGATGGCAAAGGTGGCTGGCTCCGTCCGCATACTCCGGAAAAAATCGAACACCATGCCGCCACTATGCGCCAGATCGTTGAACCCTTTCCCGATGAATGGCGCGAATGGATGGACTGGTTCCGTCGCTTGCCTCTGTTTCTGGAGCTACCCGGACTACGAGCCGTCCATGCCGGCTGGGACGACCGAGCCGTGGCAGCCGTGTATGGTTTAGGGCCGCTGAACGACGAGTTATTGCACCAAATGGTGCCCAAAGATAAAGCACTCGGGCAGGCACGAAATCTCCTACTCAATGGAGTGGAGCTTGGCCTGCCCAAGGGGTATTTCTTTTCCGACAAAAGCGGTTTCCGCCGAAACGATATCCGTCTGCGTTGGTGGGAAAATCCACGCGGCAAAACCTACCGACAAATGGTCTTCCCCGATTCCGAGACCGTTCCTGACATGGCGATTCCGGACGAGTTGATCGCTGATACCCGTGCCTATCCAACCGATGAACTTCCCGTCTTTCTCGGTCACTACTGGCTCCCTGCCGACACCATACGGAAACCCGTAGCCCAGAATATCGCCTGTCTGGACTACAGCGTGGCCAAAGGCGGCGATTTAACCGCCTACCGCTGGGAAGGAGAAAAAGAATTGTCCGCAGCCCATTTCATCCGAAATATATCCAACCTGGCTAAAACATACATGGTTGTTGAGCTTGACTCCCCATCTACGCTTCTCACGTAATCTTTCACATGCCCCAAGCACCACCCATCACCCGCGAGCAATTTGTCCATCTCCTCAAAGACTACCGACAACGGCATCAGATCACACAAAATGAAGCGGCGGCGAAGTTGGGCGTTTCGGTGCGCACGTTGCAGAATTGGGAGCGCCCGGAACATGCCTCGTGGCTTTGGGCTGCGGGCTTTGGTGGAGATTTTAGCACGTTGAAGTTTTTTTGGCTTTGAAGATAAGTGCTACGCAGTTCCCAGTTTTTTTACGGCCCATTGATTGAGGCTGATTCCTTCGCTTGCGGCCTCGGCAATGAGTCGGCGGTGCAATGTTGGCGGAATGCGGACGACGAATTTTCCACTGCACGGTTTCTCGGATTGTTCCCCTCGTTTGGCGCAGAATGCCAGATAATCCTCCACGCTTTCCCTAAAAGCTTTTTTTAGCTCATCAACGGTCTTGCCTTGGAAGGTCACGACATCGCGCATGCCGATCACTTCGCCGTGGAAGATTTCGGCGTCATCATCGTAAGCCACATTTCCGGTATATCCTTTGTATGTCATCATGGTTCAACTCCTGCTTCGGTAAGAAACCGCCTCACGCTTTTGAGTGCGCCTTTATCCGTGTTCGGTGACGGATGCGGACGATGGAATACGGCTCTTATACCCTCCAAAGCCACGCGAACCCGTGAACCGGAACCTTCGGAAACTTCCGCGCCTAAAGCACAAAACAGCTTCTCGATATCACGCCACGCCACATCGCCTCGCACGGGTTGTTCGAACACCTTTCGAAGCGTCTGGCGGTGCTTGTTGTTCATTCATGAACCATGATACTGATGAGTAGTATCGGTGTCAACCTAGAGGCTTTGGTAGAGAGCAGTGCCGAATTGGGAGGTTGCCTGCAATATGCCTAACCCCTTTTGCGTTCACAATTCCAGCGGAACATCCAAATTTGACAAAAGGCGGCGGCCCTTTTCTGTCACCACAACCATATCCTCGTGCCGCGCTCCGCCGATTTTGGGATAATACAATCCGGGCTCCACGGTAAAAACCTGTCCTGCTTGAAAGACCGTTGCCGCAAAGCGTGGTTCCTCGTGTAAATCCAACCCCAGCCCATGCCCTGTACCATGGAAAAATCCTGTCCAACGTCCGCCCTCCTGCTTCGTCTCATAGCCCTTGACCTTAAAAAAATCCAACACTTCTGCGTGAACCTTTTTTCCTTTCATTCCGGGCTTAATCGCACGGATGGCGAGTTGCTGGGCATCACACACTGCCTGCCACAGGGCACGCTGAGCGTCGGTGGCGTGACCTTTAACAACCGTTCGCGTCAAGTCACCAAAATACCCGGTCTTCCTGTCTCTCGGAAACACATCTAAAATAATCAACTCTCCCCCACGCAATGGCCCACTGCCGCGTTCATGCGGGTCACACGCCTGACGTCCGCCGGCAACGATGGTGCCATCGGCAAGGCCCCCCTCTCGCAAAATCGCGATGTCAATTTCCGCTCGTAAAATTTCGCTCGTGAGAGTCTGTCCTCCCCACGTCAAACGCCGTTTGTTGCCAACTTTTGTGGTACGAAGAATTTCGATCGCTCGTAAAATCCCGATTTGCGACAATTCGGCAGCCTGACGGATTTTTTTCAGTTCGTCTTGTGATTTGGTAATTCGCTCGGGCCAAAAATGTCCCTTTACGGGAATGACCTTTATTCCTGATGCTTCCAAATTCCGCGTCATGCTGAGAGGGAAATTTCCCGGAACTTCGACGCGTCGAATTTTTCGCTTTCGAAGCAACGCGACGATAGCGCCGCCCGCAAACTTCTTTTGTTGGGCTTCCTTTGCCATCTCACTCCACGAAAGCACCTCATCCACCCGCGCCTCCCGACGTCCGCGATCAATTTCCAGATCGCTCAACAAGACCGTCTTTTTCCCATGGTGCTCCAAAAATAAAAACGCATCCGGCGCATGAAATCCGGTTGCATAAAGCATATCCGCCGACTCCGGACTCGCCGCATAAATAAGCTTGGTCATCATTCAAGGTTACCTCGTTGAAGTTCCCAAGATGCGCAACGGTCTGCGGTGATGCAAGCGCAGGGAATGTTGGTCATTTTGCTTTTCTGCGTTTGCGGGTACCACATCCGCCCCGGGTGTCGTGCTGTGTGCCCTCGCACGGCACACCGTTGAGTGGCCCTCACGATAATACCTCCGGCGAGGGCGCCGGAGGTGACACACGAGACGGATGTGGTACCCCTCTCGGAACCGAGACCATCGAACTCTTTCCAAACGCCCCTTAACTTCGTGCCATTTTGTCCTGCACCCTTTTCAAATTCGCACGGGATTGAATGCCTTGGTGAGGCTCGTTATACCGTAGGGATGAAAATCTTTGTCGCGGGGGGGGCGGGGTATATTGGGAGTATTTGCGTGGAGCAAATGTTGGATCGGGGGCATGAGGTGGCGGTGTTTGATAATCTGACGGAGGGGCATCGGACGGCAGTGGATTTGCGGGCGACACTTTATGAGGCGGATTTGGGAGATCGGGATGCTGTGCTTCGCGCCATGGGGGAGGCCGCCCCCGATGCGGTCATGCACTTTGCGGCCAGTGCTCTTGTGGGAGAGTCCATGACGAATCCTTCAAAATATTTCCGAAACAATGTGGCCAATGGCATCAATCTCCTCGATGCCATGGTGACCTGCGGTGTTAAAAAATTCGTATTTTCCTCCACGTGCGCCACCTTTGGCATTCCGGAAAAAATGCCGATTGATGAATCATTGCCCCAGCGTCCAATTAATCCTTATGGCGAATCGAAACTGATATTTGAGCGGATTTTGCGATGGTATGACGAAATACACGGACTGCGCTTTACGGCGTTGCGCTATTTTAATGCGGCAGGTGCTTCTAAAAAATTTGGCGAAGACCACCGGATTGAGACGCATTTGATTCCTAACATTCTCAAGGTAGCTCTCGGTCAAAAGGAGGCGGTGGAAATTTATGGCACGGATTATCCGACGCTCGATGGTACGTGCATTCGGGATTACATCCACATTTTGGATTTGGCCGATGCGCATATTCGGGCATTGGACCGCGAGGAGAGTGACTTTTTTAATATAGGAACCGGAGGTGGTACTTCCGTGCGCGAGGTGATTGATTGTTGCTGCCGTGTGACGGGGCGCGAGATTGCGGTGATTGAAAAGCCGCGTCGCTCGGGCGATCCATCGCGTCTTGTGGCAGGATCGGATAAAATTCGCCGCGTGCTGGGTTGGGAGCCGCGTTTTGAGAGCATTGAGGCGATTGTGACGAGTGCCTGGCAATGGCATCAGCAGCATCCGCAGGGATATGGTGATTGAAGAAACAGCCGATTTGTTTTGCTTCGTACAGTAGGTTTTTTAGGCTTCGAGGGTTCATGCGCAAACTTCTGTCAGTCTGCTTGCTTCTTTGGAACATTGTGGCTATTTCTCATGCTCAATTCGGGAGCTTCACGGATACGCCGATTGAAATTCAAGCCGATGGCGAAACGCGTTTTGTGGGCGGTGTGGCGGTGGCGGAGGACAATGTTCAAATTCACTACGCCGGCACGGATATTTATACCGACTATGCCGAATATAACCCCGAGACACGCGAGGTGCTGTTGCTGGGGAACATCCGTATTTATCACGAAGGGCGCATCCTCACGGGGCAACGAGCGGTGTATAATTTGGAGAGCAAAAAAATACGGGCACTCGACTTTGATGGCGGGGATCAGATCATTAAATTCAGCACCCTGAGTCTGCAAGCACCCACGCTCAAGGAGTTTCGTCCGCGGGCCTTAACCCTCACCACGAGTGATAGCTCGGAGCCGGATTATCGGGTGAAAGCGAAAGCGGCGCGTATTTATCCCGATGATCGGATGATTCTCTCAAACGCGACGCTTTACGTGGGAGAAACGCCGGTGTTTTGGTTTCCTTATTTGTATGCGCCGTTGGGGAAAACGGGATGGAAAATTCAACCCGGTTACAACTCCACGTGGGGTGCCTTTTTGCTATTGGGTTATCGGTTTCCGCTGACAAGTAAGACCGATGCCATGGCACGCTTTGACTATCGTAGCGAGCGGGGTGTGGGCGTGGGGATTGACCTTTCTGCAAATTACGGGCCTAAGAATTTGAGCTCGGGAAACTTTCGTGCCTACTACGCCAACGACACCAACCCGGGAACCAATGACACCGCCTTTGATCGCTCCGATGTACCAAGCAGCGATCGCTTCATGGTCAATTTCCAAAATCGCCTCGTGGCCAATGAGGACCTTTATGCCACGACGGACATCAACAGCATCAGCGATCAGTATTTTCTCGAGGATTATTTTCCGGGAGAATTTCTTCGCGATCCTCAGCCGGACAACAATCTCTCTCTCAATTGGCTTACGGAAAGCTTTCAGTTCAACTTGCTCACGCGATGGCAAATGAACAACTGGCAGGAAGTCACCTCGCGGCTTCCGGAGTTTTCATGGACTGCAAAACAGACGCGCTTGTTTGGATTGCCGATATTTTATGATGGTTCCACGCGCCTCGGCTATCTGCGCAAACAATATCCATCCGGCCAACAACCGCAGTACATTACCCAACTCCAGGAGGCTGTTTTTCGTCCGGGGCTCATGGATTTAAACACCGGAATCCTTAATGGCTATGATGCCTTCCGTTTCGATACTTTCCATCAGTTTTCTTATCCGCGCACCTATTTCGGATGGCTTTCCTTAATTCCGAAAGCCGGATTTCGCGGCACGTATTATGACCGCACGGGAAACTCCACGCTTGTTTCCCTCGGTGAAAGCACGGGAGGAGGAACGTTTCGTCCGGTCTTTAACATGGGCCTTGAAGGATCATTTAAACTTTCCGCTGTGTATGAAAAACCACAGTCGAGATTTTTCGGATTGGATGGGATCAAACATGTCATCCAGCCATTTTTTAATTACGCCTACGTGAATAATGCTGGTACGGCGGCGAATGAAATCCTGCAGTTCGATCAATTGGTTCCTTCGACGATTCTTCCACCGCTGAATTTTCCACAATTCACCGCCATTGACAGCCTTGATACTTCCAACATTCTTCGGCTTGGCGTTCGTAATCGTCTGCTTACACGTCGCGATAATGACACATTTGAGTGGTTTGCGTGGGAAACATTTGGCGACATCAATTTCGATAATCCTTACCAGCAAGATGCCGGGTCATTATCCAACCTTTACAATAACATCCTTTTCTCTCCGGTGCCGTGGATGGGGGTGGGCTTAGCAACGCAGGTGCCCCTGACCGAACAAGGCTTCACCGATTTCAACACCTACGTGACATGGCAGCCGGCACGTGATTTTTCCTTCATGGTTTTTCAGCGCTATATCGAGAGCAATCCGTATTTTCAGGATGACAGCATTGCGGGTGCCACGGCGTATTGGCGTATCAATGACAACTGGGCCGCGAGTGCGGGTGCGACTTATGACTTCACTTACAGTACGACACAAACGCAGCGCTATATGTTGCATCGTGATTTGAGCTCTTGGCTGCTTTCCGCCGGATTCCTTGTCACCGACAATCGTGCGACTTTTGGAGGAACTACCAGTGGTGATGTGAGCGTTGGTTTTCTCCTCATGTTGACGCTTAAAGATGCGCCGCAAATTAATTTGCCCTTGGCGTTCGATGTGCTGGGTGCTCAGCAAAACCAGCAGCAGCGCGGGTATTGAGGGCGTCATAATTTTAGAGGCGTACGCCATTTTCCATGAACCAAGCACCTATTGCCGTCTTTGATTCCGGCGTTGGTGGGCTCACGGTGGTTAATGCCCTTCATCGCGAACTTCCCGAAGAAAACATTCTCTACCTCGGCGATACAGCACGTGTTCCCTATGGCGGAAAAACGCAGCGTACGATTGAGCGTTATAGCGAAGAAATTTCGCGAATGCTTGTCGGTGAAGGCGCGAAAATGGTCGTTGTCGCATGCAACACCGCCTCGGCTTTGGCGTTGCCGCACCTTCGCGAGATTTTGACCGTAGATGTTGAAGGGGTGATTGCCCCCGGAGTTCGCGCTGCACTCGCGGCCACGCGCTCAGGGCATATCGCTATCATGGGTACGAAAGCCACCATCGGCAGCGGTGCTTATGAACGTGCCCTGCGCGAAGCACGTCCGGATATTCAGGTGACGAGTGTCGCTTGTCCGTTGCTGGTACCGCTGATAGAGGAGGGGTGCCTCGAGGATGACGTCACCGACATGGTGCTGTCACGTTATCTTGCGCCTTTGCGGGAAAGTGGAGCGGATACTTTGGTGTTGGGATGTACGCATTATCCCTTGTTGGCGCGAGCAATTTCTCGCTGTGTGGGAGAAAAGCTGACCTTAGTAGATTCTGCCGCGAACTGCGCTCGTGCGGTAGCCGAAACGCTGAATAGAAATGGCCTTCGTGCTTCATCTTCACAGGGAGGAATGTTGCGCCTAGGATTTACCGATCCCCCTGATCGCTTCCTCGAAGTGGCCGGTCGCGCTCTCGGCCTTGATACCACGAGTGCGGAACTACGCAATGTTCCTCCGCTGGATTGAAGTGGTGCGATGCTATTTAGGCTGCGGCTGTGGATTCGTGTAGAGGTTGCAACGCCTCCAACTTTCCGCCAAACTTTGTGTACAGAAAGTTAGAAGATACGGTGTTCGGACGCGCAAAGCCCAAGGCTTCTTTGGTGCCGTATTGGTTGAGAGTTTCGAGGGTGGCACCGAGTAACGCCGCACCAATACCTCGATTGCGGTATTCGCTGAGGACGCACGGGCCACTCACTAAATGAACGTCATTGTCTTCGGGACACACGATGTATGCTGAAGCCGCAATTACGCGGTTGCCGTGTTGAACCAAAAGACAAAAGGTGTCATCGCCAAATGCTTCTTTCACATGAGGCAACACAACTTCTTCAATATGGTGAGCGCACCCGCTCCAATCTGGATCAAGTTCGTAGCTGGAGCGAATAACGCGAAGTGCCGTGTTGAGATCTGATTTATCGGCGGCGCGAATGAGGAAGGGCTTGGCAATAACCCCAATTTCCGAGGGAAGCTCGGAAAGATTCCAGCGAAAAAAGCAGAGTTTGGTTGGCTTTGATTTAAAGGCCATGAGTAATGAGCACGAACTTGAAATTAAGAATCAGTTTTGTCGTTACGAGAGATCCACCAGATGGTTCCCAGAACCGCTGACACCACAACCGCTAGTGATCCAAATCCCAACATAAAGAGATAAATTGTATTTTGACGGGTAGAAAAGTCAAACCGATTTCGAGATTCCAAAAAAATCTCTCAATACCTCACGATAAACTCCCTGCTTCATAGGCGGCGCAAGATGCACGGGAAAATCTTTCACGGCAACCCAGCGCAAGGCCACAAACTCGCCACAGCTATGGTGCAAATCGAGTGCGGGCAGGCTTTTCTTTCGAAGGCGACAAAGAAAGTAAGTTTGTTCCTGTCCGTAAAATCCACGCGCATCTTTTCCTTTGGGGAAATCGTAACGATAAGGTCCGCGTTGTTCGATGATTTCATAAAACGAAGAGGCCAGCGAAATTTCCTCCAAGACCTCTCGCCTCACGGCATCCTCTAGGCACTCGCCACGATCCGCGCCGCCTTGGGGAAATTGCCAGCTTTCCCGATAATCCGATCGCTGCCCAATGAGCACTAGGCCGTCATGATTTTGCAAAATTGCAGCCACGTTGGGGCGATAGTTTTTTTTCACGAGGAGGAGTGTGAAGATGCTCCATGCTTGCCGCAAGTACGGAGGCATTGGCATTAGGGGTGGCGTCGTCTCGTTCTTGTCGCATGAGGCACGAATGATAAAAGGGAGTTTGTGCGGAAGGCATTTTTATTCGGGGTTGTGATGGTAACCACTTTACTGTGCAAAGGCGTCGCCGTTGCCGTAGAGGTGCCGCAACGCGTCGTGAGCCTTGCGCCTAATCTTACGGGGATGGTTACAGCTCTTGGCGCGGGAAATCGTCTCGTGGGAGTGACGCCATTTTGTCAGGCACCTGCACATGTTGTTCGTGTGACAGGTGGCATTCAGGCAGAAGCGGAGACAGTGCTGGCTTTGACGCCGGATTTGGTTTTGGTTACGCCGTTGACTTCGACGGCAACGCGGCGGCAGATGGCTAACTTGGGATTGCGTGTTGAAGTTGTGGACATTCAATCCTTGGAAGATATTCGGCGGACCATGCTGCAATTGGCGCATTGGTTAGGTGTCGCTGAACCCGCGTTGCCACATTCTCATGCCTATCCTTCGGTTGGTACCGGCGTGTTGTTGTTTGGCGCGGATACAGGTTATAGCGCGGGGCGGGGAACTCATGCGGATGAAATTTTACGCGAGGCGGGGATTTCTAATATCGCGGCCGAGCTTGGTACACCGTGGCCGATGCTTAATGAGGAGTTTATTTTATCTCGAGAGCCCGACTGGATTTTGGTGGCAGATTTCGGAAATGCGCCCGCCGAAAAAATTCTCGCCACATTGCGTACACATCCGATTCGACGTTATTTACGAGCGGTTCGCGAAGGGCGGGTCATTACGGTTCCGGCCTCGGTGTTTTCGGTGCCCGGCCCTGCGGCCTTGGAAGCGTCACAATCCTTGCACAAAACCATTTCCACTCGATGAAAAACATCGCTGTAAAAACTTTCAAACTATGCGCCGGTTACGAGCGTGAAGATGTTCTGCGAGCTGTAAGTTTTGAGCTTTACGCCGGAGAAGTTTTGGGAGTTGTGGGACCCAATGGGAGCGGCAAGAGTACCTTGCTTCGTGCTCTTACCGGGTTGCTTCCTTTGCGTTCGGGAGAAGTTCAAATGCAGGGGCGTGATCTTCCTTCTCTTAGTGCCAAAGAGCGAGCGCGTCTTTGCGCCGTGCAACCACAAATCGAAATGCCGCTTTTCGATTATAGCGTTCGCGATTTTGTTTTGCTGGGACGTCATCCTCATCGCGCGCTCCTTGGTGCTGCGCATTCTGCCGATCACGAGGCCACAGAACGTGCGCTACGACGCGCCGGGGTGAGCGAAATGTCAGAACGTAGCATCCGCGCCTTAAGCACAGGAGAATGGCAACGTGCCTTACTCGCGCGGGCTTTAGCGCAAGAAACGCCTTTGCTTTTTCTCGACGAACCGGCAGCACATCTCGATCCCGGACATCGTTATGCGATCCATTTGCTCCTGCGTCAACTTGCCCATGAAGAAAATCGTGCGGTGCTTTGCATTTCTCATGATTTGAATCTTGCGGCGGAGTTTTGCGACCGTCTAATGCTCCTTCGCACCGGATCGGTTTTGGCACTTGGAACTCCTGAGGAAGTTTTGCAGGAGAAAATTTTGCAGGAGCTTTTTGGCTGCGCGGCATTGCGTGTGGCAATCAATCCACACACCGGACGCCCGGGAACCGTCTTTGCATCATGAACACCCTCGCACGTTTAATCTTATTGGGAGTACTCACGTTGGCTCTCCTCATTATTGCCGTCTGCGTGGGGCCGACATCCTTATTGAATTTTTCCTCGCTAGGGCACTTGCTGCGTGAAGGAGCCTCAACGCCGGAACTTCAACGCGCCTCGCTGGTTCTTTGGGAACTACGTTTGCCACGCGTGCTTCTTGCGGCGGGGGTGGGAGCGAATCTCGCGCTCGGCGGATTACTTTTGCAGGCGATTTTTCGCAATCCACTTGCAGAGCCTTATCTGCTGGGCCTTTCATCCGGCGGAGCATTGGCCGCCGTATTAGCGTTGGCGGCGGGAATGACTTCCGTAACGTGGCCCGCTTTGGGCGGAAGCCTTGCCGTGGCGTTGCTTGTCCTTCTTCTCTGCCGTCATCGAGTGGCATCCGATCTTCCCTCATTGTTGTTGGCGGGCGTGGCACTTGGCGCGTTGGCGCAGGCTTTCACCACGGCGATTATCCTACGTTTTAATCCGGAGGCTCTACGTGGGATTCTTTTTTGGCTTATGGGGAGTTTTGCAAATCAAGGTTGGTCGGCTGTTGCACTCGTGCTCCCTACGGCTGTGGTGGGATTTATTTTCACGCTGTTTTTGCATCGTCCTTTGGACTTGTTGGCCATCGGAGGCGAGAGTGCCCATCACCTCGGCGTCTCCATTCGTGCCGTGCAAATTATGGGCATTGCTCTTGCCGCTGTCTTGGCAGCGGTGACGGTGGCCGTTTGTGGAACGATTGGATTTGTCGGCCTTATGGCACCGCATCTTGCACGCCGTCTTGTTGGTGCGCCCCATGCAGTGTCTGTACCTGCAAGTCTCCTCCTCGGCGTGATGCTTACCGTAGGCTCCGATCTCGTCGCTCGCACTCTACTTGTTGGCACAGAACTTCCCGTAGGCGTCGTTACGGGTGCCCTTGGATGCATGTTTTTCCTCGCTCTCCTACGGCAAAAGCGATGACCATGGGCGCATGGTAAAAGTTTCCATACGTTACGATGGCGGTTTGCGTTGTACGGCGCAGCATGGACCTTCGGGATCAAAATTAAGCACCGATGCACCGGTAGACAATCATGGCAAAGGCGAATTATTTTCTCCCACAGACCTCGTAGGAACCGCTCTTGGCTCGTGCATGGCGACGGTGATGGGCATTGTCGCAGACCATCACGCGGTGGATTTGAGTGGGATGAAAATTGAAATCACGAAGGAAATGTCCGACAACGCGCCACGACGAATTGCGCGACTCGCCGCAGATGTTCACATCCCGCTCGCCTCGGATCATCCGCAGCGAACATCCTTGGAACGAGCCGCCCTTACATGCCCCGTCCTGCGTAGTTTGAATCCGAGTATTGAAACGCCTGTGGAGTTCCATTGGAGTCATGGATAAACTCACGGAACTTTTGCCCTATTTTTTCTATGCACAATAACACCCTTAAAATCGGCCTGCCCTCCGGCAGCCTCATGGAGCAAACCCTGACATTATTTGCCAAGGCAGGTTTCCATGTGACAGGAGCGCGTCGTTCCTATCGCCCGACGGTGGATGATCCGGAGTTGATCGTTCATTTGCTGCGTGCGCAGGAGATCAGCCGCTATGTGGAACAGGGGTTTCTTGATTGCGGTATTACCGGACGCGATTGGGTCGCGGAAAACGGTTCTGATGTTGCTTCTCTCGGTGATCTTCCGTATAGCAAAGCCACTTCGTCACCGACACGTTGGGTGGTTGTGGTGCCGGAGGATTCCCCAATTCGCACCGTGGAGGATCTCGCCGGCAAACGTGTGGCCACGGAGGCTGTGGGGCTAACGCGAGAGTTTTTTCGTCGGCGCGGCGTGGAAGCCGAAGTGGAGTTTAGCTGGGGTGCAACGGAGGTCAAAGTTCCCGACTTAGTGGATGCCATCGTAGATATCACCGAGACGGGATCTTCCCTTAAAGCCAACAAACTCCGCATTCTCGAAACCATCATGGAGTCTTATCCGGTGTTCATTTCCAACCGCGAGGCGTACTCCGACGAATGGAAACGCGGGAAGATGGACTGCGTGTTGTTGTTGCTTCAAGGGGCGTTGGCGGCGCGCGATAAGGTCGGACTTAAAATGAATCTTCCTGAAGCTCACATTGAGAATTTGCTTGAGCAATTGCCCTCTCTTCGGAATCCTACGATTTCACCTTTGGCTCACGATGGCTGGGTTGCTATCGAAACAGTCATCGATGAGAAGGTTGTCCGCGAAATTATCCCGAAGCTTAAAGCACTCGGGGCCGAGGGCATCATAGAGTATCCTCTAAACAAACTGGTTTATTAACGTACAGCATGGGTTCGATTAAAAAACGGCGGAAGGCGAAAATCGCCAAGCACAAGCGTCGCAAGCGCATGAAGCTTAATCGCCATAAGAAGCGTTTGCGCTACAAGAGCTAGGGGCTATTGTAAGCCCATGTTCGTGCGTCTCCGGTTGCGTTTTGTCGCCGCCCGATTCGCGCTTGCGTGCGCCTTCATTATTCCCGCACCGCAGGCGCACTCTCTGGCGTGCGATGCCGGATTGCCTGCCGATCCCGTCAGGCAAACGACGAGCGTACTGACGTCCGCCGTCGACCGTCGTGTCGAAGCAATGGCGCATGTCGCTGCGGGTTCGCTTGCGGAAGATGATGGGCCGGATGATGCGCTGCTTCATTATCAACGTGCTCTCGATCTCGATCCCTCCAACGCGCCTCTTGCGCGGCAGGTGGCGGGTATTCTTCTGCGCCGAGGCGAAGCACCCGAGGCATTGTCGGTGTTGAAGGATGCTTATAAACGCAATCCAAATTCCGGGGAATTAGCCCTCCAAATAGCCGGGGTTTACGTGGTGAGTTTGCGAAAATTTGATTTGGCAGCGCGTTATGCCACGCAAGCTCTCAAGTTGGCGCCCGATCTCATCGAGACATACCAGCTGCTTTATACCATTCGACGGGCAACCGGCCAGTTGGCGGATGCCGAGGCATTGTTGCGGCAGGCGGCTGCGAGACCAACGAAACAGGCGGAGTTTTGGGCGGGATTGGGCGATCTTTATTTGCGGCAAGTTCTCGCCGCAGAAGATGCCGATATTAAACACGCTACCGATGTAGCACTGACGCATTACCGACATGCGGTGGAGTTAGCCCAACAGGATGCAGCGGTGCTGTTGCGTGCGCTGAATTTCTTTTCGTCCTCCGGATATTTTGAGGATGCCATTTCATGCGCGCGTCGCCTCTTGGTTTTGGATCCATCGGATACCGTTTCGCGGGAGAAATTGGCATTGGCCTTAGCATCGCTTAAACACGATGACGAAGCTTACAAGGAGCTAGAGATCGTTGTGGCAGAAAATCCTGCCAGCTTAGCGGCCTATCGTATGCAGGGTGAAATTCTTTTGCGCCGTGGAGATAATGCCGGAGCGGTGGACAAATTTGAAAAGGCGCTCGTTTTGCACGATGAAGACCCGCGGCTTTATCTCGAATTGGTGGATTTGTGTCTTAAAAACGGCGACATCGCCCGTGCCACGCGATGGCTCGGCGAAGCGCGGATGAAATTTAATCGCCTCCCGCAAATGCCCTATTACGAAGGGCAATTGCTTGGTCAACTCCAACGCTGGCGGGAGGCCCTCAATGCCTTTGATCTGGCCGCCGACCTTGCCGCGAAATATCAGCCATCATTCCTTACGCCAGAGTTTCATTTTCAGCATGGCATGATGGCTGAGCGAGCGGGTGATCATGCGGAAGCTGCTCGTTATTTGCAGGCGTGTCTTGCCCTTGATCCGAATTATACCGAAGCCCTCAATTACCTTGGATACATGTGGGCGGAACGCGGAGAAAATCTTGTTTTGGCGGAGGAATACATTCGCCGCGCCTTGCAAAACGATCCCAATAATCCGGCTTTTCTCGATAGTCTTGGTTGGGTGTTGCATCAACAAGGGCGTTACCTCGAAGCACTCCCGCCGCTGGAGCAAGCGGTGCGGACGCTTATGCAACCGGATGCCACCATCGAAGAACACCTTGGGGATGTGCTGGAAAAACTCGGGCGCAAACAAGAAGCACTCAAAGCTTGGGAACGCGCCTCAACGCTCGAAGGTGCTTCACCCAGATTGCCTGCAAAACTTCAATCCGTCAGTCGCAGTCTCGCTTCTTCATCCGCCGAGGCAAAAGCCGTGAAGCCCTAACCCCCAAGTTTCACTCACTCCATGAGAGCCGATGCAATTTCATCGGCGAGAAGGCGTCCGCGTGAGGTGAGGCGTAGGTGCGAATCGTTCTGCTCAAGCAAACCTTCCGTACAAAGTTGTGCAACCAAGTCTCGATGTGCTGCGAGGAGATTTTCCGGAAGCCCAATATTCATCCGCAGACCAAAAGCAATTTTTTCAGCAGCGCGTATTTTTGGCGTGAGAAGCTCCTCATTTCGCAGCGGACGAACTCCGGTGTTGATGGCACGAACATAGGCTGCTGTGTCGGGAACATTTTGCCAGCGACGCTCGCCGAGGGTGGACCATGCACTGGGGCCAAAGCCGAGATAATCAGCCCCCTCCCAATACGCCATGTTGTGACGACACTCGTAACCTGCGCGGGCGTAATTCGAAATTTCATATTGTGCATAGCCGCCTCGGGCAAGCCATGCCACACCACGCTCGAAAAATGCCGCATCATTTTCCACATCTTCCCGAAACTCGCCTTTGACTTTTCGCCGAAAAAAATCGGTGTCCTCTTCGTAAGTGAGACAATAAGCGGAAATATGCTCGGGCTCGAGTGCTATGGTCTCGCAAATACTTTTTTCCCATTGCCCAAGTGTTTGCTCCGGGATGCCATAGATAAGATCGAGATTGATGTTGGTAAATCCGGCCTCACGCAAAATCTGAAAGGATGTGCGTACCTGCGTGGCGTCATGAACACGTCCGAGAGTTTTGAGAAGTGCCGCATTCCACGTTTGTACGCCCATGCTCACGCGGTTGATGCCGTGGGTGCGTAGGAGAGCGGCTTTTCGTGACGTGACGGTTGCCGGATTCATTTCGAGGGTGAACTCTTCGATGCCGGAAAAATCGAGATGCGTTTTTAGTCCGAAAAAAAGTCGCTCTAATTGACTTACAGAAAGTGCAGAGGGCGTACCTCCTCCAATGAAAATAGTTCGCGGTGCCGCGTTGTGCCCGAAAAGTTCTGCCTCACGAACAATGGCATCCACTAAAGGATCTGCTTTTCCCGGGCCCGCGATTTCCTTGTAAAAGCTGCAATACGGACAGATTTGCAGGCAAAACGGAATATGGATGTAGAGATGCTGCACGCGGTGCATCACGGACGGAGCGATTCTACTGCTATGCGAAGATCATCTTCCGTCACATCGTTGACGACACGTGCCGTCCCAAGTTGGGAGGTCACTACAAACCGAATGCTCCCTGCGTCAAATTTTTTATCATACCGCGTCGCCGCAAGAATCGTGTCGGTCTCGAGGTTTTTCGGAAGCTGCAAAGGTAGTCCGTAAGCATGAAGCTTATCACGAACTCTCTCGGCATCTTGTGTGGGAAGTCCGTATTTTCGCCGGGAAATTTCCAAAGCCGCAACGATGCCAAGGCTAATGGCCTCGCCATGAAGCAATGCACCATAACCCGCAACATTTTCGATAGCGTGTCCAATGGTATGACCAAAATTGAGCAGAGCGCGTTGTCCCGTACGCTCGGTTTCATCCGCTTCTACAATGGTTGCTTTAATGCTGACATTACGAGCGATGATGGAAGAAAGTGAGCGTCGCGGCTGACTTGGTTGCAGGGCATCAAGCAAGGAGGCATCTCGAATCACGGCGTGTTTAATCACTTCGGCAAATCCTTCACGGTATTCGCGATCGGGAAGGGTTTCGAGTGTGGTGGTGTCGGCGAGTACGAGGCGTGGTTGATGAAAGGAACCAATGAGATTTTTCCCAGCCCGTGCGTTGACCCCCGTTTTCCCGCCGATGGAACTATCTACCTGCGCAACGATGGTGGTGGGAATTTGAACAAACGGAATACCACGAAGAAAAATGGCCGCCACAAACCCCGCCAGATCGCCAACAACTCCGCCGCCAAGGGCGACTAGGAAGTTTCCCCGATCCAGTGAAGCGGCCAGCAAACGATTGATGAGGTTCTCGGCGGCAGCCATGGACTTCGATGTTTCTCCTGCCGGAACTGCCAGGAGATGAGCGTCATAACCTGCCGCTACGAGCGAATCCATAACGACGGAGGCGTGAAGACGTCCGACGGTTTCGTCGGTGATGACGGCACAACGTCCGGTTAATTTTCCAGCGGTGCAAAATTCGCCGGTGCGTGCGAGAAGGTCCATTCCGACTAAGACGCGGTAGCTGTTGCTTGGAAGAGCGACAGGAATTTCGAGGAGGTGATCGTTGTTCACGTGAGAGTTTGTGAGGCAAAGAGAGCAGCGCCGACAATGCCGGCGTGATTTTGGAGTTGGGCTGCAATGACGGGGGTTTTAGCCATTTCTTGCACGGTGGGAAGAAATTTGTCTCCCTTACTGCTCACGCCACCTCCGACAATAATGAGGTCAGGACTTAACAACGCAACATAGCAAGCGACGACTTCGCCGACACGTTGACCCCAGTCCTTCCAGTTGAGATTCTTTTCGTCGCGAACGCGCCCCGAAGCCCGTTCTTCCGCTTCTTTGCCTCTCACTTCCATGTGGCCGAGTTCGGTGTTGGGTAGAAGTTTTCCATCTAAAAACAAAGCGCTCCCAATGCCCGTACCCAGCGTGAGCATAAGCACCGTGCCGCGAATTCCTCGCCCTGCGCCGTAGCGCATTTCCGCAATCCCCGCTGCATCGGCATCATTGAGGACGGCAACAGGGCGGCCCAATTTCGCGGTAAAAAGTGTCGCTGCTTCGAAATCAACCCAGCCATGGTCCATGTTGGCAGCAGTGAATGCGCGACCATTTTTTATGACCCCGGGGAACGTGATGCCTACCGGACCTGTTGCTTTTGGAAACTTAGCGGTCACCTCCAAAATCACCTCCGCCACCGCATCGGGGCGCGAAGGCGATGGTGTGGGGATGCGCTCACGTTCGGTGAGAAGCTCTCCGGTTGTGAGATTCACAGGCGCCCCTTTAATTCCCGAGCCACCAATATCTATGCCAAGCGGTGTCATAATTTTCGATTGCATCTTACTCATCACCGTCGGGCAAGGTGGAAAAAGGGTGGGTTTCCGCTTGGCAATAATCCCTCATGCGCCGTAAATGCGATGATGCCTCTGAGGGTTGATTTTCATGTTCATTCATTTTTTTCGATGGATGGCGTTAGTAGTCCGGAAGATATTATTGCCGCCGCCCGACGTGCGGGGCTCGATGCGATCGCGATTACGGATCACAATACGTGCGAAGCGGTGAATTACATGATGAAGCGTGGAATGATGCGGGCGGATGGTTTGCCGGTGGAGGGATTTCTTGTGATACCGGGTGTGGAAGTGACTACCTCCGACGGGCATTTGCTATGCCTTGGATGCGAGCTTTCTCCCTCGTTGAAAGGCCGCTCGGCTGTAGATGTTTGTCGCCTTGCACACGAGGCAGGTGGAATGTGCGTCGCCCCGCATCCGTATGATTTGTTCCGCGCAGGTATTCACGAAAATGTGTTGGATGCGTTGCCGCTCGATGGGCTGGAGGTTTTTAATGCGGCCATCACGCTCAAGCGACATAATCGAAAAGCTTTCGACTATGCGCAGAGACGTGGGTTGCCCATGACAGCCGGAAGTGATGCGCACCATGCGGATGCGGTGGGCGTGGCGAGTACGATTGTGGAAACGGATGACTTTTCTGTGCGAGGTTTACTTGCAGCCATGAAAGAGCGAACGGAACTGGAACAACGTTACTTGAGCACGCGGCAAACGATTCGCAAAACGTGGAATAATTGGTTTCGTCTGCGCAGCCGTACACGAGCGGCACGAGCAATAAAGAATCAGGCGTAAAGGAACATGGGGATGTTGCGTCAAAGTGAAATGACATTTTCTCTTGCAACCTTCCATGCTTGAGCCGTCGTGTAAACTCCGCCACTCTATTGATCGCTTCGTCTGCCATGCCACTTCTTGAATATATTTACCAACGATTGCGCCGTCACCCCAAGCGCATCGTATTTCCGGAAGGCGAGAACTTGCGTGTCCTGCGTGCAGGGCGTCGCTTCTACGAGCTGGGACTCGGTGTCCCCATCCTTATCGGATGCAAAGCGGTCATTAAAGAAATAGCGCATAAGGAAAGAATTCCCTTAGACCATTTCGGCGTTATCGATCCCGAAACGTCGTCCGATTTACCGGATTTTTGCCGCAATTTGGAAACGTTGGACCGCTATAAAAACTTCGGACTTTCCAACGCGCGTGCCATTTTACTGAATCCGAATTATTATGCGGCGATGATGGTACAATATGGGCGTGCCGATGGTGTGGTGGGGGGTGTCGAGTCGCCGACGAATGCGTTTTTGCGTCCGTTGCTGCGTTTGGTGAAACCTACGGGAGCTGGGCATTTGGTGAGCAGTTGTCTTGTTGTGGATACGCGACGCTCGGACATCGGGAGCGATGGGATTTTGATTTTTGCGGATTGTGGGGTAATTCCCACGCCTGATGTTGATCAGTTGGCAGAAATTTCTTTGCAAGCGGCGCATTTGTGTCGTCAGCTAACCAGCGACACGCCACGTGTTGCGTTATTGAGTTATTTCACGAAAGGGAGTGCGACTCTTTCGAGCGTGGGAAAACTTGCAGCAGCCGCCGCTCTGGCCAAACAGCAATGTCTTACGCAGCACTTGGACGTTGAGGTGGATGGCGAGCTTGAAGTTGATGTGGCACTTCTCTCTGCCGTGGCACGTACAAAGGGAGTTCAAAGCACCGTCGCAGGGCGTGCCAATGTTCTTGTTTTTCCCGACCTCAACAGCGGAAGCATTACTGGAAAACTTACCGAAATTCTGGGCGCACGCACCTACGGTCAGATTCTCACCGGACTTTCCAAACCTGCTGCCGTTGTTTCGTGTGCCGATGGTGTGGAATCTCTCACGACGGTGGCAGCGATTGTCGGATTGCAGGCCATTGAAATGCGTCGCCTTCAAAAAATGGCGGAGGAAGAAAAGCGTAAACGTGACGCGGAGAGTGCAGAGGCTTTACCTTGGTGATTGCTTTGTAATTTCCGAACGTCACCACGTTTCTCCAAGCACGGGACCTCGATCGGATGGAAAAAGTTCAAATCTCTTATCCGCGTTTCGCAGAGGTGCCACACCTCGCCAGCCGGTGAGGCCGGGATAGGGTGGGAGTGGATCGGGCCATTCGCTCTGCGGCATGGAAGTACCCGGGCCATGCGCTTCGGCTCGTGCATCTTCTTCTCGCGCAGCGGCGGCTTCGAGGAGTACCCAACCGGGTGAATTAAACTCCAAATGAAAGGGTGGCATTTCTTCATTAAGAGGTGCTGCAACTAAGTTTCGCCATCCGACAAGTGCCGCTATCCCCGTATAAAAGTTAGCACTAATTCCTACCAGTAAATCATGATTCACGCTTGCGCCTTCTTGCCGTCGCGCGGCCTGATAGTCCGCTAACAAGCGAGGTGGTTTTTTTGACGAGGAAAGTTTCGCAAACTCGATGATGCCACCCGCGATGGCTTTGGCGAGTTGTTCACGCCATTCGACAGAATTGAGCAGACGCGCATCACGGGGATTGCTTAAAAATCCACATTCCACGAGCACCGCCGGCGTTGTAGCACGTCGTAAAACGGCAAATCGCGCTCGCTTTACTCCACGATCCATCATCGTCACATGACCCAGCATGGAATGTTGAATGGCCGTCGCTAGGGTGTGACTTGCATGATCTTTCGCGTGCCCCAATTCGTTAGAAAAATTTCGCCGCTCTAAAAAGTTATCATTGCTATTGGGTGCACCACGAGGGGTGAGCGAGTAAACTTCAAGCCCTGTCGCTGGTGAAAAACGTTGGCCGGAGTCGTTGCAATGAATACTCACAAAGATGGTTCCCGGGTCTTCTCGTTGAAGCCGTGTGGCGGCTGCCGGACGACCTTCTAGCGGAATGAAGTTGTCGCCTTTGCGTGTGATGAGCACACGGAGCCCCGCGTCCTTCAAATACGCACGCACCCGTCGGGCAATGTCGAGATTGTAGTTTTTCTCTGAGCCGCTGCGATTAACGGCTCCACGATCATGACCACCATGTCCGGGGTCGAGAACGACAGTGCGAAATGGTTGAAGCTGCGGAATCCGCTGGGAACGCATCAAGGGATTAATCGTTTTCGATAAATCCATGCGTGAAATGTACATCGTTCCTGCAAAAAATAGTGGAGGGAAGGAGAGCCAATGTTTTACGCGGTCTATCCGCGCTTCGCGTGAACCTCCGGTGAACTCCATGATCCGTCCTTCCGAAATCAGCACCATTTCGCGTTCTCCACGTGGCATTAGGCGCATCCCATAAAACTGCGCCACTTGCGAAAGCGGCACGTAATCACGTCCGCCAAGTCGCTGAATCCGCCACGTCGCCGCAGCACATTCGTTTTCTAAAAAAAGTAC